>CAYYZH010000012.1:0-7851 GCA_964475765.1 uncultured Limibaculum sp.
GGCCGGTTGGCAACACCCGGGTCTGGACAGCCATGGGCGGGTTCAAGATCGGGTTTGGCATCGCCCATCTGGTCGGCGAGGCCATAGCTGCCGGGATCACGGGTGCCGACGCGAGATACCCCGTGCCGGAGACGTTCCTGCCGTCGGCCCAGTCGCAGCGGGCAACCGACTAGCCGTCCGACAACACCCAGGTCTCGACGTTCTTGGCCGCGATCCAGTCCGTCACCTCCGCGTCGAACGCCTTGAAATGCGCGCTGGCGAGATGAACATCGAAGGCAGCCCGATCGGTGTAAATCTCGAAAAGAAAGATCCGCGCGGGGTTGCCGGGTTCGGCCCAGACATCAAAGCGGTGACAGCCCGCTTCTGTCAGACTGTCGGTGGCCTGCTGCGCGACGCGGGCGGCAAACGCCTCGGCTTTCGCGGCATGAATGTCGAAGGTCACGGCGACCAGATACATGGTGTCCCTCCCGGAATTGACCGCCGGACCCTAGCCATGCGGGACCGATCCTGTAAACGCAAAGCTGCTTGCCGCGCTTGGCCCTTGAAGGACGCGGCGTCACAGGGTCTAAAGCCCGGGAATAACGCACCGGAGGGGACATGAAGAACGTATCGGATTTTCACATCGCTGTATTTCCCGGCGACGGGATTGGCGAAGAGATCACTGCGCCCTGTCTGGAGCTGCTGGACGCCGCCGCGACCAGGGTTGGGGGCCTCGGGTTTCGGTTCGACACCCAGCCGGGCGGCGCAGGTCTTTATCGCGACACTGGCACGGCGCTGCCCAAGGAGGCGGTGGGGGTCGCTGACAAGGCCGACGCGATCCTGCTGGCGGCCATGGGCCTGCCGGAAGTGCGCTACCCCGACGGACGCGAGATCACACCGCAGATCGACTTGCGGTTCGAGTTCGATCTTTTTGCAGGCGTGCGTCCGGTCAAGCCGATCCCGGGCGTCCGGCCCATTCTGGCGGACACGCGCACCCATGATGTGGACTATGTGATTGTCCGGGAGTCGACCGAAGGATTGTTCGCACCCCAAGCGCCGGGCGAGATCATCGAGGATCGCGAAGCGCGCGAGACCATGGTGCTGACGCGCGAGACCTCGGAGAAGCTCTACGATTTCTGTTTTGATCTGGCGCGCAGCCGGGGGCAACAGAACAAGGTCACGCATGTCGACAAGGCCAACGTCTTCAGCGCGTTTCACTGGCAGCGCGGGATCTTTTATGAGCGCGCGGCGTTGAAGCCGGAGATGGGCGCCGAGCACGCCTATGTCGACGCTTTCGCCATGCACATGGTGCAAAAGCCGTGGACGATTGACGTGGCCGTGACGGAGAACATGTTCGGCGACATCCTGTCGGATCTTGGCGCGGCGTTGATGGGCGGTCTGGGGTATGCGCCCTCGGCTGACATTGGCGCGGAGCACGCGGTGTTCCAGCCCTGCCACGGGACAGCGCCGGACATTGCGGGCCAAGGCCTGGCCAACCCCACGGCGATGATCCTCTCGGCGGCGATGATGCTGGAGTGGCTGGGGGAGCGGCATTCGGCAGCGGAAGCCGGACGGGCCGCAAGCCTGCTCCGGCGCGCGGTTGAGACGGCGTTCGTCGACGGCCAGCTCGTGACCTGTGAGCTGGGCGGCAAGGCCGGGACACATGCGGTCTATGGCGCGGTGAGGCAAGCGATGGCAGGGCTCGATCCGTGACCCGTGTAGCCGTAATCGGCGCGGGGTATTTCGGCCAGTTCCACTATGATGCGTGGAGCCGGATAGAAGGCTGCGAGCTGGTCGCTTTGTGCACCCGGTCCGGTGCGGGAGCCGAGGAGACGGCTCAGAAGTACGGTGTCGAGGCGTGCTACACCGATCCCGAAACCATGCTGGCCGAGGCAAAGCCCGATCTGGTGGACATCACCTCGCCGCCCGAGACGCATCTGGAGATGATCCGGGTGATTGCGCCCGAGGTTCCGTGGATCATTTGCCAAAAGCCTTTCTGCCGGGACCGTGAGGAGGCGTTGGAAGCGATTGCCTTGGCCGAACGACATGGCGCACGCGTCGTGATCCACGAGAATTTCCGGTTTCAACCCTGGTACCGGGCGATCAAGACGCTACTGGCGAGCGGAACTGTTGGCGATCCCTATCAGGTGACGTTTCGGCTGCGCCCCGGCGACGGTCAGGGGCCGGAGGCGTATCTGGCGCGTCAGCCATACTTCCAGAAGATGCCGCGGTTTCTGGTGCATGAGACGGCGATCCACTGGGTCGATACATTCAGGTTTCTGATGGGCGAAGTGACATCGGTGTCCGCCGATCTGGTCCGGTTGAACCCGGTGATCGCAGGAGAGGATGCCGGGATCGTGCAGTTTGCCTTTGCGGGCGGCGCGCGCGGCCTCTTTGATGGCAACCGGCTGGCCGATCATGCCGCCGAGAACCGGCGGCTGACCATGGGTGAGATGGAGATCGAAGGGCCCGGCGGCACGATCCGGCTGAGCGGCGATGGCGTGATCACGCGGCGGCGGCATGGCGAGAACGCGTGGACGCGCCACGGCTATGACTGGAATGATCACCTCTTTGGCGGGGATTGCGTGTATCTGACCAACCGTGCGGCGCTGGAGGCATTTCAGACCGGCGTTCCTGCGGAGACGGAGGCGGCGGCCTACTTGCGCAATATCGAGATCGAGGATGCGATCTATCGGAGTAATGACAGCAGGCGCTGGGTCGATGTCTGACGTCATTGCCGTCCAAAAGAAGGTTTCGCCCCTTGAGCCGCACGGCTGCGCCGAGCGCCTCGCGGGAAGCGACCAATGCCCACCCACCCGCCCTCGCGCTGCGCGCGCGGTCCGGTGGGAGATGTGGAGGAGAACATGATGAAACCGCTGCTTGGGGCCGTCGCCGACGATTTCACCGGCGCCACCGATCTTGCCAACATGCTGGCCCGGGCGGGCATGCGCACGGTCTTGGTATTGGAGCGCCCGGAGACCGGCGACCCTGTGCCCGAGGCGGAAGCCGTGGTGGTCGCATTGAAGTCGCGCACGGCGCCTGTTGCGGAAGCTGTCGGAGACAGCGTGGCAAGTTGGCAGTGGCTGGCCAAGGCGGGCGCGGAGCAATGTTACTTCAAGTACTGCTCGACCTTCGATTCGACCCAAACCGGCAATATCGGCCCGGTGTCGGACGCGCTGATGACGGAAACGGGCGCTGATTTCACCGTCTACTGCCCGGCCTTTCCCGAAGCCGGGCGAACCATCTTTCAGGGCAACCTCTTCGTCTTTGACCAGCCCTTGCACGAATCCAGTCTCAAGGATCATCCGCTGACACCTATGACGGACGCCAATCTGGGTCGGTGGCTCTCGCCGCAGCTTGGTGGTGCCGATGTCGGCCTGATCCCGTTTGCCGCGGTCGAGGCCGGGGCGGAGGCGGTGCGCGCGGCGATCGCGGATCTGCGCGGAAAGGGCATACGTCACGCAATTGTCGATGCCTTGACAGATGAGCACCTTCTGGCGCTGGGCGAAGCGGTCGCCGAGCTGCCATTCGTGACCGCAGGATCCGGCCTTGGCCTCGGTCTGCCAGGAAACTTCGCCCGTGCGGGCAAGCTTGCGGGCGGCGCGGCAGACACCTTGCCCGCCGTAGGAGGGGCCTGCCTTATGCTCTCGGGGTCGTGCAGCGCCGCGACCAACGCCCAAGTCGCCGCCCGTCTGGCCGAAGGGCGCCCGGTCCTACAGCTCGATCCGCTGGAGCTTGCCACAGGCACACAGACCGCGAGCGCCGCTTGGGAATGGGCCAAGGCCCGGCTGGACGAGACGCCCCTGATCGCGGCCACCGCCCCGCCTGAAAGCGTCAAGGCCGCACAAGCCAAATTGGGGGTCGAGAAAGCCGCAGCCCTCGTCGAAGCCACACTCTCCGAGATCGCCGTCACAGCTCACGCGGCAGGCGTGCACCGCTTCATAGTGGCGGGCGGGGAGACCTCCGGCGCGGTCACTTCGGCACTCGGGGTCAAACGCTTGGCCGTCGGCCCGCAGATTGCGCCGGGCGTGCCGTGGTGTGCGTCTCTCGATGATGCGCCGATCGCTCTGGCGCTGAAATCAGGGAACTTTGGCGGGGAGCAGTTCTTTGCCGATGCCAGCGGGAGCGCCCCATGAGCGACGCCCCGATCCGCGACCAGATCGCCGTTCTGGCAAAATCGCTTTATGACCGCGGCTATGGCTGCGGGTCATCTGGCAACATCTCGGTCAAGCTGGACGATGGCTTTCTGATCACGCCGACCAATTCGTCGATGGGACGTCTGGACCCCGCGCGCATCGCCAAGGTTGGCTTTGACGGCACGCACATAGCGGGCGACAAGCCGTCGAAGGAAGAGTTCCTGCATCTTGCGATGTATGAGGAGCGCCCGGAGATGAGCGCGGTGGTGCATCTGCATTCGACGCATTCGGTCGCGATTTCCTGCATGGAAGAGATCGACCCTGAGGACGTCCTGCCCCCGATCACCGCCTATCATGTGATGCGGGTCGGCAAGTGCCCGCTGGTGCCGTATTTCGCACCGGGTGACAAAGCGCTGGCGGATGCCGTGCGCAAAACCGCCCGCCACGCTCATGCCATGTTGCTGGCAAATCATGGGCCTGTGGTTGCGGGGAAATCACTGGAAGCCGCCGTCTATGCCGCCGAGGAGTTGGAGGAAACCGCTAAGCTTTACCTGATGTTGCGCGGCGAGAAGACCCGGTTCCTGACCCAGGCCCAGGTCGCAGACCTGATGGTACGGTTTCCAAGCTGAGATCGGCGTGATTGGCGTTGGTTGAACATTTATTTAGCCCTGCACCCCTAAGCTGAGGTATTATTTTGGCAACGGCGTCCGAAGACGCCAGAATGACCGGGGGTTACTTGCCGAATTTTCCAGCCATTGGGATTCTGGGGCTCGCCCTTGCCGTGGCAGGGGCTGCGATGACAGTCAAGGCACCGGAGATCGAGGCCGGGATTGCCGCCGAGGCGGGGGAGGCGCTGGACGGTCTGGGGCTCGAGGCCTTTGTCGACGGGCGCGATGTAACGCTGACCGGGATCGCCCGCGACGAGGACCATCGCGACATGGCGCTGATCCGGCTTGCCGCCATCGACGGTGTCGACAAGCTGACCAATCACACAAGCATCGCGGCGCCGCCGTCACCTTACGTCCTGACAATGACGCGCACGGCGGCTGGCGAGGTGTATCTCGAGGGACATTTGCCCGATGATGCCCTGCGCCAACGGCTTTGGGCGGTGCTGGCCAGCAGCGGCGAGGTCATGGACTATACCGCGCTGGCGCCAGGACCTGCCGGGGACTGGGCCGCGCGGGCAGAGTCTCTTGCCGGCGCCCTTGCAACGCTGTCGGCCGGGCGCGCCGTTCTGGCCGACGACGCAGTGTCGGTCACCGGGATCTATGCCGAGGAGAGGCGCGAGGAAGCCTTTGCCGTCCTGAACCAGCCGGGCTGGCGGGTGTCGGTCGAGAGCGACCCGAGGGCTGCAGTGGACCGGCTGCGGAGCGAAGAGACCCGCCTGCGCACCGTGCTGCGGAACACCTGGCACGCGAATGACATGCTCCTTGAAGACCGGACGCGGCTGCGCGAGGTGAACGCCGAGCTGGTGTCCCGCCTTCAGGCGCTGGGCGTGGATGGTGTGCCGGGCGAAGGCAGCATCGAATGACCTATCTCCTGCTCCAGATCGCACTCTATCTGGCGGCGGCGTTTGTGCTGGGTGTGGCGTTTGGCTGGACGCTCTGGGGGCGGCGTCGCAAGAAAGTGCAAGTCTCGGATCGCGGCCCCTCGACCGATGGACCGGCAGAGGACACGCACGCTCTTGCCGATGCGCTGGCCAGGGTGAACCGCGAGAAGACCGAACTGGCGCGGCGGCTGGCCGAGCTGGAGAAGACCTGACACGGCGTTTGAGGTCGTCACTGTCCCGGGCGCAGACCCGGGACCTCCTCGTTGCGCCACGGTGAGGTCCCGGATCAAGTCCGGGACCGTGCCCAACAGCGGGTGTTTGAGCGCATCAGGGCCGGAGGATGATCTTCGGCGGGGCGGTCCCGTTGTGAATATCCTCAAACGACCGCGCACCTTCGGAGAGCGGACGGATCTCGCACCAGCCGTCCTCGATCACCCGGCCCTCCGCAAGCATCGTCACGGCATCCTGAAAATCAGCGCGCGTGTAACAATAGGTGCCGATGAAGGCGATCTCCTGCAGCGTCAAGCGCCGCGTATCGAGACCGGGATCGTTGTCCTGCAGCCCGATATGCACGATGGCCCCGCCCGGGCGCACGATCTCGGAGGCGGCCTTGCGGGTCGGACCCATCCCCACCGCATCGAGCACGATGTCAGATACAGGCCCCGTGGTCTCCATCGGGTTGTACGTCTCGGCGCCGGTGGCCGCGCGCACGGTCGCGGCGCGGTCGTCATTGGTCTCGGCAACCGAGATCTGCTGCACGCCGCGGTCCTTGAAGACCAGTGCGGAGAGGAGCCCGATCGCGCCCCCGCCGAGCACGGTCACTCGCGTCTGGTCCGCAGGCTGCCCGGACATCGTCTGCTGATACGCAAGACCGAGGCGCACGGCGTGAACGGCGCAGGCGAGCGGCTCGGCAAGTGCGGCACGCTCGAACGACAGGGCGTCCGGGATCGTGATCATGTTCTCGGGCCGGATCGCAACTTGCTCGGCAAAGCCGCCCGGATACTGCATGCCGATCATCTCGCGGGACGAGGCGAGATGCTCCGCCCCGGCAGGGTACTCGCCTTTCGGCATCAGCGGGTTCAGAGCCACACGCTCGCCGGTCCGCGGGCCGGTGCGCACGGTGCCAACGGCCTCATGGCCCAGGATCATGGGCGGGACGCGCCGCGGGTCGTGCCCGTGCCACGCGTGCATATCAGACCCGCAGATGCCGCAATAGGCGACGTCGATCACAGGCATCTCGTCGGTACCTGTCGGTTCCTGCGTATCGCGCAGTTCGCTCGAGTTGGCGCCAGTGTAGAAGAGCGCCTTCATTCGGTGGCGCTCAGATCGAAATTCTCGCCGGGGAAGTACTTGGCGAGGCGCACATCCGCCGCGCGGGCATGGCCTTCCATCCCTTCGAGACGCGAGATCCGGGCGGTCGCCTCGGCCACGCGTTTCGAGCCTTCGCGGGTCATCCGCTGCCACGTCACGAGTTTCATGTATTTGTGGACGGAGAGCCCGCCGGTGTATTTCGCAGCGCCCGAGGTCGGCAGGACATGGTTGGTGCCCGACGCCTTGTCGCCATAGCTGACGGTCGTCTCTTCCCCAAGGAACAGCGAGCCGTAGCATTGCAGCCGGTTCAGCCACCAATCGAGATCATCGGCCATCACGGTCAGATGCTCCGGCGCGATCTGGTCGGAGACGGTCGCGACTTCTTCCCGGTCGGCGCAGACGATGACCTCGGCATAGTCGCGCCATGCCGCTTCTGCGTTCTGGCCGTTCAGTTCGGGCAGATCGGCGATCAGTTTGGGCACGCGGGCCATCACGGTTTCGGCGAGATCACGGGAGGTTGTGGCAAGCCAGACCGGCGAGTTGTAGCCATGCTCGGCTTGGCTCACCAAATCGACGGCGACGATCTCGGCATCGGCGGTCTCGTCGGCGAGGATCAGGCTGTCGGTGGGACCGGCGAACATATCGATGCCGACGCGGCCAAAGAGGATGCGTTTCGCCTCCGCCACGAACTGGTTGCCGGGACCAACGAGGATGTCGGATTTCGGCAGGCCAAACAGCCCGAACGCCATCGCCGCGATCCCCTGCACGCCGCCAAGGGCCAGAATCTGATCGGCCCCGCAGAGATCGGCGGTGTAGACAATCGCCGGATGCACACCGGTATCAGGGCGCGGGGGAGAGCAGGCCGAGATGTGCCCG
>CAYYZH010000012.1:7861-16601 GCA_964475765.1 uncultured Limibaculum sp.
CCTTGGCGGTGGTGACCGTCATCATGGCAGACGCGATGTGCGCATAGCGCCCGCCCGGCGCGTAGCAGCCTGCGGCCTGACAAGGGATCGCCTTCTGGCCCGCGATGAGGCCGGGTTCGATCTCGTGCTCGAAATCGACGATGGTCTGCTTCTGCGCCTCGGCAAAGCGGCGGACATTGTCGTGGGCGTAGCGGATGTCGTCCTTCAGCTTTTGCGGCACCTTGGCCGCCGCCTCCGCGATCTCGTCGCGGGTAAGGACGATGTTGCCCTCGTACTTGTCGAATTTGGCGGCGTATTCCCGCGCCTTGGCATCCCCGCCCGCTTCGATCTCGTCGAGGATCTTTTGCACAGCATCGCGGACATCGCCCGCATCGTCTGTCGAGGTGCGGGCGGCTTTCTTCAGGTATTCGGGCACATCAGCCTCCGTCGAGATAGCGTGGCAGCCAGAGCGCGATGTCGGGGAAGTAGAAGATCAATCCGAGGCCGATGAGCTGGATCACCATGAACTGCATCATGCCGTAATAGATGTCTTTCAGATCCCACTCCGGCACGACGCCCTTGAGGAAATAGGCAGATAGCGCGACCGGAGGCGAGAGCCAAGCGGTTTGCAGACAGACCGCGACCAGAATGGCGAACCAGATGAGGTGATCGTTGCCCTCGAGGCCGAAGTCGAGCTGTTCGACCACAGGCAGGATGATCGGCACGATGATCAGCACGATCGGCACCCATTCGAGCGGCCAGCCGAGGATGAAGACCAGCGCGAGGATCAGGACCATGGTCCAGACGGGGCTGAGTTCGAAGGCCAGCATCGCCTCGGTCAGCATCTTGGGCGTGCCGAGGTTGGAGAAGACGGCGCCGAAGAAGTTCGAGGCCGCGACCAGGAACATGATCAACACGGTGATCTCGAGCGTCTTGACCATGGAGTCATACCCGCCGGAGATCGTGAACTTGCGATAAGCCAGCGCCAGCAGGATCGAACCGAAGGCGCCGCAAGCGGACGCCTCAACCGGGGTGGCCCAGCCCGCAAGGATAGAACCGAGAGCGAACGCGATCAGGACGGTCGGCGGCACCAACCCCATAAAGAACTCGTACCAGAGGTCGGAGAAATAGAACCCGCCGGGCTTGGCCTTCCGCATCCAGGTGAAGACGGCATACATCACCACCAGCCAAAGGATCGGGATGATGAGACCGGCCAGGGGGAAGATGCTCAGCCCGCCGGACGCGCCCTCGACGCAGAGCCAGATGAAGATGAAGAGCGCTGACAGCACCGACAGGACTTCGGCCCAATAGAAGGGCGAGGTCTCCGGTTGCTCGTCCTCAGGCAGGATCGGACCGAGGTCTGGGTTCATCCAGCACCGTCCGATGGAGTAGATCAGGTAGAGCGCGGCCAGCATCACGCCGGGAAGGATCGCGGCGCGGAAAAGATCAGTGACAGGCACTTCGAGCACCGGCCCCATGACGATCAGCATAATGGACGGCGGGATCAGGATACCCAGCGTGCCGCCCGCGGTGATGGTCCCGGCGGCGAGCTTCACGTCATAGCCGGACTTGTTCATCGTCCGGGCGGCCATGATCCCAAGGATCGTCACGGACGCGCCGACAATCCCGGTAGCGGCGGCGAAGATGGTCGAGACGAAGAGGACCGCGATGAAAAGCGCACCGCGCACCCGGCTCATCATGAGCTGGATTGCGTTGAAGAGACGCTCCATCAGGCCCGCCTTCTCCATCATGATGCCCATGAAGATAAACAGCGGCACGGCGACCAGCTGGTCATCCAGCATGGTCTCGTTGGTCTTCGCCGTCAGCAGGAAGAACGTGACCTTGGTGTTGAAGCCCCAGGTGTTGAAGACGAACCCGAGGAAGATCAGCGTGAACGAGATCGGGAAGCCGACGAAGATCGCGAACAGCATCGCGCCCAGCATGAGCAGTCCGATGGTGGTCTTGTCCGGGGTAAGTGCACCGTTGCGCCCCCAAAGGCCTTGCCAGAATTCACCGATGAAGTCGGGCATGATCGTGCCCAGCGTTTGTGGGAAGAAGACCCCGACAAAGGCAAAGGCAAGGATCGCAAGGTAGTAAGGCAGCCAGCGGGTGAACTGACGCTCGCGCTCTTTGCCCATCTGGTGAAAAGCGCGGAACAGTTCCGGGATGCCCTGGAGCAGGAGCAGCAGCACACCCACAGGCATGGCCGCCCGTGCAGGCCCAAGCACCGGCGCCCAGGTGCTGTCGGAGAGGCGTTCCCATCCGGTGTAGGCAAAGCCGTTACCGGGGTTGAAGCTGCCCCATGTGTAGGTGAAGGCGCTCCAGAAGAAGAACAGCATCGCCGGGAAGTAGAACCCGAGATAGAGGATCGCATCCACGGTCGCCTGGGTCTTGGGCGTCCAGTTGCGATAGATGAAGTCCGCCCGGATATGAACGCCGCGCAGCAGCGCATAGCCCGCGGCCCCCATGAAGAGGACGCCGCCCAGCATGCGGCTGATATCGTATTGCCAAAGCGTCGGGCCAAACCCCCACGCGCGCGCCTCTTCGGCCATGTCCCAAGAGACCAGCGTCCCGAACATGGTGCGGGAGACAACTTCATAGACAGCAGCAAAAATCAGCGGGATCAGGAGCAGGCAGAAAATGCGGCCCGCCCAGAGGTTGAGAACGTCGATGAAAGCGGTGATCGGACGCTGCCAGGGCGTCATGTCCTCGGGCGTTTCACCCGGCTCCTCGGCCCGCCGCTCGGCGATCAACTCGTCGGTGATCTCGAGCTTTTCGACGTCTACATCATCGGCCATGGTCTGGCGCTCCCCGATCCCGAAATCGGCCGGTCGGGCGAGCCCCCCAGCCCTGTCCCTCTCCTTGCTGGAGAGATGTCATTTTGGAGAAGTCGGCGCACCACGACGAGGCGGTGCGCCGGATATCAGGCGAACTTACTTGTTCGCAACACTGTCGGCGAAGGCTTTACCCAGCGCCGCGTTCGATGCCTGAGCACCAGCCCAGAACGGCACAGCGACAGCTGCGAAGTCCTTCTGGGACTGCCAGACCTTCGCAAAGAACGGGTTCTCCGCAGCGTTCTTCTCCAGCGACGCCTTGGCAGCGTTCATGTAGGCCGGGAAGTAGTCAGCCGGGGTGTCATGCAGGATGACGCCGTGGTTCTCGGTCAGGTCCTTCAGCGCCTTGCCGTTCTCGTAGATCCGATAGGACATGGCTTTCGAAAGCGACGCGTTGGCCGCAACTTCGATGGCCTTCTTCTCGAGATCGGTCAGACCGTTGTAGACATCGCCGTTGATGTAGAGGTCGGCGTTGACGACAACCTGGTGCAGGCCCTGCAGGTAGTAGTGCTTGAGCACTTTCTGGAAGCCGAACACGGAGTCAGGCTTGGGGCAGCACCACTCGGCTGCATCGATCGTGCCTTTTTCCAGAGCCGGCAGGATGTCCCCGCCGCCCATGGCGACCGATGCGACACCGATGTCCTTGTAGGTCTGGCCCGGGATGCCCGGAGGCGTCCGGAAGCGGTACTTGCGGAAGTCGTCCATCGAGGTGATCGGCTCTTTGAACCAACCGAGGGCCTCGGGGCCGACCGGCTGGAGCATGAAGCCTTTGACGTTCACGCCCATTTCCGTCCAGAGCTCGTCATAAAGCTCACGGCCGCCGCCGTACTGGAACCAGCTCAGGAAGGCGATGTTGTCGATGCCGACGCCAGCGCCAGCAACGGGCGAGCCGAACAGCATGGCTGCCGGGTGCTTGCCCGACCAGTAGTGGGTCCATGCAAAGCCGCCTTCGATCAGGCCGCTGTCGACCGCGTCCAGCGTCTCTTTCACGCCGACGACTGCGCCCGCGGGCAGGATCTCGAACTTGACCGACCCGCCGGTCAGGGCTTCGACGTCCTTGCCGAACTCCGTCAGCATGAAGACTTCGTCAGCCTTGGCCGGGATCACCGACTGGACACGAATGACCGTTTCGGCCATCGCGGTTGCAGCGAAGCCCAGTGCGCCCAGCGCAGCTCCCACCGCAAACATTTTGTTCAGAGACATATATGTCCTCCCATAGCTCTGTACCCTCGTTTTTCGTTTTGCCTGGTCGCAGGCGAAGGCGATCCTGCGCACGTCCTGGCCGACCCGTCGGTCAGGACAGGCGGATGGCTCGAGTACCAAGCGTTATTGGGGCGGCAAAGGCTAGCGAAAACTGGACTGGCCCCTAACTAATCCCCGAAAATGGGGCCAGTCCCGCAAGAAAGTTGCGGGAGGATTTTGATACAGAGGGCAAAGCCGCAGCGGACTGAGGGCTCGAGACAGTCAGCCCTTGGCCAGGAAATAGACGGGCTGGAGCGGGAGAAGTGCCCGATCCGGCGCTTCGAGCAGATCGTAGTTCACTGTCCAGAGACCCAGCAGACCATCGAGATCCACCATCTCGAGATGCGCCATGCCGAGGGTCAGACCCTGAACGGCATCCTCGGTGAAGCCGGGCACGGACACGACGACACCGATCTCGCCAAGGTTGGTCAGCCGGGCCTGGATCGACTTGATATCGCTCGCCTCAACGGGACCGCCGGGTTCACTGCGCAGGGTGACCCGGATCGGCGTCAGAGCGGCAGCAGCGCCGGGCTTGGGAACAGCGAGGATCTGGATGAACCCGCTGAAGTCGTCTTCACCGGGGGCACCGGTCTCATCGGCCTCGGTCTCAGGCCGATCGGTCGTGCTCGACCGCGTGAGCGCGCGATTGAGCTCTGCCAGATCAATCGTCGTTGCAAGGCCCGGGTCCGGCGCGGCCTCGGTTAGGGAAAGCGGCGGCGCGCCCACTACGGTCAGCTTTGGCTCCGTCGGGGTCTCTTCCGCGTTGCCACCGGGCAAGTCGCCGCCAGCGATGGGTTCCTCGGGCTCCACCACGAACGCATCCGCCTCAACCCGAGTGTCATAGCCCATACCGCGCATGGCGGCTGCGACCAGTTCGGTGATCTCAGTCTCGTTCATCTTGCCGACATGGGTGACAAGCTCGTTGCGGGCAGTCACCTCCGGCGGGACCTTTAGATCCTCGGCGGTCAGCTCGCTCTCTGCGTCCCGCTGCGACCGGGAGCGCAGCCCGAACAGCGAGATCAGCGTCGGGTCGTTCGGTCGAAGCTCAAGCGCTTCTGCCGCAGCGGACGAGACAGTGATCGCATCCTGCGGGCCGGTTGCGTCAACCCGGTAAAGCATCCCGTCGACCTCAAGGCCGGATTGCGTGTTGACCATGCGCACCCGGCGCGGGGCATCGACATCCGGATGCGCGGCCCAGACGCCACTGACGGTGCCTTGCCCGTTCCAGCGCACAATCCCGGACTCGCGAAAGAGATCCGGCGCGCGTTCGAACTTGTCATCGGTCTGCTGCCCGCCCTGAAGCAGACTGGCGAGCCCGCTGCTGCTGGTCTTGGTCGAACTGAGGACATCGCCGCGCTGGCCAAGACCGCCACCGAGATCCTGCATGCAGCCACTGACGGCAAGCACGCAGAGGCCAACGGCAAAAGCGCGCTGACCCGGCACGCCGGGCAGACCTTTAGGGGCTTGCGTCAGGAACGTCACGCTTCTTGCCTCGTCTCGGCTGCGAATTCTTTCGTTCTCAGTTTGAGACCTTACATTCAACTTTGACGAAATCACAGCAACCGCTAGCCATCAATGCAAAACAACCATTTGGCGGGTGTTTCTCTTGAAAACACCGCTGTGCGTGCGCGACGTACTGGCTGTCCCCGTCCGGTTATTTCGACGTTGCGACATAGACCCCGTCCCAGTCTGCCGGCGGCGGGCTGGCGCGATACTCCGCGATTCGGCCCAAGAACACGTCGGCAAAAGGGGCGGGTTCAAAGGCGCCGACCCGGCCCATTGCGCCAATCGCACGAAAGCCGGCCTCGGCCCCGTCCCAGTCCTGCGCGAGATAGGCTGCGCGGGCGGACCCGATGGCATCGGCGACCGCTGTGAAAGCCGCGTCTGAGCCCACCCTTTCGTCCCCCGCAACGGTGTAGATCGTTTCGGGCTGGGTCCGGCCTTTTACCGCCACGCTGTCGATCTCGATGGCTGCAAACCCGGGGATGCCCTCGGCGGTGCGCGAGCCGATCAGGTTGCGCACGCCATAAGCCTTGGTCTGGCCCTCGAGCCGGGCGGCCAGGTTCACGCTGTCGCCAACGCACGAATAAGCCAGACGTTTGAGCGAGCCCATATTACCCACCGAGCATTCACCGGTATTGATGCCCACCCCGATGTCGATATCGGGCAGGCCCATCCTCTCGAACTCGACATTCAGTTCGGTCATGATCGGATCGAAGGCCAGCATGGCGCGCACGGATTTGATCTCGTGGCTTTCGGTCTCGCGGGGCGCATTCCAGAACGCCATGACCGCGTCGCCCATGTATTTGTCGATGGTCCCCTGCTGCTCGATGATCGCGTCCGTCAGCGGCGTGAGCAGCTTGTTGATGAAGGCAATGACCTCCTGAGGCTCCATCTTCTCGGTGATGGTCGAGAAGCGGCGCACATCGAGGAACATGATCGAGAGCATGCGCTGCGCGCCGCCCGGTGTGAGATACTTCTCGGGATCGTCAACAATGTCCTCAATCACCTCGGGACTGACGAAATGCTCGAACTGGCGCGTCACCTCGCGGCGGCTCGCCTCGGCGGTGAAGTACTTATACCCCGAGACAGAGAAGTACGGCAGCGCCGCCCCCGCGATGGGCAGCAGCGGGCTGAGCAACGTGGCCTCGTTGGAGAACGCGTGCCACGAGCCGAACGCGGATCCCGCGACGGCCACGACGAGAACGCCGAACGCGATGAGGGGACGATTGGTGCAAAGGAGCACGATCAGCACGAGGCCAAGCAGAATGGCGACCAGACGCTCGATGCCCGCCGCCAGATCCGGACGGCTGATCCAGGACTGATCGATCACCTGCTCGACGATCTCGGCATGGACATGGACGCCGGAGATCCTGTCATGCAGCGGTGTGGTCTTGATATCGAAAAGCTGCGCGGCACTGGAGCCGACGAAAACAATCTGACCCAGCAACCTGTCCGCAACCTCCGGCGCGAGTTCATCGCCAGCCAGAACATCGCTGACAGAGATGACGCGCTCCTCCTCGGCCCCGGAATAGTAGACGCGCAGCGCACCCCGGTGATCGAGCGGGATGACCGCGCCGCCAACCTTCATGTTGACGATGCTGACCTCTGCCCCGAAGTCCTGCTCCTGACTGCCGCGCGACGTCTTGACCGCATGAGAGCCGGCGCCTTGCGCGACGCGTAGCGCCTCGACCGACAGCGCGGGATAGACAAACTGGTTATCGGCAATGGCGACGACCAGCGGGACGTTGCGGATTACCGACTTCTCGTCCTTGGCCAGCGCGATCGTCCCCACACCTTTTGCGGCACGAGAGAGCACAGCGAGGTTGGGGATGGCGCCTTCGAACCATTCGATAACAGGACGGATGTCGCCGCCATCGCCGCTCACGGCGATGCCTTTGGGCTGGGGCGGCATCCGGTCGTCAAGTGGCGCGTCCGTCGGGATGGTCCCCAGAACCGTCGGTGTCTGGGAGATCATCCAGCTGAGTTCATCGTCATGGTCGGGCAGCGCGTTCTCGGCGCTGCGCCGCTCGACCTCGATGAAAAGCCCGTCATAGTTGCCGCCGAACCGGCCCAGAGTTTCGGACATGGTGGCAAGCGATGTCCGGTCAGGTTCGGTAAAAGTGATATCAAGCGCAATCGCTGCGGCACCGGCATTGGTCACCCGGCGCAGCAGTTCGGCCATATAGGTTCGGGGCCATGGCCACTGGCCAAATTCGACCAGTGATTCGTCGTCGATGTCGATCACACGGACTGGACTGTCGGGGTTATATTCCCGCGGTTTCCACTGCTGGTATTTGTCGAAGATCGCCTCTTCAACTGCAACGTATTCTGGTGGACGAACAACCGCGACGCCGATCACGCCAGCGAGCACAACCAGTCCAAGAATTGCGGCCTTCCAGTCCACTTTTTTCGCCGACATGACTTTGTTGCCCCCAATGTCATTTCGTACAGCGTGCGTTTTTGGGCACATGGCGTGGCAAATTTGTGTCGATCCCCACTGCCTAGTAAATTCATTGCTACCAAAGGATTAAGCGCGATGCTAAACGCTTTGCGACAGGAGTGAGGGGAAAGTCCATGTCGAATGCGTTTGTGCGCTGGTCGTCTGCTTTTGCGATTATGTTTTGTGTTGGCGCGGCGCCGCTGCCTGCGTTTGCTCAATCCGATGGACTTGGATCAGTGCTCAATGCGCCTGCCGCGATCAGCGAGGCGCGCGCGAAACAGGCGGAACTGTTCGAACGCCTGCTGGACGATCCTGACAATCTCGACCTGATGTTCGAATACGCCACGCTGTCGATCCGTCTGGAGGATTACGAGGCTGCGATTTCGACGCTCGAACGGATGTTGATTTACCGTCAGGATCTTAGCCGGGTCCGGCTCGAACTTGCAGTGGCCTATTTCAACCTCGGCTCCTATGAGGCCTCCGAACTTTACTTCGATCAGGTTCTGGCTGACCCCGAGACACCAACCGCGGTGGCCGCGCGCATCAACCGTTACAAGGAAGCGATCGACGCGAGAACCAAGAAAAGTGCGTTCTCCGGGATCACGTCCGTGGGCGTCACCTACGCGACCAACGCGACCCTGGGACCGGACAGCGACCAGTTGCTGATCGACATTTTCCAGACCGGCGATCCGGTGCTGGTCAACATCGTCGAGGGCAACGAAGAAGCAGACTTCGGCATGCG
>CAYYZH010000012.1:16701-23133 GCA_964475765.1 uncultured Limibaculum sp.
ACCCGCTTCTTCGACGAGGAAGATCCGCTGATCGGTCTGGACGTAAAACGCCGCGACATCGATGTGCGTGCTGGCATCAGCCACGTCTTCGCAATTCAGGGCGGTTTTGGCGTCCAGCTCGACATCGACGGGCTGTTTCGCGAGTCGAATATCGTGAACTTCGATCTTAGCAATTTGAGCACAACCGTCTCATTGCAGTACCGGTTTTAGCCACAATCCCAAGCAATTACCGTTAGCGCAAAGTCAATTTATTGGCGCTAACGCAGACGGCAAGTCTGCAAGACATGCTTGAGGTATGGTGTGGGGAAAAACCTTTTCAACTGGGCCGCGATGGCCTGTGCCGTGTCATTTGGTGCAGCAACAGAACTTTCGGCAGCAGAGATCGGCAAAGTTGCCGCTGTAAACCGCGATATGGATGGCACGCCGCCGTCCAGCTCCAAGCGAACACTGGCTTTGGGGAACGACATCGTCCGCGACGAGCGGATCGAAACGTCGCCGATCGGCTCCGGCCAGTTGATGTTTCTCGACCAGACCACGTTAACCGTTTCGCCCAATTCCGACATCGTTCTGGACAAATATGTCTACGATGACGCGGCTGAAAGCGGCGAGATCGCACTCACGCTGACACGCGGCGCGCTGCGCTTCATCGGCGGTCGCATTTCAAAGAAGACGGACGCGGTGGTGCGCACGCCCACCGTCACCATCGGCATTCGCGGCGGCCTGACCCTTGTTGTCGTCTCGGAAGACGGGACAACGCAGGTTATTCACCTCGCTGGAGAGTATGCCGAGGTCACGGATGCATCCGGGCGCAAGGTCACGCTCAGCCGACCGAACTCAGCGGCGGAGGCCGTGCCGGGCAAGCCCATCGAGTTCCTCGGAATCGTCGGATCTGAAGTTCTTTCCGAACACTTCAATAAGTTCGAAGGCTCCGGCGATGGCGGCAGCGACACCGCAGCCGAGGAGCAGTCGGGCGAAGAGGGCGAGCGCCGCGTCAATTCTGTGGCCGAGATCAACTCGGGCGTTCAGGACGGCGAGGAACGCCAGCCCGTGTCGACCAGCGGCGAAAAAGAAGCGCCCTCACCGGACCGGACCACCGAAGTCGCCACCAGCGACGAGGTCATCCTGGATTTCTCATTCCAAGAGGGCGACGCCCTGTTCCTGACACCGGACGTCCCGTTCGTGTTGCCAACAGGGGGCAGCTTCTTTGTCCCGGCGCTGGGCTTCGTCGGGTTCGACACGATCACGTTCGGCTCGCTGATCGGCACCGATGCCGAGGGCGATACCATTCGTATCCCCGTTGCGGAAACATCGCTCGATTTCACGACGACCTTCGATGGCCGCGGAACACCGGACTTCTTCGCCCAGACCCGGTTTGAAAATGCAGGCTTTGTCGAGTTCGGCCCCGGCGACGGTGCCTCATCAACCAGTCTTGGCGAACTGACAGGGCGCGGGTTCTCCGACCTCGACAACGGCTTCCACCTCTACTCCTTTGTCACTGACGGCAGCAATGAAGCGGTCGAGGAAGGTGTCATCCTCTTTGGCACCCCGACACCCGGACAGGGTGCCGAGTTCGCCGGCGATAATGGCAGTAACATTGCGGCAGACGCCAACACCGTGAGCGTCTTCCGCATCGAGGACGATTTCACCGGTGGTGGCGGAGCAGGTCAGCCAGACGCCTTGTTGTTGATTGGCAATGGCGGCGAGGCAAGGTTCGATCATCCTGACAATACCCTGCCGAGCGGCAGCGGCGGGCGCGTTGCGGTTGCCGATGTCCGGTTCGATACCGATCCCGAAACCGGCGAGCAGTTCAGCACCTTCACCGCCTTTGCATCTGAGATCCAAAGCACAGGAACCGGCGGTCCGCGCATCGGCGGCACAGCGTTTGGGACCGACACCGGCGGCGCGGGAACCTTCGTCGTCCAGACCAATCTCGGCACATTCGAGGACCAGAACGGGCATACTGTCTTCGGACCCGATGCCGACTATCTCGTCTTGTCCTCACTGCACCGTCCGGGCGGAACCGGGGCGCTGACCTTCAACCCCGGCACCGAGCATCAGCTTGGCGGGCCGGACACCACACTCGATCCGTTCCTGAACCTCGCGACCCGCGATCCGGGTGCGGACCGGGTGGTCAACGATACGTTGCCACTGGCCTCCGAACCATTTGCGCGGATCGGGACGCTTGGAACGCTCGACAGCGTGTTTGCAACCGGGTTCGCCGAATGCAGCACCGGCAACTGCGGCACCGATATCGCAAATGGCGGCGCCTCCGGTTTGTACGGTCTTCAGTCGTTCAACCCTGCCGAAGGCGGGACGGGAATATTCTCCTTCTCCGATGGCGGTCAGGGCCCTGACAACAACGCGCTGTCCTTTGAGTTCGACTTGCAGGCCACATCCGGTGACTCCAATGTCGACGGAGCGGTGGAGGGATTGGAGTTCACCCTGAGCTCGGCAGCTACGTTTGAACCCACCAGCGCCTATATCAGTGACCGTGAGTTTGTTCTGACCACGGATCGGGCTCAGACGATCGAGGGTGTAACGGCCGCGGCCGACGTGGCATTGGCCTCTTCCGGCCTGGCAGGCGGCACCGGAGTGCTCCCGGGGGGCGTCGACGCCGATCCCGAGTTCCTGCGCTGGGGTTGGTGGTCGGCCTCCTTGACTGTGAATGAAAACGGCGGCGGAGCGCGGGAGGACATCGTCCATCTCGGCACCTGGATTGCCGGCATTCAGCCCAATCCGAGCGAAATCCCGTTCGCGGGCGTTGCGACTTACTCCGGGCTGGCGGTTGGTGTCGATGCCAACCTCACGACCGGCGAAACCGCACGGGTCGGGGGTGACTTTGCGCTGAGTTACGATTTCGGAGATCAGACCGGAGCGTTCGACCTGAACATTGCCGGGCACTCTCTTTCCAACATCCCGGTCGATCAGATCGGTGGTAACGGCGGGCCGCTGAGCTATGCCGGGTTTGCCAACCAGTCCGGGGTGGACGCGGCGATCAACGGGACCTTTAACTCAGGTGCCGGGAACGCGATCGCGGCTACATCCGGCCAGTTCAACATTGCGGACTCGGCCCAGAACCGGCAGGTCGTCGGTGTCTTCGGCGGCGATCTCCAGAACTTTTCCGGGGGTGAAGGCGGTGGCGGCGGCTTCCCGGGTGAGCCGTTTCCATGAGGATGAATCCGTGAATTGTGCCACAATTCTCACATAATCCTAAAATTGGGCACCAAGCTGACAGTGACATAAGTCCCTAAAAATTGTATTAAACCTTGGGTTCGAGGGTGGTTTTGCCATGCAGCAGTGGTGATTTGCTGCACGGACCACCCCTTGACCTTTGGTTTAATGCGTGTGGCGTGGCGCTCCGGCACCGCGTCGAAAGGGGACGATTATGCGGTGTGGCGTTTCGAGACTTTTGGCAAGCACGGCGCTGGGCGCGTCGATGGTTCTGGTTCCGGCAGCAGGCCTTAGCGAAACCCGGATCGGCACGGTTGCCGCCGTTAACCCCTCGATGGACGGCACGCCCCCTGCCCGAAGCAGCCGTGTTCTCACGCTTGGCACGGACCTGATCGAAAACGAACGGGTCGAAACTTCGGATGACGGATCGGGCCAGCTTCTGTTTCTCGACCAGACGACCCTGACTGTCGCTCCGCGCAGCGATCTCGTGCTTGACAAATACATCTATGACCCGGCCCAACAGTCCGGCGACGTTACGTTGAGCCTTTCCAAAGGCGTCATGCGTTTCATCGGTGGGCGGATCACAAAGAACCAGGATGCGATCATTCGCACCCCCACCGCGACCATCGGCATCCGCGGCGGGCTTGCAGTGGTGATCGTCGAGAGCAACGGCAGCACCCGCATCTGTCACCTCGCAGGCGAGTACAGCCGGGTCGAGCCCAACGCCGGAGGGGTCATTACACTCTCGCGGCCAAACGCATGCGCATACGTTGAGGGCTCGGGCGGATCCTACCAGGGACTGATCAGCTCTGCCGAACTTGCGAAGATCTACGACGATCTCGAAGGGCGCGGAACCGGTGGCAAGCCCCGGTCCGCAACTGCGGTCGATTCGAGCAAGGTTTCCGAGGTCAATTCCGACGACAAAGGTGGAGAAGACAATGAACCTGTGTCGACGAGTGGCCACAGCGCGCCGTCGGACCAGTCCAGCGAAGATGAGAACCAGGTATTTCAGGACGATGGCGAAACGGAGATCGTCCTCCTATTCCCAAGTAACGATGATGACAGCACCTCTGATCTTCTCAACCAAAACCCGAACGAAGATATCGGCGGCCAGGATGAGGGAGATCCGGACCCTGACGATGAGGACATCATTGTCGTAACCGGGCTTGGTGGCGGCTTTTTCAACGCAGACGAAGACGGCGAGACAACCGGCGGATTCACAGAAGTTCAGCAGGGTTCGCTGATCGGGATCGTCTCCGGTGGCGGCGAAGAACTGCGCGTGCCGGTGCCGCTGACGGCATTGAACGGGGTCGAAGAAACCGAGATCGACAATTCGCTGGTGAACGAGCTTTCGGGCGATGGCAGATTGCGCGCTCTTTCTCTTTCGGGATCATCCGGACTGTTCGAATTCAGCCTTGGCGATGTCGAACGCGATGCCGGGGATGTCGTTGGAGGCAGCTTCAGCGCCACATTGGGCGACATTGAAGGTATCGGCTTCACCGACCCGTCGGAGGAATTCACCTATATCGAATTCGTCGGGCAGAACTTTCAGGAAACCGAAGAAGGCACCGGTTTTGCGGTCTTTGGCGAGCCAACCGTTGGTCAAGGCCTGTTCTTCGACAACACGCGAAATGGCGGCTTCGCGGATGCTGACGTTGATCGGGACGGCAATGAGATCGTCGAAGTGGCGTTTCTCAACACCAACGACCTGCCAAACCTCGGCGATGTATTGCAGGGCGTCACCAACACGGTCGAGGCCTTCGAGATTGAGCCGAACTTGGTTCTCGGCTCGAACATCCCGCTGAACAACGAGGATGGCGTCTTCTTCTCGCCGCTGGCTGACGCAACGCCACTGTTTCTGATCGGCAACGAAGGCATGGCGCGCTTCGAGACAGAGGATGTCGATTTCGTCTTTGGCGAGTCGCTGGTCAATCCGAACGACATCACGGGCGGAGGCAAGTGGTTGAACGGGGTCCTGCAGATCGACGCGGGTGGCGGTAATCAGAATTCGACGTTTCTGGTGTTGGCAGATGATGTCGAAAGCCGTGGCGGAACTTCGGGCCCGCAGCTGGCGTCTTCCTATATCGGCACCCAGTACGACATCTTTTCGAGCGAAGAGTTCTCGTTCCAATCCGTTGCTGCAGTCGACTATCGCATCGGGGCCTTTGAGGACGGCGAGGGGAACACGCAGTTTGGCGAGACCAATCGCTACATGGTCATCTCTTCCGTCAACCGCGACGGCGGCCTCTCGCAACAATACAATCCCGGCGAAGGCGTGGTGTTCGATCACTCCTCCGGCGGCTCGAACGACGGCACGGACAATGTCTACTCGGTCGACGATTTTACGCCCGAACCGTTCGTCAACCTCGCAACGTCCGATCCGCTGCAGTCGGAACGGGTCACGACGCCGCTGCCTCTGGCCGGGGCACGCAACAACGATGTCTACAGCGGCTCATTCGGCCAGTTCGAACAGCAATTCAACCGCGGGTTCTCCGCCGGGCTCGCCCGATGTGAGACCGGACTTTGCGGTGATGATGGGTTCAACTCGAGAGACTTTGACGGTTTCTATGCCCTGCAAACCAGAGACCCGGATGCCTTTGTTTTGAACTTTGGCAGCGCGACCGCGAGCTTCGACAGCCTGACCGGCGATGTCATCATCGAGCAGGACGAGATCAGCAACGAAGTGGATGGCGAGTTCAACCTTATCTCCTTCGATGCGGGCAATGTCGACGGGGCGTTCGATGGCGAGGAGATCCGCACCGCGATCGACCTGACGGCCGGCGGCACAACATCGGCCTTCATCGATGACAATCGGTTCGGTCTGGTCGGCAACGGGACCGACGCCGTGATCGCTGGGCAATCGACTTCCGCTGATGTGGCCATCGCCAGCACCGGGCTTGTCGGCACCGGTGAGCTGAGTTTCCCCGGCGGAACCGATATCGAACACGAGTTCCTGAGATGGGGATGGTGGTCAGCCAGCTATGATCTGGTCCACGATCAGGATGGCGATGGAGACTTGGCGACCCGAACCGATGTAGTCCATCTCGGCACGTGGGTCGCGGGGATCCAACCCGACGTCCAGAACATCCCAACCAGCGGGACCGCAGCATATAACGGATTTGCCGCTGGAACCCATGCCAACGTTTTCACCGGAGAGACCCGCGTGGTCGGCGGCTCATTTGATCTGCAATTTAACTTTGGTACGGGCGTGGGGGAAATGAACCTCAATATCCCGGATGCCAATCTCAATCAGGAAATCTC
>CAYYZH010000012.1:23233-39695 GCA_964475765.1 uncultured Limibaculum sp.
ATGTCGGGAAACTCCTTCAGCGTCGAGAGGAACGCCGAGCGCTCGAGCCTGAGGACCTTGAGATCGGAGTGCACGACGATCGACGTGGTGCGGGGCTGATCACAGATCACCGCCATCTCGCCGAAGATCTGCTTCGGCCCAAGCTCCGCGATCTTGTTCTCGTGTCCGTCTACCGGCACGAGAACATCCACCGAGCCCTCGAGGATGATGTAGGCCGCATCGCCGTCATCGCCCTGTTCAAAGAGGCGTTCACCCCCGCGAAACGTCAGCGTTTCGCCCATCATCGCCACAGCACGCAGGCGTTTCGGATCGACGTTGCGAAAGAGCGGCATCTCCATCATGACACAAACCGTGTCCTTCAGACCCATGCGTGCCTCCCTGTCAGATTTCCCGCGTTGCGGGCGATTTCATGTGTGGTCATGACTTCTCTACCTGTCCATTCTCCGAAATCGCCGCAACCATATCGGCGCCTTTGGTCGCCTCGGTATCGGCGGCAGCATAGAGAATGGTGGCCTCTGGAAGCTCACCGCGCACGGTCTCGCGCAAGCTGACATCGGCGGCGCTATCGGTGCCAGCGATGCCATCAAGGACGATTAGATTCGGGCGTTTGATCATCCCACGGATCAGGGCCAGGCGACGGCGCGAACTGGTTGACAGACCACTGCCCGAGCCAAGCTGCGCAGTCAGACCGAGACGGATGAGGTCTTCGCGCAGGCCCGCTTCATCGATCGCGCTTTCCATCATGCTGTCTAGTTTTTTCCACGCGGTTTTCCGGTCGAACCGGCGTTTGGCGTGCAGAAGATTCTCGGCCACGGTCTGTGCCGGGCTGAACCGGTCTTCATCGAAAGCGACGAAGTCGTCGCGGTCTTTCAGGAACTCCCGGGCCTTCTGACGGCAGCCAAGGATCCGAGCAATACCGTCATCGTCGAGCACGTCCAACTGGTCTCGCACCTGGACAAACGCTATGCCGAGCCCGACGAGAATATCAAGCTGGTCTGCCGTCATTGTGTCGCTGCGCTTGCCACCTGTTGCGACGATCAGCTCGTTCGCGGCCAGAATGTCAGCCTTAGAATGGCCGGGGAAGCTGTCGAGGATAGAGCTGTCCGCCTCGACCGCCTCCACAAGCTCGGCAAATTCGAGGGCGATGTCCCAGCCGAGATCGGTCATGGCCTCCATGCCGCCGGAGACCTCCAGCACCTCGCGAATGACAGGATCGCTGAGGCAGGCCTCCATCTGCGAGGGCGCATTGACGGGCAGCGCAAAGAGCAGGTTCTCGAGCTGGGACGCGTTGGTGTTGAAGGTCTCGGCATCCCATTCCTCTACGAGATCCGACAGATCTTCGCCCGCGCCGCGCATGATCTCGCGCGCCCGCATGATCCGGTCGGTCCAGTCCCCCGCTTCTTTGACACCAAGTCTGGTATCCAGCGCATTCGAGTAGAGATCGCTCGAGAGACCCACGGCGTCGATCAACTCCAACAGCCGGATATCCAGCGCCTCCGGCCCGTCGAGGCCAGCCGCCTCATAGTCAATCCAGTCGCCCGTAGGGTTGGCGGTGGTATTGCCGGTCAGGCGTGCCTCACGCAGCATCGCAGCCAGTTCCGCGTCATCCTGTTCGGCAAGATCCGGAGCACCGCGCAAAAGGCCATAAAGCAGGTTCTCGCGCATCGACCGGGCCACAACTCCGGGCTCGGATCCGACATAGGCGATGCTGCCACCGATCTGGGGCATTGTGCAGTCGATCAGCGCCTTGCCGCCGAGACTGACGCGGCCAGCGATGGGTTGGTGCAGACCCGCGGCGAGTTTCAAGAACGCTTCGCGCCCACCGCCCGCACCACCACTGACAGCCACCAGCTGGCCCGGTGCAATGGTCAGATCAGCCACGTTCAGACCGCCCGTGCCCGGCCCGCCATCGACATCGCGAAAAACCAGATCGCCGGACAGCGGATCGGCGCCTTCGCCGTCCGCATAGACACGGCCCGGCTCCTGCACGTCATCACCGGAGAAGTTCTCCACCACGAACTGATACCGGCTGTTGAAATCGGTCCAGCGCTGCATGTAGTTGAGCACGGCCTTCCACGGGGCTGCCACGTCCTTATATGCGGCCAACACTGCGACCAGCGAGCCGAAGTCGAGATCGCCCTTGATCACCAGATAGCCGCCCGCCGAGTAGAAGAAGAACGGGGTCAACTGGTTCATGAAGTTATTGACGAACTTGATCGTGAACTTGCGCTGGAAGAGCGCCAGCCGGATCACCGTGTTCTCGTAAAGCCGGCCCGCGACCTGAGCCATGTGCCAGCGGGCAGTGTCGTTCGTGTGGACTTCGGGGATGACATTGACCGTCTCGCCGATGGTGTCAGCAAGCAAACGGGTGTTCTTGGCGCGGTCCTTGTTCAGCCGGACGATCTTGGCCTGCAGCTTGGGAATGATGAACGCCTGGATCGGCAGCAGCGCGATCGCGGCGAGGCCGAGCACCCAGTCCTGCACGAAGATAAACGTGACGTAAACACAAAGAAGACCGCCCTGAAACGCGGGCGTTGCAATGACCTCGCCGATGAACCCGCCCAGCGGTTCGATCTCGCCGAGGATCGACTGGATCACCTCACCCGCCTTGGTCGAGCGAAAGCGCGCCATCTTGAACAGCATCACCCGCTCGAACAGCATAAAGCGCAGACGGCGCAGCATGCGCTCTCCCGTCATGCCGATCTGGACATTCATCAGCCACTTCAAGCCGTTGATGAGGACGACCATCAAAAGGAACAGGCCGCAGAGCGTCAGGAGATAGGGGATCTGCTCAAACTCGAACCCGAGGAACTCCTTAGGGAAGTCCGTGCCCGAGATGGCTTCGTTGATGATGATCTTCGGGATCTCGAGCGAGATGTAGACCAGTGGGAACGACATAACGGTCAGGATCAGGATGATGATCTGATCGCGTTTGGAATGTCGCCATACAAAGGAGAAAAAGCTGGAGTCCATCCGGTGCCCCACAAAGCGGATCGGTGCATGTTCCCGCATCACCGGATCGCAATCAAGCGTGTTGGTGCCGGGTGCGTCCTTGACCTAGCTGTGGTCGATATTGCCGCTTCGCGCCGGGATGCCAGTTTCGCGGCGACAGATCTCGGCCAGCTTCGCGACCCCGCGGTTGATCTCCTCCGGTGAGGCAAGTGCAAAACAGAGCCGGAGCGACTCGCCCGCGCGCGGATCGGCGTCTGCGGTGGACCATTCGGCTCCGGCGTTGAACTGCAAACCCTCTGCGGCGGCCACTGGGGCCAATGCGGTTGTGTTTACGCCCGGCAGGCGCATCCAGAAGAAAATCCCACCACGAGGCTTGGTGAACTCGGCCGCAGTGCCGAATTCGCGTTCGACCGCTTCTATGAGCACATCTAGCTTGGCTCTCAGCTTGGGCTTGAGCATGTCGAGATGGGCCTCGAAGTGATTGCCGAAGTACTCCGCCACCATCATCTGCTCGATGGCGCCGGTCCCGGCATCGCCCTTGAGCGGGAGCATACGGCTCATGATAGGCCAGTCCGCGACCATGTAGCCAAGGCGCAGCGCAGGCGCGAGCGACTTGGAGAACGAGCCGATATGAATCACCGAGCCAGTGTCATCCATGCCCCGGATCGCAGGTGGCCAGTCCCCGTCCCAGACCAGATCGGCATAACACTCGTCCTCGAAGATCGGGATGCCGTGGGACTTCGCCAGATCGAGGAGCGCCCGGCGACGCTCCACCGGCATGATCGACCCCGTCGGGTTTTGCACCGTGGGAATGGTGTAGATGTATTTCGGCTTCACACCCTTCGCGGCAAGATCATCCAGAATCTTGGCCAGCGCATCGACGCGGATACCGTCATCATCGAGCGGCGCCCCGACGATCTTGGCTCCCGTACGGGCAACCTTGGACAGCATGCCGCCATAGGTGTTCTCTTCGATGATCACCGTGTCGCCGGGATTGATCAGGATGGCGTTGACCAGATCCAGTCCCTGCAGCGAGCCGGACGTGATCATCACCTGATCAGGCGTCGTCAGGGTGCCTCGGTCTTGAGTCATCTTGCGCGCAACAAACTCGCGCAGTTCCAACATGCCTTGCGGGCCGCCTTCGAGGTGATAGGTGGCCAGCTCCCGCCCCTTGTCCGAAAGCTGCTTTGTGACCGCGGCGATCAGGGCCTCGACCGGGATCGCTTCGCGATCGTTATGACCTCCGACAAAGTTGTGCTCGGGATATCCGGACCATGGTACGGCGGCGGGCGGCAGGCCATCGGCCAACATGGGTTCGAAGTCAAAGGCAGTCATCGCGGCTCTCCCGGCTCGGCAAGTTTCGTACATCCTTACGGCATGGGCCGGGATTTTCCAGCACGGGCGCGCAAAATCAAAACGGCGATCTCTCAGCGTGCCACGAACCGGCGGTCGAAGGCGACGGACTTAATCAGCGCCCAGACCTCGAGTCCTGGTGTGAGCGCGAGATCCTCGACTGCGAACCGGGAGATCCGTGCGCGCAAGGTCTGTCCACCGCAATCGAGCCGCACCTCGGCAAAGGGCGTATCGTCGACGCTGACATCGACGACCGTCGCGGGAAGTTGATTTCGGATCGAGATCCCGGGGAGTTGGGTGAGCGCGATCGACACATCGCGGGCACGCACCCGGACGCGCACGCGCTCGCCGACGGTCACACCGCCAACATCCGGGATCCAGAGATGCGTGCCGCCGATCCGTATCGCCATCATGCTGGCGGTGGGGTGATGCTGGTCGGCCAGACCTTCGAGCAGCGCGCCCGCTTCGAAGCGACCGGTCGTCTCCGCATCCATATCGTCCAGCATATCTGCCACCGGACCTTCGCCAACCACCCGACCCTCTCGCATCGCCAGCAGGCGATCCGCAATCTGCACGATCTCATCGAGCTGGTGACTGACGAAAAGAACAGGCACGCCAAAGTTCGCGGGCAAAGCGGCGATCATGCGCAGGATGCGTGCTTTGCGCGCCCGGTCGAGCGCTGCCAGCGGCTCGTCCATCAGCATCAGATGGGGCCGCGTCAACAGAGCACGCGCGATTGCAACGCGCTGCTGTTCGCCCCCCGAAAGGGTTGCGGGGCGCCGGTCGAGCAAGTCGGCAATTTCAAGATCGCGGATCACGTCACCCCGCGCAATCACCGGGCCATCGCGCGAAGCTCTGCGCTCGGCAAAGGTGAGGTTCTGGGCGACAGTCAGATGCTCAAAAAGGCGTCCGGCCTGAAAGACCTGGCCGACCGGCCGTTTATGGGGCGGCACAAATGTGCGGCTCGCTTGCCATGTGGCACCGTCGATTTGCACATCCCCAAGCTGGCGGCGAAAACCTGCAATGGCTTGCAGCAAGGTCGTTTTCCCCGAGCCGCTCGGCCCGAACACCGCGGTCACACCGTTCGCTGTGATGTCCGCTTGGGCCGCCAGCGTGAAGCGCTCCCAGTCTGCCGCTAGATCGAACGCGATCCGCATCAGACGATCCGCGTGCGATAGCGGCGGTTCAGTAGGTAGACGGAGACCAGCACCACGAACGAGACAATCAGCATGCCCGCCGCAAGTCTGTGGGCGCTGGCATAGTCGAGGACCTCGACATGTTCGTAGATCGCAATCGACAGCACGCGGGTCTCGCCGGGGATATTGCCGCCGACCATTAGGAGCACACCGAACTCGCCAAGGGTGTGAGCGAAGACCAACACAGCAGCGGTCACATAGCCCCGCACGGAGAGCGGCAGCACCACCGAAAGGAAAGTATCCACCGGAGAGGCCCGCAGGCTGGCCGCGGCCTCAAGCGTCGGACGACCGACCGCCTCGAATGCGTTCTGCAGCGGCTGCACCGCGAAGGGCAGCGAGTGAAGACAGGACGCGATCACCAGCCCGGTGAAGGAGAATGTCAGCGTCTCTCCGGTGATCGCAACCCACCACGACCCAAGCGTGCCTGCAGGACCCAGCAGAACGAGGAGATAGAACCCCATGACAGTCGGTGGTAGGACAAGCGGCAAAGCAACCGCCGCTTCGGCGACCGCCCGCCAGCGACCCGTCGCCGTCGCGAGACGCCACGCGATCGGAGTGGCGATGATCAGAAGGATCAGAACACTAAGACTGGCGAGTGCAGCAGTTGTCCGGATCGCCTGCCAGTCCCCAAGCGACAGCGGATCAGTCCACATCATAGCCGAACTCTGCGATGGTGGCCCTGATCCGAGGGATGCGGAGAAACGCGAGCAGGGCCTGCGCTGCGGGATTTTCCGCTCCGTTGGTAAGTAGGACCGCGTCCTGTCTGATGGCCGCGTGATGCGCGGCGGGAACGATAGTGCCGGGGATCTCGCGGGCATCGGGACGCGCAAAGGCGGACAGCGCCGCATAGCCGGCCTGCGCGGCACCAGATCGTACAGCGGCAATCACACCGGTGACGTTACGGGCGAGGGATAATTTTGCACCGTCTGGCAGCGGCGCATGTTTGAGAGCGTCTTGGGCCGCCGCGCCATAGGGTGCGGTCCTGGGGTTGGCGATGGAGACCACTTGCAAGCCTGTTTTCGGGTCATCGCCCGTCAGATCGGCAGTTTCGATGAACACCAGCCTGCCCGTGGCATAGGTGAACGCGGATCCGGGGACGGCAAAGCCAGCTTCGACCAGTTTGGCCGGACGCTCACGATCCGCAGCTAGCAGTACGTCGAAGGGGGCGCCCTGCTGAATTTGTGCTGTCAGCAGTCCGGTCGATGCAGACGAGACAACGATGTTGTGCCCGGTCTCGGCCTCGAAGATCGACGCGATGTGATCGAGAGGTGCCTGAAAGTTTGCAGCGACAGCGACATGCGCCGTTTCCGCTCGGGACGGCAGTACCGGGGACACCAACGTGACCACCACCAGAGCAATCAGATATTCCCAGTTCCCGATGTTCATTGGCATGTCCAGCCCGCCCGTGCTTGAGCAGACCGTCTGATATGCACCGCGTCAGGTCAAGCGGACACCGGCGCATTAGACATCAGTCAGCGCCGGATGCCCGAAACGGTCGGGGAGCTTGCGTCAGCTGCTGTCGAGAAACCTGAAATCCTCGAGGCCGAGTTCAGCGATATCGACCTTTTCAAGCGTGATCTCTCCGCCATCAAAGGAAATCTCGGCATCCTGACCGCGCTGTCTCATCTCGAGATCTTCAAAGCCGAAGCTCTCGATCAGAAATTCGATGGCGTCGACACCGTCTTCGAAATCCGTGATCACATCGAAGCCGGCGTCTTCCTCAAACGAGAAGACATCTTCACCGGTGCCTCCGGTCATCCGGTCATTGTCAGCACCACCTGCGAGGCGATCGTCGCCATCACCGCCGAAGATCCGGTCATTGCCAAGTCCACCGGCGAGATCATCATTGCCCGCACCGCCCAGTACTCTGTCCCCGCCTGATCCGCCGTCGAGCACGTCATCGTCCGCACCACCATCAAGGGTGTCCGCGCCAGCCTCACCGAGGAGAATGTCGGCGCCATCACCGCCGAACAAGAGGTCATCGCGTTCCCCGCCGTTGATCAGGTCGTCGCCCGTGCCACCATCGAGTGAGTCCGCTCCGTCACCGCCAATAATAACGTCGTTGCCGGCACCCCCGTCGACCCGATCCGCACCCAGACCGGCGTGGATCTGGTCATGACCGTCGCCGCCGAAGATCCTGTCACGGCTAGCGCCGCCGTCAATGAGGTCGTCACCCGCACCGGCGTCAAGGATGTCCCTGCCGCCACCGCCATAGAGCGCGTCGATCCCCTCCCCGCCGAACAGGTTGTCCCGGCCGTCTCCGCCGTCGAGAAAATCGTCGCCGGTGCCACCATCGAGGGTATCGGCACCGTTGCCGCCTTCGAGAAGATCGTCATCGGCGCCACCATAGAGTTTGTCCGCGCCGTTACCGCCCTCGAGGAGGTCGTTCCCGGCGGCGCCGTCCAGGGTGTCGCTCCCGCCATCACCAAAGATCGCATCATCACCGTCACCGCCGTAGACGATGTCGCGATCCGAGCCTCCTTCGAGAAGATCGCTTCCGGCACCACCGAATAGGACATCGCGATTGCCGTCACCACGCAGGGCATCATCGCCATCACCACCATCGAGGACGTCCGCGCCCGAACCGCCCTGGATGTTGTCGTTGCCTTCGCCGCCATAGAGATTGTCGCGTCCGGATCCCCCATCCAGGGCGTCATTGCCAGCACCGCCGGTGATCAGATCGCGCCCGCCGCCACCAAACATGGCGTCGTTGCCGGACCCACCGTCGAGTTCGTCACGGCCCGTGCCGCCATCGAGATAGTCGCTGCCCTCATCGCCATAGAGGGTATCCTCTCCATCTCCGCCGTAAAGCACATCGTCACCCTCACCGCCGGTCAGGGTATCGTCGCCGCGCTCGCCCGACAAAGCGTCGTCATTTGCCCCGCCGTCGAGTTGATCCGCGCCGCCGCCACCGACGAGGCCGTCCACCCCGTCACCGCCAAAGAGGACGTCCCGGCCACTACCGCCATTGAGGATGTCATTACCTTCCCCGCCAGTCAGGGAATCCCAACCGCGGTTGCCGAAGAGAACGTCATCTCCGGCACCCCCGTCGAGATCGTCCCCGCCCCGACCGCCCTTTAGGCCGTCGACGCCGTCACCGCCGAAAAGTTCATCCCCGCCGTTGCCGCCGTTGAGTGTGTCGTTCCCAGTTCCACCGGAGAGCCAGTCCTCGCCCCGACCTCCAGAGAGGCTGTCATCGCCAGACCCGCCATCGATAAAATCAGACGCATCTTGGCCATAGACGATGTCGTTCCCACCACCAGCATTGACGACGTGACTGCCCGCACCAAGGGCGATTTCGTCATCGAACTCCGTGGAGTAGGGGTCGGTTACGAACATGTGCCCGGTATTCGCGTCGATCTCAATCACGATCGGTGCCCGGCCCGGTATTTGTTTCCCGTTCTCGAAGACCAAATACTGGTCCGCGATGATCAGGTCGTTGCTATCGAAAAGAACGCCCGCGTCGATCGTACCTTCCGGCATTTCCCAAGCGCGGTCGAGAGCGACCAGAAACTTCTTGCTCTCCCATTCACCGGTGAGACGATCCGTGAAGATCATGTTCATGACCACAAACTTCACATCCATGACGCCAGGGATTTCGACAAACCCGTCCTGCACCAGAACGCCGTCGATCATCTCGCGGGTGAAGAGGATCTTTTCGTTGGTGGTCGAAGCGCGCTCCTCAGCGGATGGGTCGACTGGCGAGAAATCACCATAGAGGAACACATGCCGCCCAAGGGTGTCTTCCTTGGCAAATTCAAGCGCGGTGCCCGACCAGATATCGGCATTGATGCCGGCCTCGGCGTCATCGTAGTGAGCCCGTTTGACTTCGCTGCCATCTTCGAAATGGACCCGAGAGAGGTAAACCGTCTCGGCATAGGCCAGCGGAATGTGCTTGGCGAGCATCGCCGCCTGGTCCGGATGGTTTGCGATATCTTCGCGCCAAAGCGCCACGAGGCCGCCGTCTCGGCTATCGCCCAGAAGCTCAATCCCGATGCCGTTTTCGCGCGGTTCGACATCGTTCTCGTTGTGGACCAGCGAGCCTTTGAAGGTCCCTGTCTCGCCCGGCTCGGTCTCAACCGTGATGTTGGGACTACGCAGTTTGATGCCGACAATATCGTCATAAGACATGCCGATCAGGTTCGTGTTCCAGAGATTGTGGACTGGGTTTTCGATCCCTTCGACAGTACCCAGCCCGTCGTAACGCTCGGTCGGGTGCCAGCCAGAGGGAGACTTCGGGTCCCAGTATCCTCGGCGGTATTCCTGCCGATCGCCAATTTGGGTCCAGTTGGTCACGCCGTTCCCGAAAGATGAGACGTGGCTGTCTACAATTGTGATGTCGGCAACGCTGGCCATGAAGAAGAAGCCGGAGCTGGCCTGCTGGGCTTCGGGCGTGACCTTGTCCTCGGTTCCATAGATCTGGAAGTCCTCGAAGATGTACTTCGAGGAATAGGTGATGGACACGCCGGCTTCATCGATCGAGGTTGCGATGAAGTCCTTGAGATGGCTCCACGCGTCATTGAACTTGCGCACGGAGTCCAGCGGATCGGTCGCGATCCGGATACCCTGTTTGGCGGCGATCGCCGCGTTGCCCTCGAAGACCCGGATGGGAACGTCTTCGGTGGAGACTGTATCAGCGCCATGGGCGATGTCAGCGAAGTCCCCTAGGGTCGAGGTCTGAGTGTCCAGAAAATCGACACCGTTGTTGGCATAATAAAACCCAGCCCGAGCCGATGAGTGGGCCACGTTATCCTCGACTTCGAGACCGCGAGAGCGCAGGTAGAACCCGTTGCCCTCGATCCCGCCATCGTCGTTTAGCTCATCCGAGTCCTCGAACTGACCATCGGGATCACCGCCATAGGCCCCGATCGAGAGGTTGTCCTCCCACCGCCCGGTCTCGTCACCCGACTCGGCGACAAACGCGGAACCCTGGCTGTCGAACGCCAGATTGCCCTCAACCACGGCCTGTGAGGAGTGGTGCACAACGCCCCAGCCCGGTGTGCCCCAAACCACGTTGCCGGCCAGATAGGCGCCATCATCAGGTTTATGATCGATGATCCCGTCGCCGTCCCTGTCGACGCACCGACAGATCGGCGAACCCTCACCCGGGCACGGACCGATGACACCCGGCCCGGTGGCATCCTCGGCATGATCATGATGCTCCCCAACACCGGCCTGATGGATGTGCAGGGGATAACGCCCACGCTGATTGACGATCTCTTCGGCGAGAGTTGCGATGGCGATGTCGACGTCCGGATCATATTCGCCCTGAACGCCATTGTCCTCATGCAGCCGGTTGCTGCCATCGCTGCCCCCGACCTGAAAGTCATCGACCGGGTTCGATTTGTCGGTCCGGCCGAGACCAAAGAAGGACGAATTCATCACGGCGACATCGTCATTGTGCATGAACATGACATGACCACGCTCGGTCACCATGTGCTCGCCCGCCTCGGCGGTTTCGCCATAGGAAAGCCCGCGATCCGCCTGCCCGTCACCATTCTGATCGGCGACGGCGGAGGAGAATGTGACGTTCCGGCTGAGATTGCCAACGTGACCTGTGAGTTCCTCACCCGTCTCGTGATGATCCGGGCCGATGTGGTCATAGTCGAGCGGGTTGTCGAGCGTAACGATCAACTGCCCGTCCTCGACGCGCACATCGGTGATCGTGCGCACTTCGTCTTCCGTCTGGAAGTTGCCGTCTTCGTCATGGCCGAGATAGTTCATACCGCCGACGACGATCTGTTGTCCGGGTGCCCAGCCGGTCTCTCCGTCATCAAGCAGATTGAAGGTCAGAACACTGCTGCCGGCGGGCACTCCCTCGGCAAGCTGCATCCCTGCATCGACTTCCTGACCGTGAACATTGACCTGGCCGCTGGCCACCAGACCGAGGCTGAGCTGCTCCGGGTCCCAGTCCGATCTGCCGAGCACGCCGTCGCCCGGCGAGGTATCGGTGTAGTGATCGGCATTGGCGGCGGGCGTGCCTTCCGCAAAGACAATATCAACGGTGCCGGCACTGGCGTCATCGGCGTCGACATTCAGGATCGAGCTGGGAGAGGTGATGATCGTATCGACCACCATCTTGGTTGCGACCCCGTTGTCGGCATAGACATCGAGCTTCCCGTCGATGCGCACCATGAAGAGCGCGGCATCGCTCTCACCTTCGTAGCTTACTGTCACACCATCGGGAATGTGCACCAGCGCGCCGTCGCCGGGGACCTCTCCATCCGCCCATGTGCCAGGATCAAACCAGTCGCCGTTGTTCAGGGCGACGTGGGTTGCCATGGGCGCGGACCCGTCCTCTTCGATCGGCATGAGGTCGAGATGCGCAGCATGATCGTGATGGCCGTCATGGACATTCATGAACAGAGTCTCCGAGGACGTTTCAATGTCCAGGAGACTCGTCGAACGGCATTTAAGGCCGGTGAAAGATCTCAGTTAAAGTGATGTTTACTTTAGAAAATTGTGCGAAACTTGAGCATATCATTGACTTAACTTGGGATATTATGCGCTTTATTCGGATCGATTGACCCCGGTCAATGCCAGCACACCGGCCACAACGATCAAGGCCATGCCAGTCCCAACCGACAGCGAAACCGTTTCCCGATTGATCAGCCAGGCGAATATCGGGATCCAGAAGAGAAAGCTGAAGTCAAAGAGCGCGGCGAACGTCGATTCGGCGCCGCGATAGCCGTAGGCGAGGCAGACCATGCCGACTGCTCCTGCAGCCCCCATGCCCAGAACGATCATCAGTCCGGTCTGATCCAGCGACTGCATTGGCATCGTGGCGAACGCTGTCCCCTCGAGATGACCAATCAGATCGCCGAGCCAGGGCGTAGCGAGCATTCCTGCAAGCCCCACGGCCAGAAACATCGCCATGTTCCAGAAGGCCAGCGAACCCGTCGTCTCCTGCTGGCAGTACCGGCGGGTCCAGATGATATTGAGCGCATAGAGGGCACCGCCGATCATTGGTGCGATGGCCATGGCGCGCAGCGGCTGCGTCCCGATCTCGAGCACCATGCAAACTCCAGCGAACCCGAGGACAAGACCCATGACCCGGCGCGGCCCGATCCGCTCGCCAAAGACCACTACCGAAATGAGCGTCACGAAGATCGGTGAGGTGAAGAGGCCCGCTGCTGCGAGGGAGACCGAGACAGCCGGTATCGCCGCGAAGTAGAGCATCAGCGACGCGATGGTGAAGGCCGACCGCAATAAAACAGCTCCGGGCCGGGTTGGCCAGAGCGAGCGACCAAGTCCCACAACCATCATCACCAGCGCAATCACTGGCAAGACCATCGCCGAGCGGAGCGCGTGATATTGCCAGACACTCATACGGTCCGCGACATGGCCGATGAAGTTGTCGCTGAAGGCGAGTACCATCATGCCGAAAACGATCGAAGCCGGCGCGGCCATGGCCGTCCGGGGCCCAGTCAACATGATGAAAGATCGTTTGGGGTTCGGCCGGAACGATTGCCCGGCAGACGCCTGGTTTCGCGGCTCAGCGCCCGCCCTCGATAAGGCGAGCGTGCACATAGCCCTTCACGATGTCGATCATCTCCTCCATGCCCTTCTCGAAGAAGTGGTTCGCCTGAGGCACGGTGGTGTGCGTGATCGTGATGCCTTTCTGAGCCTTAAGCTTGGCCGAGAGCTTTTCGACTTCATCCACCGGGACAATCCGATCCGCCTCGCCATTAATGATGAGACCCGAAGACGGACAGGGCGCAAGGAACGAAAAGTCGTAGAGATGCGCAGGCGGTGCCACCGAGATGAAACCTGTGATCTCCGGTCGGCGCATCAGCAACTGCATGCCGATCCAGGCGCCAAATGAAAAGCCCGCCACCCAGCAGCCCTTCGACCCTTCGTGCATTGCCTGAAGGTAATCGAGCGCCGAGGCCGCGTCGCTCAGCTCGCCGATGCCCTGATCAAACTCGCCCTGACTGCGCCCAACACCGCGGAAATTGAACCGCAACACGGTGAAGCCCAGCTCACGAAAGGCATAGTGAAGCTGATAGGTCACCGGATTGTTCATCGTTCCCCCGTATTGAGGGTGCGGATGCAAGATCAGCGCGATTGGCGCGTCTTTTTCCGGCATCGGATGGTATCGACCTTCGAGCCGCCCTTCCGGGCCGGGAAAGTGAACTTCTGGCATACCTGCTCTTTATCTCTTTCTCGCCGGTTCCGGATTGCTTGACTTGAACAGTCGGGCATTCTAGAACAATTCTAATTCTAAATCGCGAGTGCCCCCCGACACCGGATTGCGGGGACGTAAACGCAGCAGGCGTCAAGGTCAATATCTGTCGCAGGGGGCAGGCCAGTGAAACTCAGCACAAAAGGGCGCTATGCCGTTACCGCGCTGGCCGATATTGCGATGAATGGAGCGACCGGTCCGGTGGCGCTGGCCGATATCTCCGAGCGGCAGGATATCTCGCTCGCCTATCTCGAGCAGCTCTTTGTAAAATTGCGCCGCAACGGACTGGTGGCGTCCGTGCGCGGGCCCGGCGGGGGCTACAACCTCGCGCAGGCGCCGGACAAGACCCGCATCTCCGACATCATGGCGGCCGTAGACGAACGCCTGAACGCCATGGGGTGCGATGGCGAGGTCGGCCAAGGCTGCGGGAAATCGCGCGAGGCGTGCCTGACCCATGCCCTGTGGGAGCAGTTGTCGGCGCATGTCCACGTTTTCTTGAACCAGACAACGATTGCCGACGTGATCGGCGACCGGATGATGCCCTGTCCTGCCGTGCCTGATTTCATCGGTGTAGTGGACGAGCCCGAGAGCGTTGCGCCGTGATTGGGCTGAACGGTCAGCGGGTATACCTCGACTGGAACGCCACGGCGCCGCTCAGGCCCGAAGCCCGTGCCGCGATGCTCGAGGCCATGGATGTGGTCGGCAATCCCTCTTCGGTTCACGCAGAGGGCCGCGCCGCCAAGACGATCATCGAGAAAGCCCGCGGTCAGGTTGGAACGTTGATAGGACGCAGTCCGGACGAAGTGATTTTCACCAGCGGTGCCACTGAAGGCATCGCAACAGTCTGCCAGATGGGCTGGAAAATGGTCGCTTGCGCGGATGTCGAACATGAGGCCGTTCTGGCAAACGCTGGCGTGCGCCATGGCAAAGTGATGCGGAACGGCGAAGTTGACCCGTTCCCCAGTGATGAAGAACTTGAAAGCGGGGTCTATTCCGCCCTCTCTTCGGAAGAAGATGGCGAGCCGCCCGGTGAAAGCGTCCTTTATTGTTTCAGCAACGCCAATGGTGAGACAGGTGTGTTGCAAGATCTCGGCGCTGCCCTAGACGCCACCGATGCGTACCTGATGTGCGACCTGACGCAGGCCGCGGGCAAGTTGTCGCCAGGCGAATACTCCCATTGGGACCGTGTTGATTACGCTGTTATCTCCGGACACAAATTCGGCGGACCAAAGGGTATCGCGTCTCTTATCACCTCGGCACCGCATATGTTTGAATCACTGATCCCGGGAGGCGGCCAGGAACAAGGATACCGCTCGGGCACGGAAAATGTAATTGGTATCGCCGGAATCGGTGCCGCAGCAGAGTCCGCGCAGCGTGATCTGGAGTCCGGCGTCTGGGAGCAGGTAGAGAAACTTAGAAATATTCTAGAATCCTGCCTTGCCGACGCGGCCGGAGAGACCATCTTTTTTGGTCAGGAAAGCCCAAGACTGCCGAACACCTCGTGTTTTGCGGTGCCGGGATGGAAGGGTGAGACGCAGGTGATGCAGATGGATCTGGCGGGCTTTGCCGTCTCCGCCGGCTCGGCCTGTTCCAGCGGCAAGGTCAACAAGGCAAGCCGGGTTCTGCGCGCCATGGGCTTTGACGAGATCACGGCCTCATCGGCCATCCGGGTCAGCATGGGCCCGACCACCACCGAGGCGGAGGTCATGGCCTTCGCCGATACATGGATAGACGCCTATCGCCGCCGCAGGGCGCAGGCTGCTTGAAGACATAAGGGTGCGTCACGGACTGCCCCTATGACAAGAAACACGACGCCACAGAGGGTGAGTCCACGACGCACCCTCGATAAAGGAGAGAGCGCAATGACCGCAGTGGATGTAAACGTCAAAGAGGGCGTCGATCAGGAAACCGTGGATGCCGTGCGCTCGGTGGGCGAGCGCTACAAGTACGGCTGGGAAAGCGAGATCGAGACCGAGTTTGCACCAAAGGGCGTGAACGAAGACATCGTGCGCCTCATCTCTGAAAAGAAGAACGAGCCGGAATGGATGCTGGAATGGCGTCTCGCTGCCTTCCGTCGCTGGCTGCAGATGGACGAGCCTGACTGGGCGATGGTCGACTATCCGAAGATCGACTTTCAGGATCAGTACTACTACGCCCAACCTAAATCCTTTGCCGAGAAGCCGAAGAGCCTCGATGAGGTCGACCCGGAACTGCTGCGCACCTACGAGAAGCTCGGCATCCCGTTGAAAGAACAGATGATCCTTGCCGGTGTAGAGGGTGCGGAGAGTGCACCAGCAGATGGGCGGAAGGTCGCTGTGGACGCGGTGTTCGACTCGGTCTCGCTGGGCACCACGTTCAAGGATGAACTGGCCAAGGCGGGTGTGATCTTTTGCTCGATCTCGGAAGCTCTGAAAGAGCATCCGGAACTGGTGAAGAAATACCTCGGCACGGTTGTTCCGCAGTCGGACAATTTTTACGCCACGCTTAACAGCGCGGTCTTCTCCGACGGCTCGTTCGTCTATGTGCCGGAGGGCGTGCGCTGCCCGATGGAGCTGAGCACCTATTTCCGCATCAATGCCGAGAACACCGGGCAGTTCGAGCGGACACTGATCATCGCGGATAAGGGATCGTATGTCAGCTACCTCGAAGGCTGCACCGCGCCTCAGCGTGACACGAACCAGTTACACGCCGCGGTGGTCGAACTGGTTGCTTTGGAAGATGCCGAGATCAAATATTCCACCGTTCAGAACTGGTACCCGGGCGATGAGGACGGCAA
>CAYYZH010000013.1:0-14892 GCA_964475765.1 uncultured Limibaculum sp.
GAGCCGACCTATCATTTCTTTTCATCCTCCCTCCTGCAAAACATTCTGTTAAGAAATCCTGCAGGGGAGCCCGAAGACGGTTCGAAACACCCGCAAGGGGCCGTCCATTCATGCACCGGGCCACGAGAGAACATCAGGGGAGATTTCGATGCTCGAAGAACCGCCACTTCTACAGATCCGTCGACCATCACGTCGGCCGACCGAAGACCAGATCGCTGCACTTGCCGGTCAGCCCACAGGGTTCATCTGTGATGCCATGGACGGACGGGGTGCGATTGATCCGAGCCTGACATTGCTCGACCCCGGCGCTCTGCCGCAGGAGTTTTGCGGAGTGGCCCTGACGTCGGACAATGGCCCGGACGACATTCTGGCGCTGGCTGCGTCTCTCAGTCTGGTCCAACCCGGAGATGTCGTCGTCGCCTCAACCGGGGCATGGCGCAATTCGGCGGCGGCCGGAGACAGGGTCATAGGCATGGCACGCAACAGCGGTGCTGTGGCCTTTGTCACCGACGGGATGGTGCGCGATCATGAAGGGATCGTGGAAGTTGGCATCCCCGTGGTCTCAGCCGGGATGACGCCGAACTCGCCCTATTCCAAGGGGCCGGGGAAGGTCGGGTTTCCCGTTGTCATCGGCGGTGTGCCCGTTGCGACAGGCGACCTGATTGTCGGGGACCGGACTGGCACCGTCATCGTGCCCTTCGAAAAGATCGATGATGTGATCGCCTCTGTCCGGCACATCAGCGTGCTTGAGGAGGAACTGGACGCCAAGGTTGCAGACGGACAGAAGGTGGCCGGCGCCATTACCGAATTGCTCAAAGGCGATCAGGTCGTCTGGAGCTGACTTGGGCGGGATGTCTTCGCGCAATTAGAGATCAATGGGATCCGTTTGCGCGAGGACAGCACCCCCGGTGTCAGGTCGGATCGCCTGGCACCAGCTCTTGGTCTTTCCAGTGCAACCCTGCTGCCATGATGCAGGTCTTGCCGTCGGCGCGGGTCATCAGGATCGTCCAGCTTCCGGTTTTTGCCGAGTGCCAAAGTTCGAGAACGCGGTTCTTGTTCACCAGCCCAGCCCCCTGCTGAAGCTCGCCGAACTTACCCGACAGTTTTTCCACAACATCTGCCCGCACCCCGCAGACCGAACGGTCGGCGCTGCCCTGTGCATAGGCCGCAGGCGCCATCATCGCGGCGCATACTGCGCCAATCAGAAGTCTTTGCATCTGGTGGTCTCCCTCGCATGGAACCACCGGTGGACCGTCGAGACACAAGTGTCGTCTGGGTCGTCGGAGTGCTCGACTTTGGCCGCTATCTTTACCGGCGGTCAGATGTGCAATTTGCAACCGATTTTATGACCGATCTGTGACCCCGCCGCGCCCAAACTTTGTTCGCGGAACCTGTGTCATTTGAGAGACAACGTTGGGGAGGGCAGCCCCGTGGGACCGCCAGTGCCATTCGAGAGAGTGCTGAGTGTCGAACGCTCTGCCGCACATCGTGCGTTCGCGACATCTCCGATCTAAACTGCCTCGGGGATTTCCCGAAGCGGTGTCCTGTCAGTTGATCAGGCCCGCGTGGACCATCGCGCTGCGGATCTCGCCCTCTACCCCTTTCGAGGCAGGAACGAGTGGCAGGCGGGTTTCGTTCCCGCACCGGCCCAACAGCGACAGCCCGTATTTGGCACCGGCCAGGCCGGGCTCGAGGAAGATCGCGGTATGCAGCGGCATCAGCCGGTCCTGCAGTTCCATCGCCTTGGCGTGATCCCCGCTCAAGGTCGCTTCCTGAAACTCGGCGCAAAGACGCGGCGCGACATTTGCCGTCACCGAGATGCAGCCAATCCCGCCATGGGCGTTGAACCCGAGGGCCGAGGCGTCCTCGCCCGAAAGCTGAATGAAGTCGGCGCCGCAGGTTGTGCGTTGCTTGCTCACGCGCACAACGTCTCCGGTGGCGTCCTTGACCCCGATAATGCGCGGAAGTTCAGCCAGCCGCCCCATGGTTTCCGGTGACATGTCAATAACCGAGCGGCCGGGGATGTTGTAGATGATGATCGGAAGCTCGCAGCAATCGTGGAGCGCCTTGTAGTGCTGGTAGAGCCCTTCCTGCGTCGGCTTGTTGTAATAGGGCGTGACCACGAGGGCCGCATCGGCGCCGACCTTCTCGGCGTGCTGCATGAAGCGGATCGCCTCGACCGTGTTGTTTGAACCTGCGCCCGCGATCACCGGGATCCGGCCCGCGGCGTGTTCGACCACGGCCTCGATGATGCTCTCGTGCTCTTCATGGGTCAGCGTCGGGCTTTCACCCGTGGTTCCGACCGGCACGAGACCATGGCTGCCTTCGGCGATGTGCCAGTCGATCAGCGCTTTCAGGGTCTCGAAATCCACCGCACCGTCCTTGAACGGCGTGACCAATGCCGGGAGCGATCCTCTGATGTGCGTTCCGTTCGCGAGACCCATAGCCGTTCCTCCGCCTTCGGTTCCTTCAGGCGCAGGGATGCGCCGTGGCCCGGTATAGAAGCCGGATATCGTTCCCGCAATGCACGGACTTCACGCAACCGTGTCGAAATTCATGATTTCTTGGGATGGCTTGCCCACATTCTGTGATAATCTTTTGAATAACTCCGGGGGGACGCAACCCGAGCGAGGAGAACAACCTTGACGCGACGTCCTATGCTGGCACCGGTGAGAGCAGTTTACGCGGTGCTTTTTGTAATGATGACGTACTGGGCCGGAACGGCCCATGCGGTGGATCTCGACCAGGCCCAGCGCGACGGGCAGGTCGTGGCCGAAGCGCTGTCGATCGGCGCGGGCGGCGATTGGCAGGCGGCAGAAGAGTATGTCTCCGGCGCGGACGTTCTGGTGCGCGATATCGTGCTCTGGCGTAAATTGCGGTCGGGCAACGGATCGGCCGGGGAATATCAGGATTACCTTTCGCGCCGCGGATCGTGGCCGGGCCATGAACAGCTCCGGCAGGTCGTCTATGGCGAGCGCTCGGGCGGCGGCGGGTCCGGTCTGTCGGGCAATGCCCGCGAGAACTGGCGCAGTTTCTCGCGCCTTTGGAAACGCCGCAAATACGACGAGGCCGGGGTTCTGCTGCGCGAAGTCTCAACCAGTCGCGAGGCGCTGGGCGCCCCGGAGGTCTGGGCCAAGCGCCGGCTGTCGCTGGCGCGTCGTGCGGCCAGGGAAGGACAGGCCGAGGCGGCCTATCAGATGGCCAGCCAGCATTTCCTGACCGAGCTTGCGGGCTATGACTATTCCGACAGCGAATGGGTCGCCGGTTGGGTCGCGCTGCGCAAGCTGAAGGACCCGGAACGGGCGATCGGACATTTCCAGAAATTCCGGGCCTCGATCGAGACGCCGATCAGTGTCGGGCGCGGCGGATACTGGCTGGGCCGGGCCTATGAGGAAGCGGGCAATCAGGCGGAGGCCGAGCGCTGGTACGCCGATGCGGCAAAGTTCCAGACCTCGTTCTACGGACAGTTGGCTGCGGAAAAGATCGGCGCTGCGGGAGATGCGCAACTGGCGCAGGGCGGATTGCCGGACTGGCGCACCCATCCCGCGATGCGCGGCGATGACGTACAGTTGGGCGCGACGCTCTACTATGCCGATCAGGATGCGCTCGCGATGGCGGTGTTCAACCGGCTGGGCCAGTCGATGCCCGCGGGCGCTTTGGCGCCGCTGACGCGGATGGTGCTGGATATGGGCCAGCCGCACTACGCGGTCCGCATTGCCAAGAAAGCAGCACGGCGCGGGGTGGTCATTCATCCCGCATACTACCCGCTGCACGAGATCTCGAAATACGCAACGAAGGTCGAACCGGCCTTTGCCCTGTCGATTGCGCGACAAGAGACCGAACTGAACCCGCGCGCAATCAGCCGTGCCGGAGCGCGCGGTCTGATGCAATTGATGCCCGCCACCGCAAAAAAGGTCGCGAGCTGGATCGGCGAGGACTATGACCGGAGCCGTCTGCTGACCGATTGGCGCTACAATGTGCGTCTGGGAGAGACGTATCTTTCGCGCCGGACCCAGCAGTTTTCCGGCTCCTACGTCATGGCAGCCGCAGCCTATAACGCGGGTGCTGGCCGGGTCGATCAGTGGAATGGCGAGTTCGGCGATCCGCGGATCGGGCAGATCGACATTCTGGACTGGATGGAACAGATCCCGTTCAACGAAACCCGCAATTATGTGCAGCGTGTGATGGAGGGACTTTACGTCTATCGCGCGCGGCTCTCCGGCAAGGCGGGCCCGATGACCATCGAAGCGGATCTGGCGCGCGGTCTGCGCTGACTTTCCGAAGTTGACGGAGCCGCGGGGCCTTGTGGCCCCACGGCACGACATGCCCCCGGACCGTCGCCCTCCGGGCTGGACCGGGTTGTGGGCGCTCTGTGGCAGAGGTCGCGTTTTTCTGACTGGTCAAGGCGCGTCTGGTCGGCGATGGTCGGGCCGGGCTTGACCGGAGGATTTCATGGCCATCACCACTTGTGTCTTCGATGCCTATGGCACGCTGTTCGATGTTGCCGCGGCCGCACGCGAGGCAGCGGCTGAACCCGGGCGGGAGGCGTTTGCCGAACATTGGCCAGCGATTGCGAAGACCTGGCGTCTGAAGCAGCTTCAATACACTTGGCTGAGGGCCACCGCCGGCGTGCATCAGGATTTTTGGACGGTCACGCAGGACGGTCTGGATTTCGCGATGGAGGAGCAGGGCCTGGACGACGCAGAACTTCGCGCGCGTCTGTTGCAGCTTTACTGGGAGCTGAGCTGCTACCCTGAGGTGCCGGGGATGCTCGCCGCCCTCAAGGCCAAAGGCATGAACACCGCGATCCTTTCGAACGGAACACCCGACATGCTGGAGGGCGCGGTCTCCGCCGCAGGGATTTCTGATGTGCTGGACGTGAGCCTGTCGGTTCAATCTCTGGGTGTCTTCAAGCCTGCGCGACAGGTTTATGGGCTTGTCGGTGAGTACTTCGGATGCACGAGCGGCGAGGTTCTGTTCGTCTCGTCGAACTGCTGGGATGCCTGCGCGGGCGCGGGGTACGGGTTCCGCGCGGTCTGGGCCAACCGGGCGGACGAGCCGATGGACCGGTTGCCTTGGCGCCCTGCGCATGTTGTCAGCGATCTGACCTCGATCGCGGACATCGCCTCGGCATGAGCGCTTTGCATTTCGAGGCGCCCGATGGGCGGCGGATCGCCTATGCCGACACCGGCGGATCAGGCCCGGCGGTGCTCTGCCTTTGTGGGCTGACGCGGACCATGGTGGACTATGCGGATCTGGCCGGGCATCTGGCCCCGGCCTACCGGATCATTCGCACGGACTATCGCGGGCGGGGCGAGAGCGGTTGGGCCGAAGATGCGGTTGCCGAGTACACACCTATCGTCGAAGGACAGGATGCGGCGGCTTTGCTGGCGCATCTGGGGGTCGAGCAGGCAAGCATCATCGGGACGTCGCGCGGCGGCATCATCGGTATGCTGCTGGCGGCAGGACAGCCGGATCTGGTCGCCGCGCTGGTGCTGAATGACATCGGCCCCGTGGTCGAACGCACGGGGCTGGATTTCATCATGACCTATCTGGGAAAGGCACCTGATCTGCCCGACTATGATGCGGCTGCGGCTCAGATGAAGGCGACGTATGCTGAGGCGTTTCCGGATCTGACCGAGACCGCCTGGCGCGCCTATGCCGAGCGGAGTTTCGCCGATGGGCCGGATGGACTGGCGCTGCGTTACGATCCACGGCTGAGGGACGCGACGGCGGCGGCGTTGGAGAATGCGCCCAGCGACCTTTGGGGTGTGTTCGATGCGATTCGCGCGCCCATATTGGCGATCCGGGGCGCGAATTCGGATTTGATGACGGCGGAAACACTGGAAGAGATGGCTGCGCGTCGACCCGGCATGGCGCATGTGACCATCGCCAATCGGGGCCATGTGCCGTTTCTGGATGAGCCCGCGGCGCTGGCGGCCATCGATGCGTTTCTGGGGGAGCATGCGCAATGAGCGAGGCGATCACGATCGACGACATCCACGCGGCGCGGAGGCGGCTGGACGGGTATGCGCGGGTGACGCCTCTGTTGGAGAGCCCCTTTCTGAACAAGCTCGCAGGGCGCCGGGTTCTGGTCAAAGCCGAGTGCCTGCAGCGCACGGGATCGTTCAAGTTTCGCGGCGGCTGGTCGGCTATTTCTGCCATGGCGCCGGAGGTGCGCGCGCGGGGCGTGCTGGCTTATTCTTCCGGCAATCACGCGCAGGGCGTGGCCCACGCGGCGGAGTTGCACGGGGTGCCGGCGGTGATCCTGATGCCCGAGGATGCACCGGCGCTGAAGCTTGCCAACACCCGGGCGCATGGGGCCGAGGTTGTGACCTATGACCGGCCGGGCGGAGAGAGCCGCGAGGAGATCGGTGGCAAGCTGGCCATCGAGCGCGGGCTGAACGTTGTGCGCCCCTATGACGAGCCGATGGTGATGGCGGGGCAAGGCACGTGTGGGCTCGAGATTGCCGAGCAGGCCCGAGCGGCGGGCGTGACCGACGCGGAGGTTCTGGTTTGCTGTGGCGGTGGCGGTTTGACATCGGGTATCGCGCTCGCGCTGGAGGCAGAAGCACCGGACCTTCGCGTGCGACCGGTGGAGCCGGAGACCAGCGATGATGTCAAACGGTCGCTGGCGTCGGGGGAGCGGGAGCGAAATGAAGGCCCGATCCGGTCGATCTGCGATGCCATTGTCACGCCGCAACCCGGGGAGCTGACCTTTCCGGTGATGCACAGGCTGTGCGGTCCGGGGCTGAGCGTTTCCGACGACGAGGCCCTTCGCGCGGTGGCCGAGATCTTCCTGCGTCTGAAGCTGGTGGCCGAACCCGGCGGCGCGGCGGCGACGGCAGCGGCTCTGTTTCGCGGTGACGAGATCGAGAGCGACACGGTGATCTGCACCGTTTCGGGTGGGAATGTGGACCCCGAGGTGTTCGCCAAAGCCCTGACACTGGCGGGCTGAATCACGCCGAGAGACCTGACGGAGACAGCCATGGCCTTCACGATTGCAACGTTCAACGTCAAGAACCTGATAAGCGCCGACAAGGTCTATTACCCGTTCGAGTACCTCACGGACGAAGCCTATGCGTGGAAGCGCGACTGGCTGAGCGATCAGTTGTTGCAGATGGACGCCGACATTGTCGGGTTCCAGGAGATTTTCGACGAGGCCAGCCTGCGCGATGTCATCGCCGAGTGCGATGAAAAGGGTGAAGACATCAACCGGGTCAGTCAGCCCGGGCGGGACAAGGCGTACCGCCGCCGGGCGCTCTATCGCAATCTCAAGTACCGGCCCTATGGCAAGGATGCCGGGTTTGTCTTTGCGCCCAACATGCATTCGCGCGAGGAAGACGGACGCCGCCGTCCCGGTCTGGCAATCCTGTCGCGCCATCCGATCCTCGAGCACGAGATCATTCAGGACATCAGCGATGATCCGATTGAGACGCCTCTGGGTCAGCTCGGTGGCGGGGATGCCGGGCACTGGAAGCTCGAGAGTATCTCGCGTCCGATCCTGCGCGCGGTCATCGATGTCGAGGGCGTTCCCGTCACCGTCTTCAACGCGCACCTCAAGTCCAAGCATGGCGAGGTTTATCCCGGTCCCGATGGACAGCGGGCCGAGGAAAACCTGCTCGACTATGACCCCTTTGGCCGCGCCTTTGGCGCCCTGCGCGCCACGCTGCGCCGGATGGGCGAGGCGCTGGCGCTGAGGCGTCTGATCCTGAAAGACCTGGCGGAGGGCCGTCCGGTCGTGGTGCTGGGTGACATGAACGATGCGGCCGACTCCGTCTCGTCCGAGATCCTGACCGGGGAGACGCCGTTCAAGAACTACGCGTGGATGCGGCGGCACGATCCGGAGCATGAGCACGATCGTTACACCGACGAGGAGAATGTCGAAATCCAGAGTGCGGTCCGCACCGCGCGGCTGACGTCCGCCGAGGAGATGTTCGCCCGCCGAGCCCGGCGGGACATGATCTTCACCGCCAGTTTCAACGGCGTCTACGAGAGCATCGACCTGATCCTGCTGAGCCCACATTTCCAGGAAGGCCACCCCGCACAGACCGGGCGTCTGGACTACCTCCAGTGCTTCAACGACCACCTGACAGACGGGAGCTTCGAAGAGGCGCCCTATAACAAGCTTGCCTCGGATCACGGTCAATTGGTGGCGGCGCTGAGCTGGATCTGATCCGAACAGCAAGACCGAACCGTGCCGAGCGCAACCGAGGATGTAGCCTATCACAGACGCAGGTTCAGGCAGTGCAACATGGGGTCGAACAGCTGTGGCCTAGCCGGAGCGTTCGAGGACTGTCTTCGATCTGAACCGGCCCGGTACCTTCCAGATACCCCAGTCAGAACTTAAGCTTCGAGAAGCTTCCATATATCTGAGATTGCTGGTCGGAGTGGCAGGATTTGAACCTGCGGCCCCTGCCTCCCGAAGACAGTGCTCTACCAGGCTGAGCTACACTCCGTTGCCGAGGCGGGACGTATAGCCCCGGCCCGGGGGAACCGCAAGGAGATTTGCGGGCTTGATGAGCGGGGCGGGCGGCACTAATGTCCGCAGCCTGTTGGGACGTAGCTCAATTGGTAGAGCACCGGTTTTTGGTACCGGGGGTTGGAGGTTCGAGCCCTCCCGTCCCAGCCAGCATCCGATCAACAGAGTCCCGCAATCCAGTCAGAAAACGGCGTGATCGCCCCGCTCGACGTCTGTCTCTCCGCGCGCCAACTCTGCAATGAAATCCGGCAAGATGTCCGTGCCTGTCTCGGGCGTCGCGTCGGCCCGATACTCCCCGGATCCGTGATCAAGAACCAACATGGATTCGGTTGCATAGTAATGACCGATCTGAGCGAGTTGAGCCTTCTGCGCAAGGCGTGGCATGACCTTCCCCGCGAGGCTGAGCACCGCAATGATCGCCCGCAACAGCCCAACCGGGACATGACGCACCTTCTTCGGGCGCTCCACCGCATCGAACATATGATCCGCCACATCCAGAGGTGTAAGGGCCGGCCCCGGCCCGCCAATGGGCAAGATGGCGTTTTGCAGATCTTCGCGATCCAGACACATCGCCATGTACTGCCCAAGATCGCGATCGCTGATCGGTTTGCAGGCCGTCAGACGCCCATCACCAAACACCAGATAGGGTTTGCCCTGACGGACCCGGTCAATCTGGCCGGTGAGGGATTTGAAGTAAGCTGTCGGGCGGACGACTGAGTACGTCACGCCTGACCCGATAAGCGCCTGTTCAAAGGCGAGTTTGGCATGCTGAAACGCCAGTCGCGGTTTCTGAACACAGATCGCCGAGAGCAAGACCATATGCGAGACACCAGTTTCCCGAGCGATCGCCAGCGCATCGATATGCGCCTTGTGGTCGATGGCCCACGCGTCTTCCGGCGCGCCGGTTCGGGAGGCAAGACAGCTGACGAGCACGTCGAAGCTCTCCCCCCGAAAACCATCCTGCTCGAGCGATTGCGGATCGGTCACGTCGCCAAATCTCAATGACGCGCCCGGTAGCATATCGGAAATCGCGGATGGGTTCAGACGACCACCGACGCCAGCCTGGGGCCTGACAAAGCACGTGACGTGGTGCCCCGCATCGACCAGAGCACGTGTGGTGGCTTGACCGATCGTGCCTGTTGCACCGAGCACGAAAACGCGCTTCGGAGATGCGCTCTGATTTGCGGTGGACCCGCCAGGATCAGGCGGCGAGCCTGTCAATCAACCGATCCATGAACGCCTCGCCCGCGTTGAGCTGGCTGATCTCGATGAACTCGTCGGGCTGGTGCGCCTGTTCGATGTTGCCGGGTCCGCAGATACAGGCGGAGTACCCCTCGTCCTGAAAGATACCGCCCTCGGTGCCGTAGGAGACGACATGTTCGGCGTTGTCGCCGGTCAACTGTCGGCACAAGGCCTCTGCTTCGGTCGCCAGTTCTGGACGGCATCCCGGGATGTCTCCGCGGACGTTTATGGTGATCCCGGCCTCGGGACGGATCGCCTTCATCTCGGCCTCGACTCGGGCAACCTCCTCACGATACCGCGCCAGCCAGTCGGCAGAGGTCTCGCCCGGGATCACCCGGACATCGGTGGAGAACTTGCAATCCTTGGCGACGATGTTGCGTGCAGTGCCCCCTTCGATCATGCCGACATGCAAGGTTGTGTAGGGCGGGACAAACAGGCTGTCCGGATCGGCAGCCGCCTTGTTTGCCGCCATCTGATCCTCGAGCCATGTGATCAGACGGGCCGCGGTCATCACGGCGGAGACGCCGGTATGGACGATGGAGGAATGAACCTCGAACCCGTGCACTTCGGTCTCGAGCATCAGCCCACCCTTGTGACCGGTGACAACCTGCATCTCGGAGGGCTCGCCGATGATAACCGCCGACGCGGGCGGCATCTTCGAGGCCATCTCGGGGGCGAGACGGTACGCCCCCTCCATCCCGGTCTCCTCATCATAGGAGAGCGCAATCTGCAGCGGACGTTTCAGACCGGCCTTCAACGCTTTCGGCACGGCACAAAGCGCAAGCGCGTCAAAGCCCTTCATATCGCAGGACCCGCGCCCGTAGAGGCGACCGTTCTTTTCGATCAGCGTGAAGGGATCTGTGGTCCAGTCCTGCCCGTCGACCGGCACGACATCGGTGTGTCCGGAGAGGATAACACCGCCCGGCTCAGACGGGCCAACCAGCGCGTAGAGATTACATTTTTGTCCATCGTCACTGTAGACCCGATGGCAACCGACCCCATGCCCGGAGAGATAATCCTCGACGAAATCCATCAGCGGCAAATTGCTTTCTCGCGAGACGGTCGGGAACGCAACGAGGCGTTCCAGCATTTCGCGAGGGGAGTAGGTGTCGGGCATGGCGATCTCCAATCGGTCGGCTTTCACCATGACCCGCCTGCGGAAACGGGTCAATTCCCGGCACTGCCAATCATACCGCCTGACGGATAAATTATGCTGTTTCCCAAACGTGATGGTTGATCTTTGCTGCAGTGCGAATAACGATTGTAACCTTGGAGCCGCGTCTGGGGGGCCATGTCACTGGATACTGCATCACCGTCTTCGGTCCTCGAAGTCTCGGATCTCAGCACCGTTTTCCATACGGGCGAGGGAACCGTTCATGCCGTCAACGGCGTCAGCTTTTCCCTTGGCGAAGGTGAGCTTCTGGGCGTGGTGGGAGAATCCGGGTCCGGCAAGTCGGTGACAATGATGTCGCTGATGAAGCTTTTGCCGATGCCTCCCGGTGAAATCGTCAGCGGATCGGTCGATTTCGAGGGTCAGGATCTGACACGGGTCAATCAGCGCACGTTGCAGCAGATTCGCGGTGGACAGATCGGCTTTGTCTTTCAGGACCCGATGACGTCCCTGAACCCGGTGTTCACCGTGGGCTTTCAGTTGACCGAACCCCTGCGCATTCACATGGGGCTGAGCAAGCGCGAGGCGCGGGCCAGAGCGGTCGAGTTACTGGAGCTGGTTGGTATCCCCGATGCGGCCGCACGCTTGAGCGACTATCCCCACCAGTTCTCGGGCGGCATGCGCCAACGTGTCATGATCGCCATTGCGCTTGCCTGTGATCCCAAGGTTCTGATCGCGGATGAGCCGACCACGGCCCTGGATGTCACGATCCAGGCGCAAATCATCGAGTTGATCAAGAAACTGCGCCAGGAACTCGGCATGGCGATCATCTGGATCACTCATGATCTTGGTGTCGTCGCCGGGATCGCTGACCGGGTGTTGGTGATGTATGGCGGGCAGATTGTCGAGCATGCACCGGTCGAGGAACTCTACAACAACCCCCAGCACCCCTACACACGGGCGCTGCTGGAAACATTGCCGAGCATGGACGAGACCCGGACAGAGCGGCTTCGTTCGATCTCGGGTCAGCCGCCCAGCCTGACGAAACCGCTGGCGTCGTGTCCGTTTGCACCGCGCTGCCCGGAGGCGCTGGCAAAATGTCATCTCAAGGTCCCGCAGCGCACCGAAGTTGGAAATGGCCACGATGTGGCCTGCTGGTGGGATGTCCGAACCGGCGGTATGCGCGATGAGTGACACGCTGCTGCAGGTCGAAAACCTGACCAAACACTTCCCGATCTATCAGGGGGTGTTTCGCCGACAGGTCGGCACGGTCAAAGCGGTCGACGGTATCAGTTTCGAGATCAAGCGCGGCGAAACGCTCGGTTTGGTTGGCGAGTCCGGTTGCGGCAAATCGACGGCGGGGCGCACGATCCTGAGGCTCTACGACGCAACGGCAGGACGTATCCTGTTCGACGGTCAGGACATTGCGGGGCTGAACGGGGAAGAGTTGCGGGACGCCCGTCCGCGCATGCAGATGATCTTCCAGGACCCGCAGGCCTGTCTGAACCCGCGCATGACGGTGGGCTCGATCATCGCTGAGCCATTGATCGAGCATGGCAGGCTCGACCGCGAAACCCGCGACAAACGTGTGCGCGAGCTGTTGAACGCGGTGGGGCTGAACCCGAATTTCATCAACCGCTATCCGCATGAGTTCTCCGGCGGGCAGCGCCAGCGGATCGGCATTGCACGTGCGCTGGCGCTCGAGCCCGATTTCATCATCTGCGACGAACCCATCGCGGCACTCGATGTCTCGATCCAGGCGCAGGTGGTCAATCTTCTGGAGGACCTTCAGGAACAGTTGGGCCTGACCTATCTGTTCATCTCCCACGATCTCAGCATGGTGCGGCACATCTGCGACCGGGTCGCGGTGATGTATCTTGGCCGCGTCATGGAACTGGCGCCGCGTGAACAGCTCTACAACACGCCCAAGCATCCCTACACGCAGGCACTGCTGAGCGCTGTGCCCATTCCGAAACCTGAAGTCGAAGCGGCCCGCCAGCGCATCATCCTGACCGGCGATGTGCCAAGCCCATCCAATCCACCATCAGGGTGCGTCTTCAGAACGCGGTGCGCCAAGGCAACGTCCCTTTGTGCAGAGCAGGTGCCAGAGGCACGAGATTTTGGCGACGGTCAGGTGGTGGCCTGCCATCATGCGGAGGGACCAGCGACCTAGTTTCTTTCAACTCGAATCCAGATCAGTCCGGTGAAAAGCTGTTTACGAATCAGAACGCCGGGCGAAACGTTGAGGACGAGCTCAACTCACGACAGGGAGTCTGACATGAGAAAACTACCAACGATTATGGCCACAACTGCCTTGGCAGCTTTGGTCTCCACATCGGCGTTTGCGGAACGCGGCTCCGATGGCCAGCTGAATATCCTTTACTGGCAAGCCCCGTCCACACAGAACCCGTATCTGTCGGGTGGGACCAAGGACATCGAGTCCTCGTCTCTGGTGCTCGAGCCGCTTGCGAACTACGATCCCGACGGCAACATGCTGCCGACGCTGGCCGCCGAGATCCCCACGCTTGGCAATGGCGGGGTCTCCGAGGATCTGACCTCAATCACCTGGAAGCTGAAGCAGGGCATCACCTGGTCGGATGGCACACCGTTCACCGCGGCGGATGTCGTGTTCTCCGGCGAGTACTGCATGCACCCCGAAGGCGGCTGCAACGCGGCGGCCAAGTTCAACGATGTCGAGAACATCGAAGCGCTGGACGACCACACGGTCAAGATCACCTTCGGCGTCGCCAAGCCGTTCCCCTATGGCCCGTTCGTCGGTGGCGACTCCCCGATTATCCAAAAGGCCCAGTTTGAAAGCTGCATGGGCGCAAAGGCTCCGGAATGCACCGATGCCAACTTCGGACCGGTCGGCACCGGCCCGTTCAAAGTCACCGAGTTCAAGGCCAACGATGTCGTCCTCTATGAGATGAACGAGGGTTATCGCGAAGAGGGCAAGCCGAAATTCGCGAACATCCTCTTCAAAGGCGGCGGCGACGCGGCTTCGGCGGCCCGCTCAGTTCTGGAGACCGGCGAGTTTGACTACGCCTGGAACCTGCAGGTCGAGCCAGAAATCCTCAGCCAGATGGAAGCCAAAGGCAAAGGCACCATCATTGCTGCGTTCGGCCCGTCGGTCGAGCGGATCATGGTCAACTTCACCAACCCGGATGCATCGCTCGGTGACGAGCGCGGTACGGTCAAGCACCCGCACCCGTTCCTGACGGACACCGCGGTGACCAAGGCGATGAGCATGGCCATCGACCGCCAGATCCTCGTCGATGCAGGCTATGGTGCTGCGGGCCAGGTGACCTGCAACGTGTTGCCGGCTCCTGCGGCCTACAACTCGACCGCCAATGACTGGTGCAAGACCCCCGATCCCGAAGGCGCGAAGAAGCTGCTGGACGAGGCTGGCTGGGTTCCCGGACCGGACGGTGTGCGCGAAAAAGACGGCGTACGTCTTTCGGTTCTCTACCAGACATCCACGAACGGCGTGCGTCAGGCAACACAGGCCTTCATCAAGCAGATGTGGGCTGAAATCGGCGTTGAAACCGAGCTGAAGAACATCTCTGCCTCGGTCTTCTTTGGCGGCGATCAAAGCTCGCCGGACACGTTCCAGAAGTTCTTCTCGGATGTCGAGATGTACACCAACAACTTCCCCGGAACGGATCCCGAAGCCTATATGGGCAGCTGGACCTGCGACAACATCCCGTCGCCGGAGAACCAGTGGGTTGCCAACAACATGCCGCGGTTCTGCTCGGAAGAGTATGACGCGCTGATCGCAAAATACAGCGTCACCGCAGAACCGGCGGAGCGTCAGGCGATCGCCAAGGAGCTCAACGATATGTTGATCCAGGCCGGAGCGATCATCCCGCTGATCCACCGTGGTCGAGTTGCTGCGCACTCCAACACGCTTGGCGGCGTCGACATGACGGCGTGGGACAGCGAGATCCACAACGCTGAGAACTGGTTCCGCGTAAAGTAACGCCATTGGTGCGGCCCCAGGGTGCGGGGGGCCCCGCCCGCGGCGGGGGCAAAAGAGTGAAAGTTTGGGTAGCGGTCA
>CAYYZH010000013.1:14902-31586 GCA_964475765.1 uncultured Limibaculum sp.
ACAAGTAAGACCATCGGTGCGCCCCCCTATGGCGGGGCCGCACCGGCCGCGCAGGAGCGACAATGCTTCGCTACACCATCCGACGTCTGCTGTTCATGATCCCAACGCTGTTGGTGATCTCGCTGATCATTTTTCTGATCCTCGACATGGCACCCGGCGACCCGACGGCACAACTGCCGCTGACGATCCCTGCCGAAGTACGCGAACAGATCCGCGCGGCTCTTGGTCTCGGCGAGCCGTTCTATGTTCGCTATGCGCTCTGGCTGCAGCAGTTCTTCGTGAACGAGCCGCTCAATTTAATCGAACAGTGGACAGGTACGACGATCGGCGACAGTGAAAACCGCCTGCGTATTGTCTCCTGGTCGACACGCTCTCCGGTGGTGGACTTGATCGTCGAGCGGATGCCCCAGACGCTTTGGGTTGTCGGCACTGCCTACATCGTGGCCATCGCCATCGCGATTCCGATTGGGGTCATCTCGGCCTACAAACAGTATTCGTGGTTCGATCAGACCGGGACCTTCGTCTCGATGATCGGATTTTCGATCCCGCCTTTCTTCTCCGGCTTGGTTCTGATCGTGATTTTCTCGGTCCAGCTTGGCTGGTTTCCATCGATCTACGACACGACACACAAGGTGACGGGCTGGGACAGCCTGATGGTGCAGGTCAACCAGATGTTCCTGCCCGTCATGGTGCTGGCACTTCAGATCACAGCGCAGCTCAGCCGGTTCATGCGCTCATCCATGCTCGACAATCTCAACCTCGACTATGTGCGAACCGCGCGGGCCAAAGGTGTGCGCGAACGGGTTGTCGTGCTGCTCCACGTCCTGCGCAACTCCATGATCCCCGTCATCACCGTCATCGCGCTGGGTGTGCCGCAGATCTTTGGCGGTGCAATCATCACCGAACAAATCTTCAAGGTGAACGGTCTCGGTGCGCTTCTGATTGGCGGCATCGAGGCGGCTGACATCCCACTGGTGCAGACGCTGACCTTCATCTTTGCGGTGCTCATCGTCATTTTCAACCTGATCGCCGATATCCTCTACGGCATACTCGATCCGAGGATCAGATATGACTGAGCAAACCGCCGATACCGGGATGGAGCCGATCCGCGAGCATCGCTCGCTTTGGGCCGATGTCTGGATCCAGTTCCGTCAGCACAAGGGCGCTCTGGTCGGAACAGCGATCTTCTTCTTTATCGTTCTTGCCGTTGTCATCGGCCCGTTCATCCATACCGTCGACCCGGGCCATCTCGACTTCAAGGCACGCAACCTCGGACCGACCTGGACACATCCGATGGGCACCGACAATGTCGGGCGCGATATGCTCGCTCAGGTTCTGGCGGGCGGGCGCGTCAGTCTCGCGGTGGGCGTTACGGCCATGTTGCTCTCGCTGGTGTTCGGCGCGCTGATCGGTGTCCTCTCCGGTTACTTCCGAAGCCTCGATGGCCCGCTGATGCGGCTGACAGACTTGTTCCTGGCACTACCGCTGCTACCGCTGCTGCTCGTTATCATCATGTTGTTCCGCGACACGTTGAGAAACGCGTTCGGGCCAGAGTCCGGGATCTTCCTGCTGATCGTTTTTGTCATCGGCATCACCTCGTGGATGCAAACAGCTCGCATCGTTCGCGGCGACGTGCTGGCGATCAAGGAGCGCGAGTTTGTCCTCGCTGCAAAATCGATTGGCACGCGCGAGCGCCGGATCATTTCGCGCCACGTCTTCCCGAATGTCCTGAGCCCGATCATGGTGTCGGCAACGCTCGGGCTTGCAAACGCGATCATCACCGAGAGCGCGCTCTCGTTCCTCGGGCTTGGCTTTCCATCGGACTTCCCGACCTGGGGCCGCCTGCTGTTCGACGGCAAGGATTTCCTGACGCTGACGCCCGACCGGGTGTTCTGGCCAGGCCTCGCGATCTCGCTGACTGTCCTCAGCGTCAACTATATGGGCGATGGGCTGCGCGACGCGCTGGACCCGCGGCTGCGGACTTAACGCGCCGGCAAAGCCGTCTCGACCAACCGCGCCCAATAGGACGCGCCAAGCGGGATGATCTCGTCGTTGAAGTCATATTCCGGATGGTGGCAGATTGGCCCATCGCCCTGACCGATCATGATGAATGCACCGGGGCGCGCCTCCAGCATATAGGAGAAGTCCTCGGCTCCCATGATCGGGGCAATGTCAGCATCGACATTCGGCGCGCCAACAAGTTCGCCCGCGACTTTGACGGCAAAATCAGTCTGCTTCGGATGGTTCACCGTCACGGGATATCCCAACTCATAGTCAAGCCGGATCTCGGCACCGAACACCTTGCCCATGTTCTCGCAGATCTCTCCAATCCGTCGATGCGCAAGCTCGCGAACATCCGGCGACAGGGTCCGCACCGTTCCCGCCATCTTGACGATCTGCGGGATGATGTTGGTGGCATCGCTCGCCTCGATCATCGTCGTCGACAGAACCATCGCCTCGATGGGATCGGTGTTGCGTGACACAATGGTCTGGAACGCGGTGACAAGTTGCGCCGCGATCACCACCGGATCGTTGCACTCGTGCGGCCGCGCGGCATGGCCGCCCTTCGCATCAATGGTGATGTAGAACTGATCGGCAGCAGCCAACAACGGACCGGAGCGGATCGCGAATGACCCCACCGGCGCGTTTGGCATGTTGTGCATGCCGTAGACCTCATCGATGGCCCATCGGTCCATCATGCCGTCTTTGACCATGGCCTCGCCGCCCGCTCCGCCTTCCTCTGCGGGCTGGAAGATCACGACTGCCGTGCCATCGAAGTTGCGGGTTTCGGCCAGATACTTGGCCGCCCCGAGCAACATCGCTGTATGCCCATCATGACCGCAGGCATGCATCTTGCCGTCGACCTTGGATTTGTGAGGGAGATCGCGCACTTCCTGGATCGGCAACGCGTCCATATCGGCGCGCAGCCCGATGGTTTTGCCTGAGCCTGCCTGACGTCCTTTGATGACGCCGACGACACCGGTCCTACCAATACCGGTCACGACTTCATCCACACCGAATTCTGCCAGCTTCTGCTCGACCACCCCAGCTGTGCGGTGAACGTCGTAGAGGGTCTCCGGGTTCTCGTGCAGGTCCCGGCGCCAGGCTGTGATTTCGTCGTGAAAGTCGGCAATGCGGTTGATGATCGGCATGATCAGTTCTCCAATTTTCTTGTGCAATACGTAGGTCTAACGCGGGATGGCGTCCACTCAGTCTCTACGATTGGTTCCATCACCGATCAGCGATGACTGGTGTTGCCGGGCTTTGCTTTCTCAGACGTTCCCGCTGCGCCGTGTAGACAGATGCTGCGAAGATGACACCCGCCCCAATCCAGGTCCAGAGATCTATCAATTCGCCAAAGAGCGCAAAGCCGAAAGCCACCGCGAACGGCAAACGGGCGAATTCCAGCGACATGATCAAAGAGGCGTCAGCCGCACGAAACGCCCGGGTCAGAGTGATGTGTCCTAGCATGCCGAGCACGCCCAGCCCGGCAAATGCCACCCAGAGCCAAGCATCGAACCATTCCCAGACCAGCACTGCCGGGATCAATGCGAGCGGGGTTTGCAGACAGACCGAGATCATCACGACCTTGTCGGGATCGTCTCGCGAGGTCAGCGATTTGATCAACAGGCTGGCCATCGCCATCCCCAGCGCAGCGCCCACCGCCAGCCAAGTCCCGATGGAAACCTCGGCAACACCGGGACGCAGGATGATCAGGGCTCCGAGGAAGCCGACAATGGTGGCGGTCCACCGCCGCCAGCGCACGATCTCCCCCAACAACAAAGCGGCCCCGACGGTGCCGAAAATCGGTGCAAGAAATCCGATCGCTGTGACTTCGCCAACCGAGATGGAAGCCAATGCGGCAAACCACAACGTCATGCCGATCAGCCCGATCACAACACGAAAGCCATAGATCTTCAGATGTTCAGTTTGCAGAAACTCGCGGCCTCTCCAGAACAGCAGCGGCGAGAGGGCCAGCGCGGCGAAGAGCAATCGCAAGAACACGATCTGAAATGTCGGAACGCCCTCAAGCGCAATCAGACGGCCGAGCGCTGCGACCCCTGCCAGCAGAGCGCAGGACAGCAGCATCCAAAGGATACCAACGACCGCTTTCGGAGGAGGGCTCGCGCCCGCCGGTGGCGGGTCATCCATCCCGGGCGCGCGGCGTATCGCCCTCACCAAGATCCCAGTACACTCCAGCCATGATCTTCAATGCGTCCTCGCAAACGGGCATCAGGACATGTTCGTCCGGCGCATGCTGCGAACAGCCGGTGTAGGAATGCGGCAGCCAGATCGCAGGCAAGCCAAGAAGGTCGGTGAAGAGATCGTTGCAGATCGAACCGCCCATCTGCGGGATCACGGCAGCAGGGCTACTCGTCGTGCGCTCGACCGCTGCACGGACCCACAGCGCCCAGGGATCATCAGGCTCCGTCCGGCTCGCCTCGAACCCGGCCGCATTGCGCCCGGTGGGGGGTTGGATCTCGACATGCCGGAACCCTCCCGCGTCCAGATGCTCGCGCAGGGCAGGCAGGATGCGTTCGACATCGGTGCCAGCGATGTAGCGAAGCTGACAATGCGCCCGTGCGCTCGGCTGGATCGCGTTGACCGGCCCCGCGATGTTCCCCGACCCGAGCGCCAGCACGGCAAACGAGTTCCAGCCATAGACCTTCTCGGAGGTCGTCATGCCTGGCTCACCCCAGTCGGGATCAATCTCGGGTCCATCAGACCCGGCATCCAGCACCACGTCCTTGAGCGCATCACGGACCGCATTGGTCATGGGCGGCGGCAGCCAGTCCGGGATCAGGATCTGCCCGGTCGGCCCGCAGATCGAGGCAATCGCATGCGCAAGGATCATCGCCGGATCGGCAATCGCTCCGCCCCAGTTGCCGGAGTGATGTCCCCCTTCGCGCAGATCACAGACCAGATCGAAGTTCTTTCCTCCGCGCGCACCCAGACTGACGGTTGCCCGATCCGGCTTCACCCGGGGTCCATCCGAGGCAATGAAGACATCCGCCGCGAACGCCTCCATGTTGTCGGCAATGATCTGGCGCAGCCCCTGGCTGCCATTCTCTTCGGCCATCTCGATGATGAATTTGACGTTGAACCCCAGATGTCCTCGGGTCTCCAGCACCGCGCGCATCGCTGCCATATTGATCGTGTGCTGGGCCTTGTTGTCCGCCGTTCCGCGACCATAGAGACGCTCGCCATCACGGGCGGTCTCCCACGGACCCGCGCCCTTGGTCCATTGGTCGGCCTGCCCGCGGATCACATCGCCATGACCGTATCCCAGAACCGTCAGGTCAGCGCCTTCGTCCCGCGTCGCCAGCAAAACCGGGCCAACACCATCGATCGGGTTCTCGAAGATCCGGGTGGAAAACCCCATCGCTTCAAACGCCGGGGTCATCTCGTCCTCGAGATATCGCCTTGTGTGCGGGAAGCCCTCGGGCACCTGACTTTCTGTCGGTATGGCAACCCGGCGGGCCAGTTCCTCCTCGAACCGACCGGCAGAGAAGTATTCCTCAATCACGGCAATGGCAGCTTCTCGTGTCATTACTTTTGTACCGCCTCTCGCAATATGGCCCTTGCCACGTTTTCAGGCACCTGAAACAGCATGCCGTAGTTGCTGGCTTGCGTGGTCGGGCCGTTTACCACACTTGTCGCGACCTGCGTGCGCTGCGTGTTCCAGACCAGATCAGCCGTATCGTGCTCCGAATACCCGTGTGCGACGCCAGCGGAAGTGAAGAAGTTTGTCTGATTATACCCCCCAACCCGATTGATGGCCGACGCTATGCAGGAATGCGCCGCATGCTCGCCACGCATGAAAATCACGACGCTATGGGGAACCAGCGCCGCATCGGCATGGGCAGGCTTCATCACCTGCTGCCCGAACCCTGCCATGCGGGTGAACAGCGGTTGAAGCGGGGTTCCCACGATGTCGTCTATCCTGGGGAATCGGCTGAATTCGGCTTCATGCAGTCGACAGGCGGTCGCAGTGTGACAGGCGATGGGGACGTTTTGCCACTCGGCAAGTTCAGCGGCTCCAAAGGCGGCACACGTTAACGTCATATCAAAACACCCCAACTGCAATGGACCACTTCAGTGCAAGGCTACCATCCGCCTCCCCAACAGGTCCACCACAGCTCCGATATGCTGAAACCGACATCGACGGGTCGCAGTGAGAAAAGACCATATCAGCGTGGAACCCTTAGCTGGAGGCCGTGAACGGAAATCAGGTAGGGGATAGCCGCGATGACCGCCTTCGAGTTTGACCTCTCCAGCGTCATGCAGCCAGTTGCCACGGCACGGGGTTTGCCGAACCCGTTCTATACGGATCCCGGTGTCTTTGAACTGGAGAAGCAGCGGGTCTTCTTCCGCAACTGGGCAGCTCTTGGTTTTGTCACGGATTGCCCGGAGCCGGGTGATGCCAAGCCGATCACGTTCCTCGGCCAGCCTTTGGTGATGGTCCGCGACAAGACCGGAGAGCTACGGGTTTTCCAGAACATCTGCCGCCACCGCGGCATGATCCTTGTTGAAAAGCCGGGCAAGATGGAGCGGGCGATCCGCTGTCCCTATCACTCATGGTGCTACGAGTTGGATGGCCGTCTGCGCACCACGCCGCATGTCGGCGGTCCCGGCACCAACCGGCACGACGACATCAAGCGCGAAGATCTCGGTCTTTTCGAAGTGCGCTCGCATCAGTGGCTGGGCATGGTCTTTGTCAACATCGACGGCAAGGCCCCGCCATTCGAAGAGTACGCGTCGAGCGCGATCGCGCGGTACAAGGACTTTGACCGCCCCCTCTATCGGTGTGGGGACGAGGGGACGTTTTCGATGGAGGTCAACGGCAACTGGAAGCTGGCGATCGAGAACGGCGCCGAGAGCTATCATCTGCCGTGGGTGCATCCCGGACTGAACAGCTACTCCCGTCTTGAGGATCACTACCATATCGACATCGACGGCCCGTTCTGCGGGCAGGGTACAACCGTCTATAATCCGGATCTGAAGTTCCCAAGGTTCGCGGAGCAGGGAGAGATCTGGGACGAAGGGGCCGAATACCCGATGTTCTTCCCCAACGTTATGATCGGTCTTCAGAATGACCATACGTATGGGTTCATCGTTGTGCCGGAGACCCATGAGCGATCGGTCGAGCATGTCCAGATCTTCTACACCGACCCGTCAGTCGCGGGCGACGAGTGGACAGAGAAGCGCCAAAAGAATGCCGTGCAATGGCGAGAGGTCTTCGAGGAAGACATCTTCGTTGTCGAGGGGATGCAGAAGGGCCGCCATGCCAGCATGTTCGATGGCGGCAAGTTCTCTCCCGTCATGGATAACCCGACTCACGATTTCCACGACTGGATCGCAAGGCAGATGACCGCCTGAGACGGTGCGTCCGATCTTGACGACGTTATTCGGCGTAGTCGTCTGCGGGTACATCGCGATCTGCGCGGCGATGTATATCTTTCAGGACAGGCTGGTTTGGATCCCCGGTCCTCCGCCTGTCAGTGATCCCTCCGCGGTCGGGTTGGCGTTCGAGAACGTTACCGTTGAAACCTCCGATGGCGAGCGATTGCACGGGTGGTTCGTGCCCGGTGGACCGAACGTGGTGCTGGTCAGTCACGGGAACGCGGGCTCGATCGAAGACCGGCTTAACCTCATGGCGCATCTGCACGGCATGGGACATGGCGTGATGGTCTATGACTATCGCGGGTTTGGTCGGAGCACCGGCTCACCCAGCGAAACCGGGACCTATCTCGATGCCGAAGCAGCGTTCGATTGGCTGATTGCTCATGGGATCTCGCCGGAAAACATCGTGCTCTATGGAGAATCCCTTGGCGGTGCCGTTTCGATCGAACTCGCGACGCGTCGCATGCCGGGGCATCTGATCGTCGAGAACACGTTCACCACGCTGCCCGATGTTGCCGCCCGCATCTACTGGTGGCTGCCTGTGAAACTGCTGGCCCGGGCGCGCTATGACAGCCTGTCAAAGATGCCGAGCCTTGCCCTGCCCGTTATGGTGATCCACAGCCCCGGCGACGAATTGATCCCGTTCGCGCATGGTCAGGCGCTTTATCAGGCGGCTCCGGACCCAAAGGTATTTCTTGAAACGACCGGGGCCCATAACGCGGGCGGTTTTCGCGACAGCGCCAGCGGACGCGCCGCCGTTAACGCCTTTCTGGACAGTCCATGACCAGCGATCGCGCCGCGCTCCAAACCGCTATGCTGACCGCACATGATGCCGGCGACACGCCGCGCCTTGTTGCGCTCTATACCGAAGCCGCAGACCACGCGGAGGCGGTCGGCGACATCAATGCCTGCTGTTTTTACCTCACCCATGCTTATGTCTTTGCGCTTGAGATTGGGGATCCGGCTGCAGATGCACTCCACAACCGGCTGAAGGCATACGGACGCGACGAGTGAGCCCCGCTCAGACGACCTGAACAGCCATCAGAACGACCCCGATCATCAGGACCGCGCGGCTCACTACGGCGAAGTTCATTGGCGGCCGACGCGCCTCGAGCTTTCGGCGCAGGCGGTTGTCCTCGGCATCTGAAAGATGAGCCTGATGGATCGTGACAGCGTGATCATAGTAAGGTCCCATGGTCTGGATCTCCTTTGGTGATTTGCAACTGATCCGAAGATACCTGACCCCTCCTGACAGCGTTTTGTCAGGACCGCTGACATCCTCCTGACAACATGGTGTCAGGAGAGTTAGTCTAGGCTCCATCGCAATGGAGGATCTCCCATGCGCCGAGCCAACCGATTGTTCGACATCGTGCAAATATTGCGCCGCGGTCAGACCGTGCGAGCTAAGGACATTGCCGAAGAACTCGAGGTCTCCGAACGTACGATCTATCGCGATATCTCGGCCCTGATTGCCTCCGGCGTTCCGGTCGAGGGCGAGGCAGGCGTCGGCTATATTCTGCGCGAGGGTTTGGACCTGCCTCCGCTGATGTTCTACGAGGAGGAACTCGAGGCCATCGTTCTCGGCGCACGTATCGTCGAAAGCTGGGCCGACCATGGTCTGGCGCAGGCGGCCACGCGTGCATTGCGCAAGATCGAGGGCGCGATCCCCGAGCATCTGCGCGAGCACATGTCGAACCTCGCGGTTGATGCGCCCGCCAACCACTGGGCGGAACCGATCAAGGTCCACCGCGGCACCCTGCGCCGCTGTATCCATGAAAAGCGCAAGGTCCGCGTCACATACCGGTCTAAGTCCGGCGAGCACTCGCAGCGCATGCTACGTCCACTCTTGCTGTCGTTCTTCGGCTCGATCTGGAACCTCACTGCATGGTGCGAGCTGCGCGAGGACTTCCGCACGTTTCGACTCGATTGGTTCGAAGAGGCCGACTACCTTGATGACCAATTCGAAGACGAGCCCGGCAAACGTCTGGCCGACCTGATGGCACGCCCCGCAGACCAACGCTGAATCCCTTCAAGGCCCTCCAATTGACGACCGGCGCACCCGTGAAGTGTCGCAAATGCAGTGGAACTTCCATGCTGGATCGGCTGTAGTTCCTTGGTCTTGGAACAAAGGGAGGGATCCGGAATGCGTACCCATGCCCGTGTGGTCGTAATCGGCGGCGGTGTCGTCGGCTGTTCGGTTCTTTATCACCTGACAAAAGCCGGTTGGACAGACATCTGTCTGATCGAACGCTCGGAGCTGACATCGGGCTCGACCTGGCACGCGGCGGGCGGCTTTCACACCCTGAACTCCGACACGAACATGGCCGCGCTTCAGGGTTACACGATCCGGCTCTATCGCGAGTTGGAGGAGATCACAGGTCAGTCTTGCGGCCTGCACCATGTGGGCGGCGTGACCATCGCCACCGATCAGGACCGGCTCGATTTCCTGATCGCCGAACGCGCCAAGCATCGCTACATGGGACTGGAGACCGAGATCATCGGGCCGGAAGAGATCACCCGTCGGTCCCCCATCACCAATGTCGATGGCGTGCTCGGCGGGCTTTACGATCCACTCGACGGGCACCTCGATCCCTCCGGCACCACCCATGCCTATGCCAAGGCCGCGCGTATGGCCGGAGCCGAGATCATCCTGCGCACGCCAGTTGAGGATATTCGTCCAGTCGGCAGCGAATGGGACGTTGTCACCGAGAACGGGACCATCCGGGCCGAGCATGTGGTGAACGCCGCTGGCCTCTGGGCGCGCGAAGTTGGCGAGATGATGGGCGTCTGGCTGCCGCTTCATCCGATGGAACATCAGTACTTCGTTACCGATGACATCGCGGAGGTCTTTGAACGTGAAGAAGAGCTCCCACATGTCATGGATCCCGGCGGAGAGACCTATCTGCGCCAGGAAGGGCGCGGGCTGGTCATCGGCATCTATGAACAAAGGGCCGTGCCTTGGGCAGTCGATGGGACGCCATCTGATTTCGGGCATGAGCTTTTGAACGACGACATGGAGCGGGTGGCCGAACCGCTGGAAGCCAGTTTCCAGCGTTATCCCGTATTGGGCCGGGCGGGCATCAAACGGGTCATCAATGGCCCCTTCACCTTTGCCCCGGATGGGAACCCGCTGGTCGGACCGATCCCCGGCAAGAAGGGCCTCTGGGCCGCCTGTGCGGTGATGGCCGGGTTCTCCCAAGGTGGCGGGGTCGGCAAGGCGCTGGCCGAATGGATGACCGAGGGCGAGACGGAAACCGATGTCTACGCGATGGATGTCGCGCGGTTCGGGGACTGGGCGAACAAGCCCTACACACGGCTGAAGGTGACCGAGAACTACCAGCGTCGCTTCTCCATCGGCTACCCGAATGAGGAACTTCCGGTGGGTCGACCATTGGAGACGACGCCCGCTTATGCCATCTGGGATGCCCAGCGCGCGGTCTTCGGCGCGGCCTATGGCATGGAGCACGTGAACTACTTCGCGCCAGAGGGTGAGCCGCGGTTCGAGACGCCAAGTTTCCGCCGGTCGAACGCCTTCGACGCGGTAGCTGCCGAGTGCCGTGCCGTCCGCGAAGCGGTGGGGATCAACGAGATCCACAACTTCGGCAAGTACGTCGTCTCCGGGCCCAACGCCGTGGAATGGCTCAACCGGATCATGGCCAACCGTGTGCCCGAGATTGGCCGTGTCGCGCTCACGCCCATGCTCTCCCCACGTGGCCGGATCATTGGTGATTTTACCATGGCCCGGATTGCCGAGGATCGGGTGCAGTTGACGGCCTCGTTCGCCGCGCAAAACTATCACATGCGCTGGTTCCTGGCGCAGGCCACGGCCGGGGTCGAAATCGAGAACGTTTCGAAATCTCTGGTCGGCTTTCAGATTGCAGGGCCCAACGCGCGGACGTTGTTGTCACGGCTGCTGGGCATGGAAGCGACAACCGACGCCATTCCCTTCATGACCGTCCACTACGCGGAGGTCGGACCAATCCCGATCCGCGTTCAACGGCTCAGCTATACCGGTGATCTGGGTTACGAGTTGTACTGCACATCGGACCATCAGGTTCCGCTTTACAATGCACTGGCCGCTGCGGGTGAGGGACTGGGGTTAAAGCCCTTCGGCATGCGCGCAATGATGAGCCTGCGGCTGGAGAAATTCTTCGGGTCCTGGCTGCGCGAGTTCAAGCCGGACTACACGCCTGCAGAAACCGGCCTCGATCGCTTCATTTCCTGGAAGAAGAACGACTTCATCGGGCGTGACGCCGTGATGGCCGAACGCGAGACCCCACCCCACCGACAACTCGTTGCGATGCTTGTCGATGCGGACGACGCCGACGCCGTCGCATGGGAGCCGATCTTCGACGGTGACGACGTGATCGGCTTTGTAACCTCGGGCGGGTATGCGCATTACAGCCGGAAATCCGTGGCACTTGGTCTGGTTCCGCGCGAGCGGGCAGCAGACGGCGCTGTGTTCGACATAGAGATCCTGGGCCAGCGCCGCCGCGCCACCGTCACCTCCACCCTGCTAGTCGATGCGGATGGAGCGCGCATGCGGGGGTGATCCAGCCGAAAAAGCTACGTGCTGGGTGTGTGTCTCACGCCCCCTTGCCGCTCAAATTGCAAAACCCGGCTTTGCTGTCGGATTCGCGGTGTGAACTGGCGATAATTCAACGCCGGAGAGAATGGGCCGTGACAAGATCAGATGAAATCACGGAGGTCTCGCCATGAACAGCACGGCACGGGTCGTTGTCATCGGGGGCGGCGTTGTCGGCTGCTCCGTTCTCTATCATCTGGCGCGCGAGGGCTGGACCGATGTCATGTTGCTCGAGCGGGACGAGTTGACTTCTGGTTCGACATGGCACGCGGCGGGCGGCTGCCATACCATCAATGGCGACCCGAACGTCGCCAAACTCCAGAAGTACACCATCGACCTCTACCGCGAGATCGAGGAACTGTCGGGTCAGGCCACAGGCTTTCACATGACCGGCGGCGTGATGATGGCAGCGACGCAAGAGCGCTTCGATTGGCTGAAGTCGACACTCGCCAAGGGCCGCTATCTCGACATCGAAAGCCGCGTGATCACCCCCGAGGAAGCGCACGAGATCATGCCGCTCCTCGACCCGTCGCAATTTGTGGGCGGGCTCGAGACATTCGTCGACGGGCACCTCGACCCCTCTGGTGTCACCCACGCCTATGCCAAGTCCGCCCGCATCAAGGGCGCGGCGATCCATACCCACACCAAGGTCGAGGAGGTCAACCGGCTTCCCACAGGTGAGTGGGAGGTCGTGACCAATAAGGGCAACGTAACCTGCCAGCATATCGTCAACGCGGGCGGTCTCTGGGCGCGGGAAGTCGGGCGAATGGTCGGCCTCGAGCTGCCGATCCTCGCCATGGAACACATGTACCTCATCACCGAGGACATGCCCGAGGTTGCCGAAATCAACGAAAAAACCGGCAAGGAAGTCGTCCACGCGGTCGACTTCGATGGCGAGCTTTATCTGCGCCAGGAGCGCAACGGCATGCTGATGGGCACCTACGAGAAAGCCTGTGTGCCTTGGTCGGAACGGGAGACTCCGTGGGAGTTTGGGCACGAGCTGCTCCAACCGGATATCGACCGGATTGCGCCCAGCCTTGAGGTTGGGTTCGAGCACTTCCCGGCCTTCCAGAACGCCGGGATCAAACAGGTCATAAACGGCCCCTTCACCTTTGCGCCCGACGGGAACCCGCTTGTTGGTCCGATCCGCGGCATGCCCGGCATGTGGTCGGCCTGCGGTGTGATGGCCGGCTTCTCACAAGGCGGCGGCGTCGGTCTTGCGCTGTCGAACTGGATGATGAACGGCGATCCCGGTTTCGATGTCTGGGCTATGGACATCGCCCGCTATGGTGACTGGACCTCGATGGCCTACACCAACAAGAAGGTGCAGGAGAACTATTCCCGTCGATTCTCGATCCGCTTCCCAAACGAGGAATTGCCCGCGGGCCGGCCCTACAAAACTACCCCGATCTACGACAAACTGGACGCCATGGGCGCGCAATGGGGCGACAGCTGGGGTCTGGAAGCACCGCTTTGGTTCTCACCTGACGGTACAAAGGACGTGTTTTCCTGGCGCCGGTCTACAGACTTTGAACATGTGAAAGCCGAAGTTGCCGCTGTGCGGGACAGCGTCGGCATGATGGAAATCTCGGGCTTCTCCAAGTTCATGGTGCGCGGTCCGGGTGCACGGGCGTGGCTCGACAAAATGCTCGCCTGCAAGGTGCCCAATGTGGGCCGAATGACGCTGGCGCCGATGCTGAAGGAAGACGGGAAGCTTATCGGCGACCTCAGTCTCGCGACACTTTCAGAGGATGAGTTCTTCCTCGCAGGTTCCGGCATGGCTGAAGTCTACTACCAGCGTTGGTTCGAGCAGCACATGGACGAAGGCGTCGATCTCGAAGTTACAGGTCTTGGCATGGTCGGTCTCTCGATCGCCGGACCGAACGCGCGGAAAGTACTGGAGCAGCTCACCCATGATGATGTTTCCGCCGCAGGCTTCAAGTTCATGGCCGTACGGCGCATGGAGCTTGGCTTTGCGCCCTGCATCGTTGGCCGCGTCTCATTCACCGGGGATCTCGGCTATGAGATCTGGATGAAACCCGAATACCAGCGCCATGTGTTCGATGCTCTGATGGATGCAGGCGAGGAGTTCGGAATTCGCATGTTCGGCCTGCGCGCCCTCAATGCGATGCGTCTGGAGAAAAACTTCGGTGGCTGGGCGCGGGAGTACCGTCCGCTCTATGGCCCGCTCGAAGCCGGGCTCGATCGGTTCATCGCTTACGAGAAGGACGCCGAGTTTATCGGCAAAAAAGCGGCATTGGCTGAACGCGCCAATGGTGGCTCTGTCCGGCTCAAGGCCTTCCGGATCGACGCAAAGGATGCCGATGTCATCGGCGACGAGCCGATCTGGCTTGGAGACGAAGTCGTCGGCTGGGTCACCTCAGGCGGATTTGCCCACAACTCGGGCACCTCGATGGCTGTGGGGTACATCCCCAAGGAGCACGAAGGCGCTGAGGATGGCTGGCAGATCGAGCTCCTCGGAGAACGATTGGAAGCGAACATCCAGCACGCGCCGATCTGGGACGCCAATGCCAGCCGAATGCGCGGCTAGCAATCGTAGGGCGCGTCTTCTTGTGATTTCGGATTGCTAAACTGCACACCGGCGACACGTTGGGTACAACACTTTAACAACCTCAGCGTGATCCGAAATCACTGAAGACGCACTATTGGGCTGAAGCGATCAACCGGCAATTGCCCCACAAATGCCCACAAGCTTTTGATACTGTCGAACCAAGAGTTGCACAGGAACGGAGTCCCCCTGCGTGATCGAGACAGTTCGGAATCTGCTGTCGGACCTGACCACCCATGTGTTCAGTGCAGGGTTTGTGTATTCGCCGGTCTATCTTGTCGCGACCGTCGTCATCGCCTTCATCATCTGGCGAGCCCGCGGCGGGCGCACCGGGTTCATCCGCTATCTCCTGCCAAAGGAGCTTTACCGCCACCCTTCGACGATGCTCGACATCAAGATCACGTTGTTCAACTTCCTGATCATGGCCACCGGCATTTTCTCGGTTCTCTATGTCGCGCCTGTCATCACCTTCTGGGCGCTCAACGCCCTTGGCGGCCTCGGCAGCACACAAACCCCAATCGAAACCGGCCTGATGCGCGGCCTGGCCGTCGCGCTGATCATCTTTCTGACCCAGGATTTCTGCCGATTTCTCAATCACTACCTTCATCACAAGCACCCGGCCCTCTGGCCGTTTCACGCCGTGCACCATTCAGCCGAGGTGCTGACCCCCATCACGTACATGCGGGCGCATCCGGTCTACTACGTGATCCAGCGTCTGATGATGTCTGTGCTGATCGGGCTTATCCAGGCGCTCGTGCTGTTCCTGTTAGTCGGGCAAATCGAGTTCTGGGTGATCTACTCCAGCACCCTGGCCTTCAGCGCCTACATCTTCTTTGGCGGCCATCTGCGACACAGTCACATCAGGCTCAGCTATGGGCGCGTCCTGGAACATATCCTGATCTCGCCTGCGCAGCACCAGATCCACCATTCCTCGGATCGAGCGCACTTCGACAAGAATTTCGGCGAGGTCTTCGCGATCTGGGACTGGATGTTCGGCACCCTCCATATTCCCGACGGCAAGGAGGAATTGGTCTACGGGATATCGGACGCCGCAGGGCGCCGTATCGCGCAGCCTTATCCAACGTTGCGGGCCGCCTTGCTGAAACCCTTCTCGGAAAGCGCGACCGCATGGCGCGGGAACGACCCCTATGCCAAGACGGCAGATGCGACAGACGACCCCGCCACGTAAGTCAAGTCCGTAACGGCCCGAAGGGGGTCCTAACGGTTAGCGCCCGGCACCCACAATACATCAGCCGTGCCGTTCCCGTTCGCCACGCGTGAGGCGACGAAGAACCAATCTGAAAGTCGGTTCAGATACGTCACCGCATGAACGTTCACCTCCTCGACGGCTCCCAGTTCGACCGTCAGACGTTCGGCCCGCCGGCTGACCGTCCGGCAAAGATGCAGATATGCCGCCAGTGCCGACCCGCCGGGCAACACGAAACTGCGCAGGGGCTCGAGCGCTTCGTTCATCCCATCGATTTCGGTCTCCAGCCGGGTGACCTGAGCTTCGGTCATGCGCAACGGCGCGTACTCCGCCTCCTCGTCCTTGGCCATGTCCGGGCGGCAGAGGTCCGCGCCGAGGTCGAAGAGATCGTTTTGAATCCGACCCAGCGCCGCATCCATCTCGTCTTCAGCATGGAGACGCGCAAGGCCCACGGTCGCGTTGGTTTCATCAACCGTACCGTAAGCGGACACCCGGTCAGAATACTTCGCCACGCGGGCTCCATTGCCCAGCGCCGTGTCCCCACCATCCCCAGTGCGGGTGTAGATCTTGTTCAGAACGACCATCTCAACTGCTCCCCTTCGTGACCCAGACCGCCAGCAGCATCAAAACCACCGCTGCGAACTGCGCGATAATCCTCCAGCGCATCATCTTGTTCTGCCGCTGCGGCGTCATCTTGCCCGTGCCGAACCCACCAATGCCAAAGGCGAGCACAGCCAGGGTCGCAAGACATGCGGCGCCCGCGAGATAGAATAACCAATCGCCCATTCCGCTATCCCTTCAGCAGAACCCGATCCAGCCATCGGGTTGGCAGCAAACGCTTCAGATAAGCGGCAATATAGGTCGGTGTCGTGACATAGTAGCGGGCACGCGGTCGCGGGCTTTCCAGCGCATGGATCAG
>CAYYZH010000013.1:31686-38261 GCA_964475765.1 uncultured Limibaculum sp.
GACCGGCAAGTTGCCAGCACCCGCCAGCCACGGTTCGCCAAGGCATGCGCGGCATGATACCCGATGCCCGACGAACAGCCGGTGATCAGGATACTTCGCTCGGTCATTCAGCTCCTCCTCGATAGGTCGCGGGCTCAGCGCCGCAGTCCTTTCCGTAGGATCGGGCATTCAACGTCGCTTACGCCGCCGTCCTGTGCCCGACGAACGGCTATGGAACGTCGGTGGCTTGGTTGCAACCCATCGGATGAACTTGGCAAGCCGTGGGTGGCCGCGCAGCGCCTCGGCTGTATTGTAGCTACGCGCCAATTCGGTTTCGCTCAACGTAGCATGGATCTCGTTATGACAGATCTGATGGAGCCTTACGGTCGGGCCGCCCGCGCCACCCCGCAGTTTTGGCACCAGATGATGCAGGCTTTGCCGGGCCTCGGGCGGGATTGGGCGCAAGCAAAGCGGGCAAACCGGATCGTCGGACATCCTTGCTGCTTGCCACCCCGGGACGGACGATACAATGGTTCGGGCAATAGATCGGGGACATCGACATGACCCAGAGTGAAATACCCGTGATACCCATCGCCGAAGTCATGACGGGCCGTGCTGAACGCGCCGTCATTCAAGGCGCGACCGGGTCAGGATTTCTTACACTGACGGGCGTGGATGCAATGTTCGGGCTGGAGGGGGTTCGAGCAGAGCTTCTGACCTTCTTCAGCGCAGGCCCGCAAGCGCGGCGGGACACGATGCGCAACAAGTATGCGTCCACACGTCCAAACGTCTATCGAGGGCACTTTCCCGTGGATCTTGCTGGTGATGCCATGCTTGAGGGTTTCGACATTGGCCCGGACATTGCACATCCGGATCGGGTCGGCGATGGCGAAGATCCGCTGACCGAACCTACCCCTTTGCCACAGATCCCAGGCTGGAGAGAGGCTGTGACAACCTACTACACCGCCATGGAGGACCTGGGGCTCGCCCTGACACGGACGCTCCTGACTGGAGTTGGCGCCGATCCCAATCTGGCAAACCGTCTCTTCGCCCGGTCCATATCGTCGCTCCGCCTGCTTCACTATCCCAAACATCCGCCGAAACACTTCGCAGACCATCGCAGGCTGACGCTGGACGACGGGACGGAGCGCTACGTGATGACGGGCGAACACACCGACTCCGGGTTCATTACGTTGCTGTGGCAGGACGATACCGGCGGTCTTCAAGCACGCACGCCGAATGGTGATTGGCTCGATGTGCCGCCATCAAAGGGCGGGCTGGTCGTCAACTTCGGCCAGATGCTGGGCGATTGGACCGGCGGGCAGATCAAGGCCACGCCGCATCGCGTGCTGGGCGGGTTGGCCGAGCGGTACTCGGTGCCGTTCTTTTTCGAGCCGTCGGTGGACGCGGTGATTGAGCCTCTGTCGGGCTCTGGCGAAGCCTTCGTCTATGGCGACTTTCTCTGGGAGCGAATGCTGCGCTTTCCCAACATGCGTGGACTGGTGCGTAAACCCAAAGCTCAGGGCTGACCCTAATTCTCACACCCTTGTCGTTTCCTGGTTTCCAAAGGGTCCAAATCCGACTTGCCGGCCCGCGGTTCAAACCGGCAAAACCTCATCAAACATGAGAGGTGCAGACATGCCAACGATCGTCAATTCCTGGAATGAATGGGATCCGCTGACCCATGTGATCGTGGGTCGAGCCGATGGTTGTCATATCCCGCCCGCAGAGCCTGCGCTCGACGCCAAGGTGCCCGAGGACAGCGATATGCGCGGTCAGTGGGGCATGCGCCCGCAGGAGTCGATTGACCGGGCAAACGAGTTGCTCGACGGGTTTGCCAACATGCTGCGGGGTCGGGGGGTTACCGTCGACCGGCCCGACCCGATCGACTTCTCCCAAGCCGTGACAACGCCAGACTTTCACACCGACAGCCAGTTCGGCTGCATGCCGCCTCGCGATGTTTTGTTGACTGTTGGGAACGAGATCCTTGAGGCAACGATGTCGTATCGCTGCCGCTGGTTTGAATACCTCTGCTACCGCCCGCTGATGCAGCGTTATTTCGACGAGGATCCAAAGTTCCGCCACGAGACTGCGCCAAAGCCGCGCCTGACCGATGCGGATTACCACCCCGACTATCTGAGCGATAAGATCGGCGAGGCCAAGCGGCTGGAATGGGCGGCGGAGAAGTTCTTTGTCACGACCGAGGAAGAGCCGCTGTTCGATGCCGCGGACGTGCTGCGGTTCGGCAAGGATCTGGTGGTTCAGCACGGGTTCACAACGAACCTGAAGGGTATCGAATGGATCCGTCGGCACTTTCCCGATCACCGCGTCCACGCGGTGAACTTCCCCGGAGATCCATATCCGATCCATATCGATGCGACATTCACACCGATCCGGCCCGGTCTGATCCTCAACAATCCACAGCGTCGTCTGCCCGAGGACCAACGCGGGATGTTTGAGAAAAACGGCTGGGAAATTGTCGACGCCGCACAGCCCGCGCATAACGCGCCGCCGCCACTGTGCTACTCGTCGACCTGGCTCAGCATGAACGTGCTGGTGCTCGACCCCAAGACCGTCTGTGTCGAAGCCTCAGAAACCTGGCAGATGGAGCAGTTGGACAAGCTGGGCCAGAACGTGATCCCGGTTGATCTGCGCGATGCATATGCGTTTGGCGGCGGCCTGCACTGCTGTACCGCGGATGTGCACCGCGAGGGTGTTCTCGAGGACTACTTCCCCAAGCAGTAGTCCGGGAAGTGCGTTCTCTTTCCAGGCTTCGCCGCGTCAGCTAGTCTGGCGCGCTAACCTGGAGGCTCCCCCATGAGAGTTCTGCTCGTCTGCGCTATCCTGGCAATGCCGTCCGCGGCGTTTGCAGCCTTCTCCGATCCGACCCCTCAGGAAGACCTCGCCCGCATCAAGGCGCAGATCGAGGCGGGCGAACCAGCTGCAGCACTCAAAGAACTCCGCCCATTGCTTAAACAGGACGCCTTCGAAGCGGATGTCTTCAACCTGATGGGGTATGCCTATCGCAAGCTGGGCGATTTCGAGCAGTCCCGTAGTCACTACACGCGGGCTTTGTCGCTGGATCCCAAGCACAAGGGCGCGCTCGAATATATGGGAGAGCTCGAGCTTCAGGTCGGTGACGAAGCCGCCGCGCAGGCGTTACTGAAGCGACTGAAGGATGCCTGTCCAGATGGCTGTGAAGAGCTGGACGATCTGCTCGAAGCGTTCGGCGAATTCGAACGCTTGGGTAAAGACAAAGACTAGAGAAGCGCTGCGCGTTCGGCCCGCTCCACATCGGGAAACGGGCGATAGAGCCCATACGTGGATTTGGCGATCATCTGATGCACCGGGTAGTAGAGCCGCTCGACCTCCTCCGAATGATGACTGACATGACGGAACGCGTCATCAAGCTGGCTCATCCGCTCAACCTCAATCTCAAGAAGAAAGTCTCCGAAATCCGATGACGAAAGACCAAGTTTGCGGCGCAACAGCCGCCAGGCCCCGATCTTTCCCTCGTCCTGCAGATGGCTCATCCAATCATCCAGTGCCTTTGCAAAGGCCAGCGCCTTGGCGTCATCCTTAAGGTCGATCATCACATGGTAGAGGTTCATTGACGGCTCCGAATTTCGGGCGCAGTCTCAAAGAAAATGGATAACAACCGGTGAAGGGAGATTAGGATGAGCTTGTCGATACGCCCGTTGACTGGCGCGCTGGGGGCAGAGATTTTGGGTGCCGATGTGAAGGACCCCGACCAGTTCCCGGCGATTTTCGACGCCTTTCGCGATCACTCGGTCATCGCTATTCGTGATCAGGAAATCTCACCCGAAGATCAGGTGACGTTCGCCGAACGCTTTGGCCCGATCAATGTGAACCGGTTTTTCCAGAAGGTGCCCGGACACCCTCGCGTCGCCATGGTGCTGAAGGAGCCGGGCCAGACCAAGGCCATCGGGGAGCGTTGGCATACCGATCATTCCTATGATCAGGCGCCCGCCATGTGCTCGATCCTCCACTGTATCGAAACACCTGAGGTCGGAGGCGACACCATGTTTGCCTCGATGCACGCAGCGTTCGATGCTCTATCGGATGGTCTCAAGACCACATTGCGCGGGATGAAGGTCTGGCATTCGTCTCGCCACGCGTTTGGAGCAGCACGCGCAGGTGACGAGGCCTCGAAGACCGGCAGGATTGGCAATTCCGAGTTGGCTACGCAGGACGCCCTGCATCCGGTCGTGATCCGTCACCCGTTATCTGGGCGCGAAGCACTCTATGTGAATGGCGACTTCACAACCCATTTCGATGGATGGACCGCGGAGGACAGCCAGCCACTGCTCGACCATCTTTATGCGCACAGCGTGCAGCCGGAGTTCACCTGCCGCATCCGCTATCGCCCTGGCACCATTGTGATCTGGGACAACCGCGCGACCTGGCACAAGGCAATCAACGACTATCATGGGCACCGCCGCTTGATGCACCGGATCACGGTCGAAGGACCAGTGCTGGACGCGGCTCTGGCGGCGTGAGGGCATCCCAGAGCGAGCTCGGACCAATCCGGATAACCGTTGACCGGGAAGCGGCCTGACTGCGGGTAGCTTCCGATTCAATTGGATCCGAATTCGCTCTGGTGTAGACGCCTTCGCACAATCCATTGCGAGCGGGCCTAAATCATGAGCGACATTCTTTGCCTGGGAGAGCCGATGGTGGAGTTTGTCCGCCAACCGGACGGGCGGTATCTGCACGGGTTTGGCGGCGATACGTCGAATGCAGCCATCGCAGCAGCACGGCAAGGGGCATCGGTTGGATACCTCACCGCTCTTGGGGCAGACCCGTTCGGTGACAGCATCATGGAGCTTTGGTCGCGCGAGAACGTTGACGCGAGCCATGTTGTCCGAAGCGAGACGGCACAGACGGGGGTCTACTTCGTCGATCCAGACCCCGACGCACACGCCTTCACCTATTACCGTGCCGGATCCGCCGCCAGCCAGATGGAGCCCAAAGATCTGTCGGCCGAGGCGATCCAGACGGCAAAAGTCCTACACCTCAGCAGCATTACGCTGGCCATCTCCGAGCCGATGCGCCGAACGGTGGCGGAGGCGATCAGGATCGCATCGGATGCTGGAACAGCCGTGTCTTTGGACACCAATCTCCGGCTCAAGCTCTGGTCGCTCGACGAGGCACGCAGCATCACCCTCGATGCCATGCGGTCTGCCAAGATCACCTGCACCAGCATTGATGACAGTGAAAAGCTGACGGGCCTCTCTGATCCTGAGGCCATCGCCGGGTACTATCATGATCTTGGTCCCGAGATTGTGCTGGTGACACTTGGCGGTGATGGCGCGATGCTGTCGGTGAACGGCCAGACGCACACGATTCCCGCGGCAGCAGCAACGCCGGTGGATTCTACCGGTGCAGGCGACAGTTTCGGTGGCAGTTTTTTGGCCCGGTGGCTGGAGACAAGCGATCCCGTCTCGGCAACCCGGTATGCGGCTCAGGTCGCCGCAGGCACAGTGTCTGGTCTTGGCGCGGTCGATCCGATACCTCGCCGGGCCGATGTTCTGTCCCGATTGGCGAGCTAACAGGAACCTATAAAGCGTCCGCGTTGCCTTTCTCCGACGCGCATGTTCTTGCCGCCCATGTTGAGATCTACAACGCCCCGGAATCCACCAGGGATTGTCTCGTAGATTGCGGTCGCGAACCCGGCGTTCGGTCCTGAGCAGGTCGTCGTCACATTGATTTTCTCGTCCGACCAGACCGCTTCAGCGGGACACGCGCGCAAAGGTCCGCGGCCAAGCGGTCCGAGTGGCATCTTCGGATCTTCTGGCCCACGCCAACAGATCTCGAATGTCTCCGTATGGGCCGACAGGTTGATGTTGGGCAATGTGACCTCCACTTCGACAGCATAGCGACCATGGCGCAGGTCCTGCGCCGCCGACGGGTTGAGCATCCAAACGAGAGCCAGCCCTGAAATCACCACCAACCGCATGCCAGTAGCTTGCAGCGGCGAACAATCCAGCGCAAGACAAGGCCCATGACTGAGATCTACATCGACGCCGACGCATGCCCGGTTCGGAGTGAAACTCTGAAAGTGGCCGACAGGTACAAACTGCGGGTGCATGTCGTCTCAAACGGCGGCATTCGGCCGGATCCTCATCCGCTGGTCGAAACCGTCATCGTCCCTGACGGCCCGGATATTGCGGACAAATGGATCGCCGACCGAGTGGGTCCAGGCGACATTTGCGTGACCGGAGATATTCCACTGGCCGCCCGGTGTATTGAGGCGGGCGCCCGTGCCATCCGCCACAATGGTGAGGCGTTTACCCAGGCCAATATCGGTCATCAGTTGGCGATGCGCGATCTGATGGCTGACCTGCGCGCTGCAAATCCACTAAATCAGGGAGGCGGCGGTAAGGCTTTTGGCAAAGCTGACCGCTCCCGGTTTCTCGATGCTCTGGACCGGATGATCCGCGCGGCGAAATCAGATCGCCCGGCTTAAGACGCATTCAGCGCCGCCGCTTGAGATAGATGTAGTAGGCGCCAGCCCCGCCGTGCTTTTGGTGCGCTTGATAGATCCCGACAATACTGGGAGCGAGCGGAGATGC
>CAYYZH010000014.1:0-31083 GCA_964475765.1 uncultured Limibaculum sp.
GTTCGGCGCGATGGATACGCTGAGGGCGGGCGACCCGTGGGACATCTCGACCGATGTCGGCCCGCTGATCGACGCGGAAGCGCATGCCAACATCGCCTCCTACTGTGAGGAGATGGAGGGCGAGGGCCGCCTGATGCACAAGATCGACGTGCCTGAAAGCGGACATTTCCTCGCCCCGCAGGTGTTTCGTGTACGCGGGATCGAGCGCATGACGCGAGAGATTTTCGGGCCAGTGTTGCATGTCGCGCCGTTTGACGCACACGAGATCGACAGCGTTATCGCGGACATCAATGCCAAGGGATACGGGCTGACCTTCGGGTTGCACACCCGCGTCGATGCCCGTGTGCAGCATGTGGTCGATCAGGTCCATGCCGGGAACATCTACGTCAACCGCAATCAAATCGGCGCGATTGTCGGATCTCAGCCCTTTGGCGGTGAAGGCTTGTCCGGTACCGGTCCAAAGGCCGGGGGACCCTTTTATCTGGATGCGTTTGTGCAGCATGAGACTTCGGACAACAGAGCGGGCACACCAGCTGGATCGGAGTTGGGCGACATTACTGCTCCGGATGCAACGGAATGGGCGGCGCGGCGAGATCGCAATTCGGTGCTACGGGCGGCCTTGCGGGGCAAGGCATCGGACGCGATGTCTGCTGCGGCAGCTATAGACCCCGGACCGATTGATCTGCCGGGCCCGACAGGGGAGTCCAACAGGTACCGGTTGGTGCCACGCGGCGTCGTAATCTGCCTTGGCCCAGGGAACGCTGTTCTGGATCAGGCGGTGCAGGCGCTCTCGATGGGCAACGCTGTCATCGCAATCGATCCCGAAGCCGATGCCTTGTTGAGCCCGTTACGCGACGACGGTTTACCACTCACAGCGGTCGGTCGCGGCTGGGACGCCAAAGCGCTCTCTGATCTGGAGGGCGACGTTTTCGCGTGGTCAGGCGATCTAGACACTGCGCGCAGTTTGCGCCAGATGCTCGCTGGGCGAGATGGACCGATCGTGCCATTGGTCCGCGCGCAAATTAGCCCGGTTGCCTATGCCCATGAACGGGCGATCTGCATCGACACCACGGCTGCAGGTGGCAACACCACGTTGTTTGAAGCGGCGGGTTAGACGGCGGGTTACGCCGTCGCCCACGCCTCTCGTGCCATCTCGGCAGCATGGCCACCCTGGCTCGTCTCTAGCCGCGAACGCATTTTACGCAGCGCCTGCGCCTCGAGCTGACGGATGCGTTCTTTCGACAGGCCGAACTGTTTGCCGAGCGTGTCCAGCGTCACCGGATCATCGCGCAGCTTGCGCGCTTCGATGATCACCCGCTCGCGGTCGGTCAGACCGGAGAACGCATCGACAAGCCAGTCACGCGCCGTGGCCGAGTCCAGCCGCCGCGTCACGACGTCTTCGGTTTGCGGGCCGTCATCTTCAAGCGTTTCGATCCACTCCCGACCTTCTTCCGATGCCTGCTGGGCGTTTAGCGAGAAATCAGCGCCGGAGAGCCGTGCCTCCATCATCTCAACGTCCCGGAGCGGTACGCCGAGCTCTTGCGCGATCTCATCTCGGATCTCGCTTTCAGTGGAAGACAGCTGCTCCGCAGCGTGCTCCCGCTCGATCTGCGCACGCACGCGGCGCATGTTGAAGAAAAGCGACTTCTGCGAAGAGGTCGATCCTGTCCTCACCATCGACCAGTTCCGCATAACGTAGTCCTGGATCGATGCCTTGATCCACCACACCGCATAGGTCGAGAACCGCACCCCGCGCTCGGGATCAAACTTTGAGGCGGCTTTCATGAGGCCGATATTGGCTTCCTGCACCAGATCATTCATCGCCGCGCCATACCGGCGGTACTTCCCGGCCATGGAGATTGCGAGCCGCATATAGGCCGTGACTAAACGGTGAAGAGCGGCGTCATCGCCCTCGTCCCGCCACTTGCGCGCAAGCATGGTCTCGGTCTCGGCATCAAGAAGCTCGGCCCGCATGGCCTTGCGTGTGATGGTTGTTGCGTCCTCTGTCATCTTATCGCTCCTGCTGGGCAATTTTATGAGGTACGCGCGTCGGATCAGAATGGATCACACCTTTTGGAATCTTTTTTCACATTGTGGTGCCTCCGATCAGCTCCGACGATGGGACGCGTCAAGAAATCGAATTTGATCTAATGGGATCAGGAGGTTAGGCACGGGCAACTTTGGGAGGGTCTGATATGAATTTTCTGCTACATGTCGGCGACTACGCCTATTCGAGCTGGTCACTGCGAGGCTGGCTGCTGCTCGATGCGTTCGGAATTCCCTTCACTCTCAAGCACGCGCACATGAACACCGACGCGTTCGAGGCCCTGCGCGCCGAGATGGCGCCGTCCCGGCTGGTCCCTGCGCTGGCGGTCTCAGATGGCACGCGGGCGCCAGTCTTGGTCTGGGACACGCTTGCGATTGCCGAGACGGTCCACGAATATCATCCACAAGCCGGACTTTGGCCCAAAGGCGAGAGCGCCCGCCCGACCGCCCGCTCGATTACCGCTGAGATGCATGCAGGGTTCACCGCGCTGCGCGGAGCCTGCCCGATGAACATGCGCCGGGCTTATGCGGAGTTTGCGCCGACTGACGAGGTGCTGCGCGATCTCGATCGGTTGTCCGTGATCTGGGCTCATGCTCGGGCGCGGGCTACCGCGGAAGGACCATTTCTCTTCGGGGCGTTCTCCGCCGTCGATGCATTCTTTGCCCCGGTGGCCAGCCGGATCGCCACCTATGGGCTTGAGATGGAGCAGGCCGACATGGCCTATGTCGCCGCCGTTCTCGGCCACGCATCAGTGCGCCGGTGGCGTGCAATGGGGCAGGCCGACCGTCATATGCAGGACCACTACGAGTTCGATCTCGGCAGTCGACCAAACCCGCACGATCCGGCGATCAGCGGTCGGGCGGTGACGGGCGTCGACGCGGAGAACACCTTCTGCCCGTTCTCGGGCAAAGATGTCGCGCCAGACAGCTTAGTCGAGGTCGAGGGCCGCGTGATCGGCTTTTGCAACACCTTCTGTCGCGACAAGGTGGCCGCCGACCCCCATGCTTGGCCTGAGGTTGCTGCGATGCTGGGTTGACTTATTCGGGTGGTGTCTCAGTAACCTGCCCAGACATTTTCGCCAACCGGGCCCGCAGTGCGTCAGCTGCCGAGCTGAGGTGAGACCGGTCGGTGCATCGGAGCACCAGAACCGCCCCGGCCCCTCCACCATAGGGATAACTGCCCATGGAGACCTCGGGAAATTCAGCCGCAACTGCGCCTAGCGGACCGGCCAGATCACCTTCACCAATTTCAGCCCGGAAACTGTGCGCAATCAGGGGCGGGCCACCTTGAATCTTTGGCCTCAGGCCCTCCAGCATGGTCTCGAAGACGGCAGGAACACCTGCCATCACATGCACATTGCCGAGGGTGAAGCCAGGCGCGACACTGACAGGGTTATCGATCAGCGTGGCCCCGTCCGGGATCCGCGCCATGCGCAAACGTGCTTCGTTCAACTCGCGATCCGTCTTGGCATAGTGCGCCTCCAGCAAAGCACGGGCATCAGCACGGACATCGATGTGCACACCGAACGCGGCTGCAATACAGTCCGCCGTGATGTCGTCATGGGTCGGTCCGATCCCCCCGGACGTAAAGAGATGATCGACACGGGCGCGCATCTCGTTGACCGCCGCCGTAATAATCTCCGCCTCGTCCGGCACCACCCGGATCTCGACCAGATTGACACCGATCTCGGTCATCACCTTTGCGACCAGATGTGCGTTGGCGTCACGAGTGCGACCCGACAGGATTTCATCGCCAATGACTAACATGGCTGCGGTGGGTAGAGACATTGCCCGGGCTCCCTCGATCCACTAAGTCCAGCCGATGGACTTCGAGACGCCTCTGATCCCCGGCACGTTGATCCGGCGATATAAACGCTTCCTTGCGGATGTCGAGTTGGACGATGGCCGGGAGGTGACCGCCCATTGCGCCAATCCCGGCTCGATGATGGGACTGAACACACCGGGCCTCAGGGTTTGGCTCGAGCCCAATGATAATCCGAAACGCAAGCTGAAGTTTGCCTGGAAGCTCACCGAACTGCCGGGCGGCGCACTGGCCGGGATCGACACAGGCGTGCCAAACAAGGTCGTAGGCGAGGCTTTGCGAGCCGGACAGATCGCGCCGCTCGCCGCCTATAAGACCATCCGCCCCGAACAGAAGTACGGCCAGAACAGCCGTATCGACTTTCTCCTCACCGAGGACGGGCTGCCCGACGCCTATGTCGAGGTGAAGAATGTTCATCTGATGCGCGAGCAGGGTCTGGCCGAGTTCCCCGACTCCGTGACGACGCGCGGGGCAAAGCATCTCGATGATCTCGCGGCGGAAGCTGCCCTTGGAAACCGGGCGGTCATGCTCTATCTCATCCAGCGAGACGATTGCGACCGTCTGGACTTTGCCCGCGATATCGACCCGGCTTATGCAGCGGCGTTTGACCGCGCGCGGTCAGGGGGTGTCGAAGTACTGGCCTATCGTTGTAATCTCAGCATCGAACGAATCACATTGGAGCACCCGATCCCTATTGTCGGATCGATGGAAAACTGACCGGATGAATAACCCGAGCGCCGTTTCTGAAGGTAGGGAGAAGCGAACTCCCGAAGGCATCCGGCTGCATGCACCCGAGGATTTTGCGGGTATGCACAAGGCCGGGCGACTGGTGGCCGAATGTCTCGACATGATCGGGCCGCATGTGGTGCCGGGGGCGCGGACCGAGGAGATCGACGCGCTGATCGAGACGTTCGTTAAGGATCACGGCGCAACGTCGGCCACGATCGGTTATCGCGGGTACAAGCACGCCAGCTGCATCTCGGTGAACCATGTCGTCTGCCACGGGATCCCGGGGCCGAAAAAGCTCAAGGACGGCGACATCCTGAACATCGATGTCACCGCCGTCGTCGATGGCTGGTTCGGTGACACCAGCCGGATGTATGTGGCGGGCCGGGCGAGCCGCAAGTCGGCACGGTTGATCGAGGTGACCCACGAAGCGCTGATGCGTGGTATTGCGGCGGTCAAGCCGGGCGCGACCTTCGGCGATATCGGCCACGCCATCCAGAGTTTTGCCGAAGGCGAGCGCTGCGGGGTCGTACGCGATTTCTGCGGGCACGGGCTGGGCCGCGTGTTCCACGATGCGCCGAACGTGCTGCATTATGGGCGTCCGGGCGAGGGGGCCACTCTGCGGCCTGGCATGTTCTTCACCATCGAGCCGATGGTGAACCTTGGTGCGCCGCAGACCAAAACCCTGTCCGACGGTTGGACCGCCGTGACACGCGACCGCTCACTTTCAGCTCAGTTCGAACATTCGGTCGGCGTCACCGAAGACGGATGCGAGATCTTCACGCTCTCACCCGAAGGCAAGTTTTTCTCTGCCGTCTGACCGAGAGCTGGTCAACCTCCCCAGGATTAGCGACTGTTAACCCTGTCTAAATCGTCCAGATTTGGACAAGCCTGCGCCTTAATCCATTGCTATTTCGCAAAGTTAGCAGTCGAAGAGCTGTTGGCGCCGGGGACAGTTTCCCCTGGCTTTTGATTTTGGGGGGCGAAAGGTCGATGCGGCGGGGACGATGCCGCAACGGCTGGTGTGAAGTGGTGCGTAGTGTGAGAGGGTCCCTGTCCCGATGCCGACAATTTTCCTGTATCAAACTGAAGATTTCATCACGCCTGATCCCTGTGTTCCCGGCGTGAATGCAACCGACGGCATTCCTGTTGTCTTGACATCGAGCCCTGCGCCGAAACGCGTAGCGGTCGAAGTCAAAGATGGCGATATCGCTACAGATGATCCCGAAGAAGCGCAGAAGCTGACGAACCGTCTCGTTCTTGGCGAAGTCTCCTTTCACGCAGGCGCCTCTGTCTCGACGAATTACACGCTGACCGACAGTGCAGGGCACGAGCTTTACGCCGTCACCATAGGGGATGCCGGCGACGCAAGGACAGCGGCGTTCGCGTCGTTGACACCACTGGAACCGAACACCGATTTTTTCTATGCGCCCGTATCGGCAGAGAGCCCTGCCCCTCAGGAACATACCGAACTGGTCTGTTTCACCGCCGGCACTCTCATCGAAACAGCCAACGGTGAACGCCCGGTAGAAACCCTGTCTGTCGGAGACCGGGTCCAGACCCATGACAACGGGTTGCAACCCGTCCGCTGGATCGGTCAGCGCACACTGCATCTCGACCCGTTTGCGTTCAGCCAGCGCCTGCGCCCTGTCTGCATCCCGGCCAACGCGTTCGGTCCCGGCGTGCCGTCACACGACCTCTACCTCTCACCGCAGCACCGGGTTCTTCTGGGCGATGCCGAGGTGCTCGCGCCGGCGCTGGCCCTTGTCGGGGATCTCGCATGGCAACCCGCGCAGTCCTCGGTGACCTATCATCACCTGCTGTTCGACAGCCACGAGATCATCCGCTCGAACAGCCTTTGGACGGAAAGCTACTATCCCGGCGACCATGCCCGGCAGTCGCTGTCGGATCAGGAAGCCCAGCAGCTCTGTGAGGTTCTGCCCGATCTGCGCGACCAGAGTGCGCAGATGTTCTATCGCTCCGCCCGGCCCTTTGCGTCGTTCGCGCAGAGCCGTGCGTTGATGCGTCAGGTGCAGGACGGCTGGGATATCGATCCCGACTATCAGGCGGGCGCGACCTTCATGTAGGCAGAGAGACGTCTCAGGGCCGGGAGAACGCCGCTGCCAGCTCGACATGCGCGCTCCAGCGGAACTGATCGACCGGAAGTATCCAGTCCAGCCGATAACCGCCATCGACCAGAATACGGGCGTCGCGGGCAAAGGTCGCCGGATTGCAGCTGACCGCACCGATGCGCGGCACCTCTGAGTTGGCAAGCTGCTCCGCCTGATTGCGTGCCCCACCCCGAGGGGGATCAAAGACCACCGCGCCGAAGCGGTTGAGGTCGTGTACCATCAGGGGCCGATGCATCAAGTCCCGGCGCTCGGTGGTGATCTGGCGCAAACTCTCGGCCATGCGCCAACCCTGATCAAGCGCCGCCAGTGCCTCCTCTTCAAACTCAACCGCATGCACTTCTGCCGCCTCTGCCAGCGGCAGGGAAAACGTGCCACAGCCGGAGAAGAGGTCGGCGACGGTCTTGGCGTCCTCCACCGCTTCTCGCATCGCCTCGGTCAATCTCCACGCGCCCTCTCGGGTCGGTTGTAGAAATCCGCCGGGCGATGGGATCACGCGGGCCTTGCCCAACACCTGCTCCGGCGGGCGACGTGTAACCACCTCATCGCCATTCCAGCAAAGCCGCGCGAGATCGGCGGTTGCCGCAACCGCGACAAGATAGCCATACATCGGGCCTTCGATCGGCTTGCCACCGGTGCCTGCCACGTCGAGACCTGCATCCGAGGCGGTAATGGTGAGGCGGATCTCGCCTTTCCGGCTGCCCCCTTGCTCGATCAGCTCGACCAGCTTGGGGATCGCCGCGACGATCATCGGGTCGGCCACCATACATTCGTTGATCGGCACGATCTGATCCGAAGCCGCAGCATGAAAACCCAGCACCGCACCTTTCTTGTTGCGCCGCCCGGTCAGCGTCACGCGTCTGCGGCTGGCCGCGGGTACGGTCACGGTGGGCCTGAGATCGAAAGCGTTGAATCCACGCGCTGCCATCGAACGCTGGATCAGCTCTCGTTTCCATGTCGCCAGAAAATCGTCGGAAGCGTGCTGCAATCCACACCCGCCGCAGGACCGGAAATGCCGACAAAGCGGCGGAACACGCGTTTCAGCTGGTTTGGTCAGATCCTCCAGCACCGCGCGATGGCCGATGGGTGAGATGCGCACATGTTCGCCGGGCAGCGTGAACGGCACGAAAACACCGTCTGCCGTCACCCCGTCGCCCTGTGAGCCAAGCTGCTCGATCACCGCATCTACAATCATGACCAGACTGTTAACGGGATTCCCGTCCGCGGCATAGATGCGGTCAGCCGCCGGGCTTCGATGCCGCAACAAGAAACTCGCGATTGCCGTCAGACCCTGTGATCGGGCTGGGCTCTATCCCCTGAACCTGCCATCCCGAACCGGTGAGAAACCCATGGATCACGGTGCAAACCTCGACGTGTATGTGCGGGTCCTTCACGATGCCGCCCTTGCCGATGGCATCGCGTCCGGCCTCGAATTGCGGTTTGATCAGCGCCACCAGAACCGCGCCGGGGCGGGCCAGCTCAAGCGACGGGGGCAGCACCTTGGTCAGCGATATGAACGAGGCATCACAAGTGATCCAGTCCGGCGGGGAGATCAGACCGGCTGGCAGATTTCGGGCGTTGACCCCCTCGTGCACCGTGACGCGGGCGTCCTCCCGCAGCAGGGCGTGCAACTGCCCATGCCCGACGTCAAGGGCGTGGACATGCGCCGCGCCCCTCTCGAGCAGAACCTGCGTGAAGCCACCTGTCGAGGCACCGATGTCCAGCGCCATGCCATGCGGCGTCAGCGCGAAGGCGTCCAGCGCGTGCTCAAGCTTGAAAGCGGCGCGACTGACCCACCGGTGCGAGGTATCGGAGACAGCGATCTCGGCATTCTCACCCACGTCGCGCGATGGCTTGGTCGCAACCGTTCCGTTAACCGTAACTACCCCGGAGGCGATCATCGCCTGTGCGCGGGATCTGCTGGGCGCCAGACCCAGCGCCACCATCCGTTGGTCGAGCCGGGTCAAAAGACGTTGGGGGGCGGGAGACTGAGATACCTCTCGGCCAGCACCAGGACGGCGATCTGAACTGCGGTCACGGGCAATGCCGTGATCAGGATTGGAAGAGCCGACACGATCGATCCGGACATGGCGAATGGCATTGCGGCGGAGGTCAGCATGCCGAGAACTGCAAGCCCCATAAGGCACCAGATCATGATCTGTAGGGTCCGTGCCGCGCGCACCATCGAGCGTATGGCAAGGAGAAAGAGGGCGGCCGTGCCAAAACCGACGATGATCAAAAGCTGCAATCCACTGGTGGCCAACTGAAGCCCAACCGCCGTGCGCATCGGCCCGTCCATCGAGGGCGGCAAGAGACCCGCAAGGGACAACTCATGCCCGCCTGAACGCAAAGCGACGACAGCCATGACAAGGATGGCAAGCCAGATCACTGCAACAGCCAGCGCCAGCAAAAGGACGAACGGAGCGGGGATCGGACGCGTGACAGTGGCCACATCTGCCATGCCCGTGCCTCAGCCCATCCCCAAGGCCCGGCGCACGGTATCGATTGCATCGGTCTCGTCTGAGCCAAGCGGGCTACCGTCGGCAGTCGCGACCTTCTCGATCATTGCAATCAGATCCGGTCCCGCTTCGATCCCAGCGGTCGCGTTGACAACCTTGGAGAGCCTGCGCACCGCCTCGCCATTCGTCGTACACTGCCCGGCGATCCAGCGCCCGAAGGACACGATATCCAGCGCCTCGCGCTCGGTCACGTCGAACGTCTCCTGACAGGATTGGGTCAGCGTAGCGATTTCGGCCTGACTGATAGGATTGTCCATGGTCGCCACCGCGACAACAATCCCCGAAGCCGCAAGACGCGGATCATCCACCGCATCCGTCGGGTGGACGTCATGCTTGCGTTTGTACATCAGCCGCCGTGCAGCAAGACGAACATCATTGGCGGCATCCAACATCTCGCCCCCGGCCTCGCGCGCCATTTTTACACGCCAGTACCAGACCGCAAGCACCCCCACCAATGTCACCAGAGCCACAATAATATGCATCAGGTTTCCAATTTCGGTTCGGCCCCCGCCGCCGTTATCGCGCCGCTGGGTGCTGGTGTAAACTTGCTTGAGCGTCTAACCCGACGGAGCCGCAACACCCATCCGGGATTGGGCAACGCTGCGTTGGGGCGTCAGTTCATGGGCCGCAATGTCCCAACCTCCAGCGACCTTTGCGAGTTCAACGAAAAGGTAGAGCCGACCGGATGTGGTCCTCAACTCGACCAGCCTCCGGTGAGACCTGGCATCTGTTTTGGCCATCTCAGTGTAGACATCGAAGGGTCTGCCACCAAATCGCAGTGTCAGTGTCTGGACGATAGACTGGGGCTCCGCGCTGCCGAGATGGGTGGCAAAGCTGGGATAGTCCGCCGACAGCGCGGCCTTTTGCAGGGCTCCGAAATGCGCGCTCTCAGTGGGGTAGGCGGCTTTTGGCGTCTCGACCGCGGTCAGGCCGCCGCCTGCGCCCGCCCCGCCTTCACAGCCTGCAAGGATCGCCGCCGAGGCCAGCATCATGCCCGCTAGAACGCCGCGCAGGATCTTCGGTTTCCGCTGGTCTGAGCGCATCGCCCATGCTCCGTCGATCTGTTCCAGATGCACATCCGCATCTTCTCGTGGGATCTGCCCTAAGCCTCTATTGCGGCATCTACATGGCCCAATGCCGCGAGCGCGCGCGCCACGATGTCCGGCGCGTTCATCGCCGCAACCTCGTACATCTTGGCCGGGCTATCCTGGTCGATGAACTTGTCGGGAAAGACCATGGAGCGGACCTTGAGACCTTGGTCGAGCGCACCTTCATCGGCCAGAAGATGAAGGACATGGCTGCCGAAGCCGCCGACCGAACCTTCCTCAACGGTGATGACGGCCTCGTGCTCGCGCGCAAGGCGCAGGATCAGATCGCGGTCCAGCGGTTTAGCAAACCGCGCATCCGCGACGGTGGTCGAGAGGCCGCGGGCATCAAGTTCCTCGGAGGCTCGCAGGCATTCCTGCAAGCGCCCACCAAACGAGATCAAAGCGATTTTCGTACCTTCCTTGACGACACGGCCCTTGCCGATCTCTAGCGCTGTGCCGCGTTCGGGCATGTCTACGCCAACCCCCTCGCCGCGCGGGTAGCGGAAGGCAAAGGGGTGGTCGTCCATCTCCACCGCCGTGCGCACCATATGGATCAGTTCCGCCTCGTCGGAGGCGGCTGCCACGATGAAATTCGGCAGGCAAGAGAGATACGCGATGTCAAAGCTGCCGGCATGGGTTGCGCCATCGGCGCCAACCAGTCCCGCGCGGTCGATGGCAAAGCGCACGGGCAAGTTCTGGATCGCTACATCGTGAACGATCTGGTCATAGCCGCGCTGCAGGAAGGTCGAGTAGATCGCCGCGAAGGGCCGCATACCTGCCGCCGCCAGTCCAGCGGAGAAGCAAACCGCATGCTGTTCGGCGAGACCCACATCAAAGCACCGGCTGGGATGGGTTTTCTCAAAAAGATCCAACCCCGTGCCGGACGGCATGGCGGCATTGACGGCGACAACCCGGTCGTCCTCATCGGCTTCCTTAGTAAGGCTCTGCGCGAACACCTTGGTGTAGGACGGCGCGTTTGAAGCACCCTTTTTCTGCTCACCGGTGATCACATCGAATTTCGAGACGCCGTGGTACTTGTCCGCTGAGCTCTCGGCAGGTTGATAGCCCTTGCCCTTCTTGGTGATCGCGTGGATCAGCACCGGCCCTTTGGCGTGAGATTTGACGGCGCGCATGACCGGGAGCAACTGGCCCATATCGTGCCCGTCGATGGGCCCGATATAGTCAAAGCCCAGTTCTTCAAACATCGTACCGCCCACGGTCGCGCCCTTGAGCATCGTCTCGGCCCGATGCGCACCTTCGCGCAGCATTTCACCCAGAGGGCCGGGGACGGCCCCGACCATACCTTTGGCCAGCGATTTCAGATCGTGCAGCGGACGCTGTGCATAAAGGCGACTGAGATAGTTCGACATCGCACCGACGGGCGGAGCAATCGACATCTCGTTGTCGTTCAGGATAACGACCAACCGGTGTTTCAGCCAGCCCGCATTGTTCATTGCCTCGTAGGCCAGACCCGCGGTCATGGCCCCGTCGCCGATCACAGCAATTGCATCACCGGTGTCAGCGCCCAATTCGCGTCCAGCCGAAAAACCCAAGGCCGCCGAGATCGACGTCGAGGAATGCGCCGCGCCGAACGGGTCGTATTCACTCTCAGCGCGCTTAGTGAAGCCACTCAGGCCGCCCCCCTGACGTAAAGTCCGGATCCGGTCACGCCGCCCCGTCAGGATCTTGTGCGGATAGCATTGGTGCCCGACATCCCAGATCAGCTTGTCGTGGGGGGTATCGAAGACCGCGTGGATCGCGACGCTCAACTCAACCACGCCAAGCCCAGCGCCAAGATGCCCGCCCGTGACAGACACCGCAGAGATTGTCTCCTCGCGCAGTTCGTCGGCAACCGCTTTCAGTTCAGCGTCGCTCATACCGCGCAAATCGGCGGGGACTTGGACACGGTCCAGCGTTGGCGTTGCTGGTCGCTGTGACGGATGATCAGTCATATGCCCCGTTCTCCGGACTTATTTGTTCCGTTGGATCGCAAACTCTGCCGCTTGACGCAACCAATCCGCGCGGGACCCAAAGCCGCTCAGCGCATCATTTGCCGCTGCGACCTCGGTCTTGGCGCTCTCACGCGCACCATCCAGTCCCAGCAACGACACGAACGTCGCCTTGCCAGCATCTGCGTCCTTTTGCAAACGCTTGCCTGCCAGATCTTCACTGCCTTCGACATCTAACAGGTCATCGCGGATTTGAAAGGCCAACCCCAGATGTGTCGCATATCGGGCCAAAGCGGCGCGTGCATCCGCATCCTGTGCAAGAATTCCACCGGCTTCCGCGGAAAATCTGATCAGGGCGCCGGTCTTGAGCGCCTGAAGTTTCGTGATGGTCGGCAGATCGAAGGGCGCTGCAGCGTTTTCCGCTGCGATGTCGATCATTTGGCCGCCAACCATACCCGGTGCCCCCGCCGCCAGCGCAAGCGCGCTGCAAAGCTCGGCACGGACGGCCCCATCGGCATGGGTTTCGCCATCCGCGAGGATCTGGAACGCCATGGTCTGGAGCCCATCACCTGCGAGGATTGCGATTGCTTCGTCGAAGGCCTTGTGCGCCGTTGGCTTGCCGCGGCGCAGGTCATCGTCATCCATCGCGGGCAGATCATCGTGGACCAGCGAATAGGCGTGCAGGCACTCGGCCGAGGCCGCAGCTCGCAGGGCCGCAGGTCGCGGCACGTCGAGCAAGGTCGCGGATTCAACAGCCAAAAAAGCCCGAAGCCGCTTGCCCCCACCCAGCGTCGCATACCGCATCGCTTCCCACAGGACCGCCTCTCCCGGTGCAGGATCGGCAGGCCCGGCCAGCAGATGCTCAAGGGTCTTTTCCACTTCGGCGGCGACCGAAGTCAGATGCGTCTCGAACGTCATCGCCTAAGGCGTCTCAACCGGCTCGGTTCCGGCGGCATTGCCATCGGCATCGGCCACGATCTTCTCGACCTTCATCTCGGCATTCTTCAGGCGTTTCTCGCAGTGCTTGCGCAGCGCCTCACCGCGTTCATAGAGGCTAATGGATTGCTCCAGTGGCACTGAGCCGCCCTCGAGGCTGTTCACGACGCCTTCAAGCTCGGCCAGCGCCTCTTCAAAGCTCATCTCCGAAATCTTCTTGTCTTCGCTCATTGCTTATCCTGCATGTGCCTTAAGCACGTCGAGATGGGCGGTGACGCTGTCCGCAAGCCCATCGAGGTCGTAGCCGCCTTCCAGCGTCGAGACCACTCTACCCTCGCAAAGCTCGCCCGCGAGATCACAAAGCCGCTCGGTCGCCCAGGCGAAATCGGAAGCGGTCCAGTTCAGATTTGCGAGCGGATCATCAGTATGGGCATCGAAGCCCGCCGAGATCATGATCAGATCCGGCTCATGCGCGCGGATGGCGGGCATGACCTTGTTCTCGAACGCCATGCGCATCTCACGCCCGCCGGTCATCGGAGAAAGCGGCGCGTTGTGGATATTGCCTTCACCCGTTTCGCTTTCTGCGCCCGTACCGGGGTAAAGCGGCATCTGGTGGGTCGAGGAGAACATCACTCGTGGGTCCGACCAGAAGATATCTTGCGTCCCGTTGCCGTGGTGAACATCAAAATCCATGATCGCGATACGTCCGGCGCCCAGCCCTTCGATGGCATGGAGCGCGCCGACAGCGATGTTTGAAAAGAGGCAAAACCCCATGGCTCGTGCGCGCTCGGCATGGTGTCCGCAGGGGCGCACCGCGCAGAACGCAGCGCGGGCGTCTCCCCCCATCACAGCCTCGACCGCAGCGACGTTCGACCCTGCCGCATGGCGGGCCGCGGTCAGACTGCCCGGCGACATATGCGTATCGGGATCTAGACTGACCCACCCGTCCGAAGGAGCACTTTCGACGATTTTGGCGAAGTAGCCGCTGTCATGGGCGCGCAGGATCTGGGCATCGGTTGCGGCTGGCGCCTTGACATGGTCGAGGGTTTTGAACGCATCGCCTGCCAGCACACGGTCCACCGTCTCGATCCGCGCGACCCGCTCGGGATGGCCCGGCGGGGTGACATGATCATGCGATGACGGATGCGTGTAAATCTGAAGCGACATACCGATCAACCTAGACCAGCAAAGCCCAAATGGTAAACAGGGTGTTTATCATTTGACACTGTCGTTCAGCGACCTGACTGCCTCCGCGTCTGGGCACAATACCTTAGAAGATCTAGCCCAGCGCGCGGTGGTGTTCAGATATGCGCAACGCATTGAATTTTAGTCAAACTTTAAGAGTCTGCACCTAGATCTTCACGCGCATGCCGGGAGTGGTTAGAGCCGCGCCCCGAAGACCGGTCGAAGCTTCAAGGCCGACAACGGCGCCCCAGACGGTTGGCTCGGTCCCCGCGTAAGCGGGCTCCACACCTTCCCAGGTGCCGTGGTCCCTGTCCCCATCATCAGGGGTCAGGCGGACCAAAGGTATGGCAGTACTGCCGCCGCCTTCCTGATCCTCGACGTGCCATTTCGCGCTCACCGACCCGGCTCGAAGCCAGACGGACAAAGCGCCATCCCCCTGCGAGAGCCCGCCGCCTCAATCCGGCGTCAGCATATATCCGGCCCCACGGACCGTTTGCAGATAGCGTGGATTCTTGGGATCGCTCTCGATTTTGCGCCTGAGGCGCGTGATTTGTACATCGACCGCGCGTTCTTGAACGTCGCCGCTCGAACCTCCCAGCTCTTCCGCCAAACGCAGGCGACTGACCGGCTCGTTCGGCTGCTTGGAGAACACGCGCATCAGCGCTTGCTCGGTCGAGGTCAGGCGGACCGCATCTTCGCCCCGCTTCAACTCGCCGCGCAGGATGTCATAGCTGGTCTCGCCCAGCGTCAGCGACTTCGGCGGCTCTGCCACAGTCGGCATGGGCGCGGCCCGGCGCAGGATCGCCGAGACGCGGAGCAGCAATTCGCGCGGCTCGAACGGCTTGGCGAGGTAGTCATCCGCCCCGGCCTCGAGCCCTTCGATCCGATCATCGGTCTGGCCGCGAGCCGTCAGAAGAATAATGGGAGATTCGATCTCCGACCGGACGCGCTTGGTGAAGGCGAGGCCATCTTCTCCGGGCATCATCACATCGACGATGAGCAGATCGAAAGACAGGCTTTCCAGCAACCGCGAGGCATGTTGCGCATCGCGCGCAATCGAGACGAGATAGCCGTTCCGGCTGAGGAACTTCTTCAAAAGCTCGCGAATCCGTTCGTCATCGTCGACGATCAGGAGGTGCGCGGCATCGGCATCCGTGATCATGGCCGCACCTGCCCGACGAGATGCAGAACCTCTGCGCGGTCATCCTCGTTGATCATCTGCTCAAGCACCGCACGAAAGCCCGCGACTGCCTCGGGACCAGCCGCCCCGAAAGCCTGTCGCACCCGTGCGCGTTGCGGCTCGGACAAGGCGTGCTCCAGCTTCTCGCCCGCCGGCGACAGATGCAGATTGCGCTGCCGCCGGTCCTCCTTGCCCATCTCGCTGATGACCAGACCGTCATCAACCAGTTGGCGCATCACCCGATTGAGCGATTGCTTGGTGACCTGAAGGATGTCCAGAAGTCCCGCGATCGTGATCCCCGGCCGACGCTTGATGAAGTGGATGGCACGGTGATGTGCCCGGCCATAGCCGCGTTCAGCCAGCACCGTGTCGGGGTCGGACGTGAAATCGCGATAGGCGAAAAACAAGAGCTCGATGCCCTGCCTCAGCTGCTCATCCGTCAGAAACAGCAACTGATCAGCACGCGAAACAGGGTGCGCGCCTCCGGCCGGTGATCCTTGCATGGGGTGCTCCAGTTTTCCTGCCACGTCACAATTTATGTCAGCCTTGTTGACTGATCTCAAGCGCGATGATACCCGAAACACGCAAGCGCCGAAAGATTCGGTCGGATATCTCCCCGCAGGCGCAAGAATATGTAAACCGCATGGGCGCTGAGCGCATGCAAATTTTGGAGGCTGCCATGACACCGGAACCCGGTTACGACGATCGCGATGGATACATCTGGATGGATGGCGATCTGGTAGACTGGCGTCATGCGAACGTACACCTGTTGAGCCACGGTCTGCACTATGGCTCCTGCGTCTTCGAGGGCGAACGGGCCTATGGCGGGCGGATCTTCAAATCCGAGGAACATTCGCGCCGCCTGATCGAATCCGGCAGTCAGATGGACATTCCGATCCCTTACTCGGTCGAAGACATCGAGAAGGCCAAGGAAGACACGATGCGCGCCAACAAGATGTCGGACGCCTATGTCCGGGTTGTCGCCTGGCGTGGCGCAGGTCTTGACATGGGTGTAGCGTCTGCACGCAATCCCATCCGCATGGCGGTCGCGACCTGGGAATGGGGTGCCTATTATGGCGATGCGAAGATGAAGGGCGCCAAGCTCGACGTCTCCAAATGGAAGCGCCCGAGCCCGGAGACGATCCCCTGTAAGGCGAAGGCGTCGGGTCTCTACATGATCTGCACGATGTCCAAACATGCCGCCGAGGCCAAGGGCTGCTCGGACGCGCTGATGATGGATTATCGCGGCTATGTGGCCGAGGCCACCGGGGCCAACATCTTCTTCGTGCGCGATGGTGAGGTGCACTCACCCCTGCCCGACTGTTTCCTTGATGGAATCACCCGGCAGACCGTCATGGGGATGTTGCGTGACCGTGACATCACGGTGCACGAGCGCCACATCATGCCTGACGAGTTGGAGAGCTTCGAGCAGTGCTGGTTGACCGGCACCGCCGCTGAAGTTACGCCCGTGGGCGAAATCGGACCCTACAATTTTGAAGTGGGCGCGCTAACCCGTGACATCGCGACAGACTACGAAAAGATCGTCCGCGGCAATCACTGATCCCGGGTCATCCCATGGATTGGGATGATGCCTATGCGAACGGTGCACACATTGCCAACGCGGCAGACTACCCGCCGCGTTGGCTGAACCTTGCGCAGGAGTTTCGCGGCAATCTGGGCAAGCGCGCCGTTCTCGACATCGAGTATGGTGCCTCGCCGCGCGAGCGTCTGGATCTCTTCATGCCGACCGACGATGCGGAAGGGTTGGTCGTTTTCGTCCATGGCGGATTTTGGCGTGCATTTGAAAAGGTCAGCTGGTCACATCTTGCCGCCGGTGCTGTAGCGCGGGGCTGGGTGGTGGCGATGCCGTCCTACACGCTTTGTCCGGTGGCACGGATCCCGACCATTACCAAGCAGATCGGTCAGGCGGTCGCCTACGCCGCCAATCAGGTGCCGGGTCCTATCCGGCTGGTCGGACATTCTGCGGGCGGTCATTTGGTTTCACGTATGATTTGCGAGGACACGCCCCTGCGGGCAGAGGTACTGCACCGCATTGCCCATACGGTTTCGATCAGCGGTCTGCATGATCTGCGTGCGCTGCTGAACACCCGGCTGAACGAGGATCTGCGCCTCGATGCCGATGAGGCGGTGCGGGAAAGCCCGGCTCTGCTGACGCCGATCGACGGCGCCCGGATCACCTGTTGGGTCGGCTCGGACGAGCGGCCCGAGTTTCTGCGCCAGAACGCGTTGCTTGCGAACATCTGGACAGGACTTGGTGCGACGACCTACGCGATCGAAGAGCCAAAGCGTCACCATTTCAACGTGATCGACGGGCTGAGCGATCCGGACAGCCTGCTGATGGATGCAGTGCTCGGCTGAGGGCACTGAAGCGAAGGGGGAGGACGCAATGTCAGTCATGCTTGTAACAGGAGGAAGTCGCGGGATCGGGGCTGCGGTCTGCCGTCTGGCGGCTGCCGAAGGATGGCAGATCCTCGTGAACTATGCCCGCGACGCAGACGCAGCAGCCCAGGTCGTTGCCGAAGTGAACGCGGCAGGTGGGCAGGCCGTGGCCCGTCAGGGTGATGTGGCCGTGGAAGCCGATGTCCACGAGATGTACGATGCCGCCGAGGCGATGGGGCCTGTGACCGCCGTCGTTAACAATGCCGGGATCGTCGCGCCGGTGGCAAAGCTCGCCGACTATGACACCGACCGGATGCGCCGGGTTTTCGATGTCAACGTAATGGGTGCCTATTTGGTCGCCCGAGAGGTAGCACGGCGCATGCCGACCGACCGAGGCGGCCCGGGCGGCGTGGTGGTCAATACGTCTTCGGCTGCGGCGCGTCTGGGTTCACCCAACGAATTCATCGACTATGCCGGATCGAAAGGCGCGGTCGATGCGCTGACTTTGGGGATGGCCAAAGAGCTGGCCCCCGGCGGCGTGCGCGTCAATGCAGTACGCCCAGGCCTGATCGAGACAGAGATCCATGCCTCGGCAGGCGCGCCTGACCGCGTTGAGCGCCTGATGGGCGGTGTCCCTCTGGCACGCGCCGGGTCTGCCGAAGAGGTGGCGGAGACGATCCTCTGGCTTTGCTCGAACAAATCCTCCTACCTGACCGGCACGCTGATCGACGTCTCCGGCGGGCGATAGGACAACTCGCCAGCGACCAGCCGTGCCAATAGACTGGGCATCGGCGGCACCTGGCTGATGGGTGCTGTCACCCAGTCCCGGATAACTGGCAAAGCCCGGCTGTCGGATTGGTAGAACGGCGTGAAGAGCCAACTGGCGGTCTGATAGGTCAGGACATGACGCCGACGCTGCGCCGCGTAGTGTGCAACCGCCTCCGCCGGATCGGAGCAAGCACGCACCGCTGACCACAACGCAAACGCATCGAGCAGCGCCATATTTGCCCCCTGCCCCAACTGTGGGCTCGTGGCGTGATAGCTGTCACCGAGATGTGCGATTCGGCCGGCACCCGGACGCATCAGAGTGCGATGGGTGTACTGGGCAAAGACGAGGTCGTCATGGGCGCGGATCTGATCGCGCAAAACACGGGTGTCGGGCCACAGACCCTCGACGTCGTCCCACCACGCGTCTATGGGCCGGGCGCGCCAAGCCGCGTGATCCTGCGCACGCAGGCTCCAAAAGAACGTCAGTTTCGCTTGTGGGTCCGAGGGCCGCGTCCCAACCGGCAAAATGCCGACCATGTGGGATGCCCTCGAATATCGCTGCTCGAGCCGAGCCGGATCGAACGGGCCTCCGTTTGGCCAGTCCAACAACGCCCAGAGTGCACCAAAGGCCAGCGGGCTCGATGGTTTCGGGCAAAGCGGTGAGTACGCTCCGAGACAATCCAATACAAGATCGAACGGACCGAGGCGCCCTTCGGCCCATTGGAGAGAGACCTCTGCGCCATTCTGCTCGGCCGAGCGCAAGGTGGTGGACGGGATGATGGTGACCCCCGCGGCCTCGGCCGCTTGATAGAGCAGGTCAAACAACAGGGCGCGCTGCACGGCATGCCCGACAAGACCGGGGCGCAAGTTTTCATAGCGGACATCGAGGACCGCCCGCCCCCGAGCGTTGCGTCCAAAAATGTGCCCGACCGGAGCGGCATGCGCTTTCAGGGGATCAGCAAGACCAAGGGCATCGAGCACCTGCAACCCGACAGGCTGAACGATCAGACCAGAGCCCACCGGAGCGGGAGCATCGAACTGATCGAACAGGGTAACGTCATGACCATCGCGCGCGAGAAACGCCGCAGCAGCCAGACCGGCGATCCCGGCACCCGCGATCCCGATCCTGTGCCTGCCCCTTTGCGGCGTCTTCATCGAGCCCGAATCTCGGCGCTGTTTTCATAGGACCCTTTAGCGGCCAAAGCCTCAACCCACGCGCTGCTCGCCAAAACCGGGTCCAGATAGGGACACTCCCTTGGGTCGCCGCCCATCCTTAGTTACCAGAGCTCCCGGCAGCCTCGATCGCCGCCGTCAGCTTCTCGATGTCCTGGCCCAGGATTGGCCCCACATGTTTATAGACGATCATGCCCTCGCCATTGACGACAAAGGTCTCGGGCACGCCATAGACCCCAAACTCGATCCCCATCCGCCCATTGGGATCAGCCCCGATCAGCTCATAGGGATCGCCGAGTTCATCGAGAAAACTCTGCGCATTCTCCGGCGCGTCCTTGTAGTTGAAGCCGTGGATCGTCACGCCCTCCGCGGCAAGATCCATCAGATAGGGATGTTCGATACGGCACGGCCCGCACCAGCTTGCCCAGATGTTGATCAGCTTGACGCCCGGCGACTGCATATCGGCCGTCGAAAGACCCGGCCTCGAAGGATCGAGAGGCGCAAGCGCGAACTCCGGCACTGGCTTATCGATGAATGTCGAGGGCAGGCGCTGGATATCGTCACGCTGAAGGCCCAGCAGAAAGACGGCCAACACCGCCAAAGCTCCGAGCGCCGGAACAACCATCCAGAGGCGAAACCCGGACTGCGGTGCGATTGGGGGCTCTTCACTCACCTGTTGCGCTCCTCTTCGGCCCGCGCCAGATCCCGCCTGGCCCGGGCATTTGCAACCAGCGTCGACCAGATCATCCCGCCAAGGATCAGGATCGTCGCGGCATATGCTGCGATGACATAGACGGCATACTTGTCGCCAAACAGCATCAGGCCACCGCCCCGCTCAGCTCCAGGGCCCGGGTCCGGCGCAGGCGCACTTCGGTCCGCGCCCGAACCAGCAGGATCGCAAAGAACAGCAGATAGAAGGCGATCATGCAGATATAGAGCGGAGTGCGAAATGCATCATCGATGCGCTGCCCGGCCTCGACCGAGAGCGAGCTGTCCTGATGCAGTGTGTTCCAGAACCGCACGGCATAGCGGCTGAGAAAGGCGAAGATCACACCGACAAGGCACAGCACCGCGGAAAGGTCGGCGGCCTTCTCGGGCTCCTCTATCGCCGCCCAAAGCGCCATATAACCGAGATAGAAGAAGAACATGATCAAAACGGCGGTCAGACGCGCGTCCCAGACCCACCAGGTGCCCCACATCGGCTGTCCCCAGACCGCGCCGGTGATGATCGCGACGGCCGTAAACGCCGCCCCGATAGGTGCGGCCGCCTTGGCAACCAGAAATGAGACGTGATGGCGCCGGATCAGACCGATCACACAAGCCACCGCCATGATCGCATAGGTGTTGATCGCCAGCATCGCCGACGGCACATGGATAAAGAGGATCTTGACGGTCGAGCCTTGCTGATAGTCTTCGGGCGTTGCAAAGAGCGCCCAGCCAAGCCCGATCACCAGCGTCACGACAGCGCCGATCCAGGCCGGTGCCAGCAGGCGCGAGGTCAGCCGCATGAACTCGGCCGGGTTGGCATATTTCCACATCGACATGCTCCCTACCTAGAGCGCCCTGACCACTGAGACAACTGGCTTGGGGAGGGCGTCATGACGCGGTTCCACTTCTGCGTGTACTCATTGGCCTAAGTTTGCAAATTTGTTAGATAAAGCTGTATCTATACCGGAGTGATGACGTCGTACCTCAGAGTATGGCACCCTGTTGAACGAGCGGGCAGATGCGTTTCGCGCTATTCTTGGTGTTCATAACCCTTCTGATCTGCCTGATCGGGCATGCAGCCATCAAGGGCACGGGCCTTCCCATGTTCAGTGGTGCACCGCAGATCCAGGCCAAGGTGCTGCAAAACGCCGAGGCGGAGCTGAGAACCGTCACCGCCTTCCCGGCACAGGCGGTCGCCGACGGACGTGACGTGGTCGTTTCGGGCTTTGCCCAATCCGATGCGGATCGGGACGCCGCCATCGCTGCGGTTAGGCGCGTTGCTTTGGGACGAAATGTCTCCAGCCGGATCGAGGTGTTGCGAGAAATCTCGCCCTACGAGATCACGGCCTCGAAGACCGCTGAGGGAGCGTGGCGGATTTCCGGCTATGTCCCGTCCGAAGAGGCACGGGCCGCCCTCTTGGCGGAAGCCACGCGTCTTGGCGGCATCGACAGCGTGGTTGATGACCTTACCATAGGAACCGGCGTGCCAGAAGGCGACTGGACGGGCACAGTCTCCGCCGGTCTCGCGGCTTTGTCGGATCTCGAAGTCGGGACGTTCACGCTCACGGATATGGAGGGTCGGCTCGACGGCGAGGTCGCAACAGTCGCGGCCCGCAAACGGCTGGAAGCGGTACTGGCCGCGGTGCCGGATGCCACCTGGACATCCGAGATCTCAGGGGCAGGGGCGGCGCTACCGCCTTCTACTTTGAATGCGCTCAAGACCGCGGATGGCGCGTTGATCGTAAGCGGACAGGTCCCGAGCCGCGAGATCAAGGTACGCGTTGTCGAGGTCATAGCGAACTCAGGCGTCGCTCTGGCAGGCGAGACCATTGAGATCGCCAACACCGAACCGATCGAGGACTGGTCCGAGACTTATGCCGGGGCCTTCGCCGCGCTCGGATTGATGGACGAGGGTTTACTGAACATCGCCGGAACCGGCGTGACCCTGACTGGAGAGGTCGAGGGCGACGACGAGTTCGAGCAGTTATCGGCCCTGATGCCACAAGGCTGGTCGACCGAAATTACGGTGCGCAATCCGACACCGCTGGCCGAAATCAAGCTCACGCTGCTTGCGGACGGCACGATCAACGGAGCTGGGTCCCTGCCCAAAGGCCTGACCCCCGCGAGCCTCGCCGCCATGTTGCCCGGACTTAGCTCTGAGGGCTTTTCGAACGCGTCGCCCGGCAAAGCCATCGATTGGGCACCGCCGATGGCGGGGCTTAATAATGTTCTGCCGCAGTTTCGCAACGCAGATATTACGCTCAGGCACAATCAGCTTCGCATCGACGGCACATTGCAACGCGGGTTTGACCCCGGTGGGCTGGACGCGGAGCTACGGACGGTTCTGGGCAGCGACTGGGGCCTGACCCTGAATGTCAAGGCGGCGCCCCCGCCCTCGGAGATCATCCTCAGCAAGCAGGACGAGCGGATCGGCCTGAGCGGGGTGCTGCCCGCCGGGCTGGATCCTGACGGCGCACTGATCATGTTTGGTGACAAGGCCGAAGCCGAGGCGCTCACCGACGGGGGCGATGGCAATACCGACGACTGGCGCACCAATCTTACGGTGCTGGCCCGGGCCATGCCGCTGTTCGAGGAACTTTCCGGGTCGATGAGCGAAGGCAAGCTGGCGCTGAACGGCACCCTACGTCCGGGCTATGAGCAGGGCGCTGTGGCTGACTGGTTGACCGAGAACTTGGCCGAAGCGTGGAGCGCCGAAGTAGAGGCGGACGCCATCGCGCCGGTGCCAGGCGATACCCGTAGGAACCTTGTGACCGGGGAGACTGAGGCTTTCAGTTCGGGCTACTGGCTTGCAAAACTCGAGTTCGATGTGAGCTCTGCCACCTGCGAGCGTGAAATCACTCGAGCACTGGACGGCGGCAAGATCAATTTTGTAGTCGCGTCGGCCCGGCTCGATCAGAGCGCGAACACGCTGCTCGACCGGTTGTCTGCCGTTGCATCGCGCTGCCTGTCGAGCGAGCGCCTGCAGCTCGAGATCGCGGGACACACGGATTCAGTCGGCAATGACGCGGCCAACATGCGTCTCAGCGAAAGGCGAGCCGCTGTCGTCAAAGATGCGTTGGAGAAGCGCGGTGTAAATGCAGAGGCGATGACCGCTGTCGGCTATGGCGAAGAACAGCCGATTGCCACCAACAACACATCTGACGGCCGGGCAGAGAACCGCCGGATCACCTTCAACTGGTCTGCGCGGGGCGGCTAGAAGACATATGAGAAACAGGGAACGGGCATCATGATCGCGTTGATGATCGAGATCGCAGGTTATCTCGGAGCGGCAGCTCTGATCGGCCTCATCCTTGGCTATCTGGTCTGGGGCTGGGGCCATGGGCGGCGCATCGAAGACGCGCGCGCCGAAGGAGCCGCGGCGGTGCGGACTTCCGTCGATGGTGTGGATCTGCGTGAACAGGTCGACAGCCTGCAACGTGAAAATGCCAACCTCAAGCAACAGATCGAAGAGCTCCACGCACTGCCCGAGCCGGACATTACTGCCGAGCCCACCGTAGAGACTGCGGAGCTCGCCTCCGAGTCGGACGATGCCCTGCCCGCTCAACCTAGCGAGCCTCCCGTGCAGGTCGAACCCTTCGATCCGAACAAGGTCCGTCGGCGGGCAAACCTCCGACCGGCGACCGGGCAGCTTGGCACCATTCGGGCAAGGTTTGCGGACACGTCAGGGGCCGACCTTGGCGACCGCAACACTGATCGCAGCGACCTTGATGCGTTGGACGGTATCGATCCCGATTTCGAATACGCCGCCTCCGACCCAAAGCCTGCACACACGGATGCGGCAATGCCCGATTTCACAAGCGATGATCGGACGACCGTCAGCTCGGGGCCGGCGCAATTTGCACCGGCTAATCTCCTTCGACAGCGCCCTGAAGAGGTGGATGACCTCAAGCGCATCAAGGGCGTCGGCAGCAAAATGGAGGCCGTCCTCAACGAAAAAGGGGTCTACCAGTTTCGCCAGATCGCCGCGTTCTCCGGGAACGATATCGATTGGGTGAACGAAGCTATCGAGGCCTTCCCCGGTCGCATCGAGCGGGATGACTGGGTGGGGCAAGCGCGCGAGTTGCACCTGGAAAAATATGGGCGCGCTTTTGACGAGGAGCAGGCCTAAGCGTCGAGATCAGCGCCCCTCAATCTCCAGACATGTGCAGCGCGATGTGGCGGACCCGCCCCCGGTCACGATGCTCCCAAAGATAAACCCCCTGCCATGTGCCCAACATCATCCGTCGTCCTCGCACCGGCATCGACAGATGCACTCCGCTGAGAACCGTTCGGACATGCGCCGCCATATCATCGGGACCTTCCGAATGGTGGGCATAACGCTCGGCACCGCCATGCGGCGCCAGACCATGCATTGCTCCCTGCAAGTCTGCGAGCACATCGGGATCGGCATTCTCCTGCAGCGTCAATGACGCAGAAGTATGCTGCACCAGCAAAGTCAGGAGGCCCTCCGACAGCTCCTGTCCTGCAAGCCAGCTGGTGATCCGCGACGTGATGTCGATCATACCGGGGCCCGGCGTCGCAACCTCGATTTCATCGATGATCTGGCGCATAACGTCATGCTATGCCGCCACCGCTTGCAACACCAGAGGCGCCCCATGCACCCAGACCCTGCCCTCGAATGGCGAGAAATCCGCGATGACGGCTTCAACAGTCATATCGGGCCCATCCGCATGGCGCGGCTCGACGAGAAGACATGGCAGGCAACGCTCACTCTAGATGCGCGCCACATCAATGCTGGCGGCGTCTGTCACGGTGGTGTTCTGATGAGCCTTGCTGACGTCGCCATGGGGGCGGCCAGCTATCAGGCCGGGGGAAACCGGCGCTGCGCCACTATCGACTTCGAAGCTCATTTTCTGGCGGCAGCCAAGCAGGGTCAGACGCTGATGGTGACCGCGCATCAGAACCGGATGGTCAGCGAAATCAGCTTCATGGAGTGCGAAGTTTCCGGAGGTGAGCGCCTCTGTCTGCGCGCCAGCGGGATTTGGAAATACCTCGGCAAACCCGTCGTTTAAGACCTACGTTGCTAACTTAAATTTAGCTCTTCCAACTCACGATGCGAACTCCAGGCAGAGTCCCGGGAGTATCTAAGTGCTATGAGTGTAAGCGACGACCGGTCAGAACAGGACGAACGGCCCGATCTGGTGCGCCAATTCGAGTTGGCCCAGCGCCTGGGTCAGATCGGTCACTGGTACTGGACTATCGGCGCGCCTGTCGTCGAATGGTCGACGGAAACCTACCGCATTCATGGCGTCGATCCCGAAACGTTCGTGCCCACGCTTGAAGCTGCCGTCGAAGCCTACCATCCCGATGATCGGGACACGGTAACGAAGGCGCTGGAGCAGTCGATCGCAAGCGGTGAGACCTTCAATTTCGAAGCGCGCATCAAAAGGGGCGACGGCACCACCCGCATAGTCAGCTCTGTGGGCGAGTGCAAACGCTCCGAGACCTCCGAGGTCGTTGCGATGTTCGGTGTCATTCAGGACATCACGGAGATGCGGGAGGCCGAAAGCGCACTGGCCAAAGCCCGGAAGAGGCACGAGGACTTCGCGGCGATTTCCTCGGACTGGATGTGGGAAATGGGGCCCGACTTGAGATTCAGCTACATGTCCCCACGGGTCCGGGAAATCGTAGATGTTTCGCCGGAATACTATATCGGGAAAACCCGGCAGGAACTTAACGGCGATGCGGTGATGTCGCCTGAGATGGAGGAACACTTAAAGATCCTCGAGCAGCGCAAACCGTTCAATGATTTTCGTTTATGGATTAACGGCCCGAAAGGGAACCGGCTCTTCATATCGGCCAGCGGCGTGCCGATCTACGACGAACATGGCAGCTTCGCGGGATACCGCGGCACGGGCCGGGACATCACCAGTGAGCACAGCGCGCAGGAGGATTTGCTGCTCAGCCATCGCAAACTGGTCGATGCAAACATCGAAACATCGAAGGCACTGGCCCGGGTCAAGGAAGCCAATACGCTGACCGAACAGAGATATTCGGAGCTGATGGTGGCGCAGGCGCGGGTCCGGCACACGGCCCTGCACGATTCCCTGACAGGCATCGCCAACCGCCGGTTTCTCGACCAGCAACTGGACACGCTTATGCAACGCTGCCGGCTGAGCGGAGACAACCTTGCCGTTGTGCATATCGACCTCGACCGGTTCAAGCAGATCAACGACACGATGGGTCACGCGGTTGGGGATGAGGTTCTGATTCACACCGCGAGGACGCTGCGCAATGCCCTGTCGACAGACGACTTCGTGGCGCGCGTCGGTGGTGACGAGTTCGTCGTGCTGCGCACTGGCAGACTGAACCGGGAAGATCTTTCACGTCTCGCCAGCGAGCTCATTGAAACCCTCAGTAAGCCGGTCGAAATCGAAGGAAGAAGCTGTTGGTTCGGGGTCAGCATTGGCATTGCGGTGAACGACGGAGCCGAATTCGAAACCCGTGATCTGTTGGTGAATGCTGACATCGCGCTTTGTCGGGCGAAGAAGGCTGGCGGGTGTTTCGAGTTCTTCACCAGTCAGCTACAAGCCGAGGTCATCGCTTATAAGCAGACAGCCGATGGCATTTTGGCCGGACTTGCCGGTAGTGAGTTCGTGGCTGCCTATCAGCCGCAGGTAGCCGCAAGCACGTTCGAGGTTTGCGGGGTAGAGGCATTAGTTCGCTGGAAGCACCCGGATAAAGGACTACTGACGCCGTTTCACTTCCTAAGCGTCGCTGAAGATCTGAATGTGGTCGATACAATCGATCGTTTGGTTCTTGAAAAGGGCCTCGACGATCTTTCGAACTGGCAAGATGCAGGCCTCCCGATTGAAAAAATGTCTGTCAACGTTTCGGCCAAGAGGCTCGTCGACACCACACTCATCGAGTCGATACAGGGTCTAAAAATGCCCAAAGGTGTGTTGGCCTTTGAGCTGCTCGAATCGATTTTCTTCGACGAAGTGGACAACACCGTCGCCTGGAACATCGACATGCTCAAAGAAATGGGCATCCAGATCGAACTCGACGATTTCGGCAGCGGCCACGCGTCGATCATCAGTCTCGTCAAACTTGGTCCCGACGCGATCAAGATTGATCGCGAGCTGATATCTACAATCGCTGAGGAGCCCTCCCGCTGCAATCTCGTGCGGTCCATCATCGAAATCGGACGCTCGCTGGGTGTCAAGATCACGGCGGAAGGTGTAGAGACACTCGATCAGGCATTGCTCCTGCGAAACATGGGCTGCGACGTCCTTCAAGGGTTCTACTTTGCAAAACCCATGGTCGCAGAGGAAATCCCCGATTTCATCTTCAATTGGGATGAACGCCGCTCCTCAGCGCTCGCCTGACTTCCCGTCGTCTCCGATCCACAAGTCATCTCTTGCGCTTCGCCTCGCCTGCGGAGCGCACGAAAACTAATTTCGCCTTGCTCAAACAACAGAAAGCATCATAAAACAACAATGAACGCATAAAAACACAGCGCACTTTATGCTCGATCTGAGTGACGCCTTTGCCGAAGCCTTTCGGTTGATCTTCCAGCTCGATGCAGATCTGGTGGAGATCATCGGACTCTCTCTAAGCGTCAGCCTAACCGCTGTGCTGGTCGCCTGCGTTGTCGGTATGCCGCTGGGTGCCCTGCTCGCGGTTGCACGGTTTCCCGGCCGGCACGGTTTGACCGTTCTTCTAAGCGCCCTGATGGGTCTGCCGCCCGTGGTTGTGGGCCTGGTGGTCTACACGATGCTGAGTGCCGCCGGTCCTTTCGGGGTACTTGGTCTGCTTTACACGCCAACCGCGATGGTGATCGCTCAAACGGTTCTGGTCCTACCCATCGTGGCGGCCCTGTCTCGGCAGGTGATCGAGGACCTGAACGCGGAGTATCGCGACCTTATGCAGGTGTTAGGCGCGTCGAGAGCAGGCACTATCGGCACTTTGCTTTGGGATGCGCGGTACTCCCTGCTCACAGCGGCTCTCGCCGGCACCGGTCGTGCGCTGGCCGAGGTCGGCGCCGTAATGATCGTCGGTGGCAACATCGACCATGTCACGCGAGTAATGACCACGGCGATCGCACTCGAGACCTCACGCGGCGAACTCGCCCTAGCGCTCGGCCTTGGCATCATCCTCGTGTGCCTCTCGATCGCAATCAACGCAGCCCTTATGAGCCTGCGCAACACTGCGGAACGCCTCGCTTATGCCTGAAGCGGAAATTCTCACCATTACACCCCTCCCTCGGGACGAATCCTCGCTGCTCGAACTGCATGCCATCACCGTGACACGCGGCGCCGTGCCCGTTCTCAACGGCCTTTCCCTGTCGCTGGGAGCGCGCGGTGTCACCGCTATCATGGGTCCAAACGGCGCGGGAAAGAGCCTGGCTCTGAGGGTTTTGACCGGTTTGATCCTTCCCGACAGCGGCAGTGTGCATTTCACTGGCGGCCGTCCGGAGGCGCGCGACATCGCCCTTGTGTTCCAACGCCCGGTGCTGCTGCGCCGATCGGTCCGTGCCAATCTCGATCATGCGCTCAAGACTTATGGCGTGCCGCGACGGGCACGTCCAAGACAGATCTCCGAACTCTTGGAGATGGCCGGCCTTGCCGCCCTTGCACCACGGCCCGCGCGCGCCTTGTCGGGGGGCGAACAGCAACGCCTTGCACTGGTCCGCGCGCTAGGTGCGAAACCACGGCTTCTCCTTCTGGACGAGCCAACCGCCAGTCTCGACCCTCAGGCCACCGTGATGATTGAGCGTTTGATCCAACGGGCGAGCGCGGATGGCATCCGCGTGATCCTTGTCACCCACGATGCAGGACAGGCCGCGCGCCTTGCCGACGATGTCGTATTCCTCTGCCGTGGCAAAGTGGTCGAACACAGCCCAGCGCCCCAATTCTTCGCCGCTCCGAAATCGGACGAAGCAAAGGCCTACCTCTCTGGGGAGCTTGTCCTGTGAGGGGCGGGATCGTGCTCGCCGCCTTGGCTGGACTTTTTGTCGGTCTCGGCATGGCCGCGCCGCAAAGCTGGGCGGACGCGCGGTTTGTCCTTGTACAATCGACCACGTCGACAAAGAACTCGGGCCTCTATGACCATATCTTGCCGCTCTTCAAAGCGGAAACCGGGCTCGACGTGCGCATCGTCGCAGTGGGGACAGGTCAGGCCATCCGCAATGCTCGAAACTGCGATGGCGATGTTCTGCTGGTCCACGCCAAGAGTGCTGAGGAGGCGTTCGTGGCCGACGGGTTTGGCCTCTCGCGCGCGGATCTGATGTACAATGACTTTGTGATCCTCGGACCGGATGCCGATCCCGCGGCGATCATGGGACTGACAAAGGCCGGGCCAGCGTTGACCGCGATCCAAAGCGAAAGGCACCCGTTCCTTTCGCGTGGCGATGACAGCGGCACGCACAAGGCCGAGGTGCGGCTCTGGCAGTCCGCTGGGCTGGATCCGGCGCCCGACAGCGGGACGTGGTATCGCGAAACCGGTTCGGGAATGGGCGCGACGCTGAACATCGCGGTCGGCATGGGCGCCTATACGCTCAGCGATCGTGCGACCTGGATCCGGTTCTCGAACAAATCCGCACACCGCGTACTGGTAGAAGGCGATCCGGCGCTGTTCAATCAATACGGCATTATCGCGATCAACCCTGACCGTTGTCCGAACGTCCGCGCACCGGAGGCTGCACAGTTTGTCGAGTGGATGCTGTCGGACCGCGGGCAATCGGCCATTGCCAGCTACCAGGTTGATGGCCAGCAATTGTTCTTTCCCAACGCCGATTGATGAAAGATTACGGCCCGTTCCAGTGCACGGTCCCCGCCGCTGTCAGGTCATAGCCGCCGAGATCCGCGGCCTTGTCGGCAAAGCGCGGGCTACGCGCAAACGACATCAGCATTTGTAGCGGCGGCTCGAACCACGCGCGCCGGTCAATCAGCAAATCGAACCGCTCCTGCACTGTCGGCAGAAAGCCCAGTCGGAACTGGCGTGCGGCCGCTTCGAGCCCGGGCGCAACCTCGGCCTTCTCCGAGGCAACAACCGCAGCCGCGTCGGTTTCTGTGCGGGCAATTTCAGGGAGAACCTGCAATTGCTCGGGTTCAAGTCCCGCATCCCGGATAAGATGCTCGAAGAGGAGCGCCGCGCCGGCGCTGGCCTGACGCTGGACGACACGCCGACCCACAAGATCTGTGATGGCTTCGATCTGATCTGAAATCGCGGGAGCCAGGATCAGGCCCTGTTGGCGCTTGGCCCACTCGATGAGTACCCATGGGCCGGTTGGCGTCTTGGCACGAATGGCCGCCCGGTTCCAATCGCGGCTTTCCGGATCAAAGACATGCATGCCCGCAGCCGCCGCATTTCCCGAGAGTAAGAGGTCTAGACCAGCCAGTGAGCCGTCGAAGGCCGTTGCCAGACCCGATCCGGATTCGCGGATGGCCCAGTCCAGCAGGGGGTCGTGGCTGCCTGCCACAACAGACGGG
>CAYYZH010000014.1:31093-38186 GCA_964475765.1 uncultured Limibaculum sp.
CAGACGGGACGATGGGCCGGGGCGCGGCTTCGGCCCCGCCCAGCCAGACGTCAATCTCGGCCTTGGGGAACAGCAGCTTGTTCGTCACGCGCCGGTGCGGGATCGTCCCCTCGGCGGCCATTTCATAGACCTTGCGTTCTTTGACGCGCAGCAATTCGGCAACTTCGCGAGTGGTCAGAAAGGCCGGATCGGTCATGCCGAAACCCTAACCCGGACCGGGCCGAGGGGCAAAGCCGCACTCGGTACGAAACGCCCGCCAATACCACGCCATCAGCAACACGGGCACAGCCCCCTCGGCGGCGATAATCCAGAGAGCGTTCGAAGCGCCCACCAGCTCTGCGGTAAACCCAACATTGGCAAAGCCAATCAGCCCCGAGCCAATGCAGATCGAGATCAGACCGAGATAACGCCCGCGCATCCCCTCCGGCGCAACGGAGTAGATCAGGGTGGCTTGCATGCCCGCGAACGCTGCTGTGCAGAAACCGGCCAGCGCCAGCCCGAGACAGAGCGACCAGAGACCCGGCACCAGCCCGATGAATGCAACGCTGACAAGATGCCCGGCCAGGCCGAAGAAATAGAGCCGACGATAGAATTGCGCGCGGGCGATAAAGCCGACGGCGATGACACCGATCAGGCCGGTCAGACCCTCGATCGAGGCGACATAGCCAATGGTGGCGGCGTCCAGGGCGAGGTCTTCTTTGCCAATGACCGGGATCATCGACACGAACGGAAAGCCCCAGATGTTGAAGATCACGGTCCCTGCCATGATGAACGCAGTGTCGTTTTCACCAAGGGCCCGCCGGGCAGATCCGATTGCACCGCGTATAGTTTCGACCGGGCGAAACCGACCCGGGCGCGGTGCGTTGGCCGTAGGACCGATCCCCAGAGCGATCCCGAGCGAGATGGCATAGAGTACAATGCCAAGCGCAAAGACACCGCCCATACCGATGGTCTGGTAGAGAACACCGCCAATCAGCGGTCCGATCATACGCGTGCCGTTGGACGTTGCGTAGTCGAAGGCCATCGCGCGGGCCAGACGCGCCTCACCTGCAATCTCACCGATCATTTTGCGCCGGAACGGCATGTCGGACGCCCAATAGATGCCGGAGACCAAGGTCGCACCGATCAGGTGCCAGTAGCTGAGCGCACCGGACTGCTGGATGGCTAGCATCACGGCGGTCGTGACCGCGCTGAGGCCGAGCCCGATGACCAAAAGGCGCCTTGGACTGAACTGGTCGGCGATCGCGCCGAGAAAGACACCGAAGAGCGCCATCGGCAAAAAGCGCATCAGAGCGATCAGTGCCACCAGTATTGGGGAACCTGTCAGTTCGAACGCAAAGATCCCGAAAGCCAGCAGTTCGAGCCAGCGCACAACGCCAGTTAGCCAGCCGACCAGCCAGATCCTGAGATATCGCGGATCACTGAGAAGGCCGGGTGGTTCTTCCGGGTCGAGCGCCGCGTCAGGCACCACGTAGCACCCAGTACCCGATAGGCAGGGTTTGGCTCACGCGTCCGCCGTGAGATCGCAAAGCAGACGGAAGATCCGAGCGTTGGGAATGCGTGCAGCGATCCGTTCGGCGTCGCCCTGACGGAGGGTCTCGACGAACAGACAGCCTTCTATCCGGTCGTCTCCACCGCGCAGGGTTTCCTCGGCGGTTGCCGCGCGAGGCCCTTCGTCGATCGCCCGCCAGTACTCGGCGCGCGCCACGCCGGGCATGGCGTAGAGCTCGGCCGCGCTGTCGCCCGCACCGACCGCGGCCACCGCCCAGGCTCCGCGCGCCCAGCCATGGCGTGCCGCCACCTCGCAGAGCGTGCGGCTCATGTTCAGGAAGACTTCCCCCATTATTCTGGTCGTAAGCGGCGTCGGATGGTTCAGCCGTTCGAAATAGGCAGGGCTGGTTAGGATGTCCGGGCCTTCAACCTCATAATAGGTGAAGAACCGTGGCGCGCCGGTCAGCGCCTCATAGCGCCGGCCCCGAAGAAAGCCTGGAATACTGAGGCGTTCGGGCAGATGTTCGGAGAGATACCAGTCCTCATAGGCCGCTTCCTCGCCTTCTGCACAATCGTTCCAGAGCGCGAGGATCCCTGCCCCGCTGACCGCGCCGGTCATAGATCGGCACCGCGATAGGGATGATCGGTGAAGAGCTCAGGCTTGAAGTTCATGCCGTGGCCGGGCCGGGCGGGCGGTGCCAGCAAGCCGTTTTGAGGGATCGCAGGCTCGACCCAGAGATGGTCATGCCAGCCCATATACTCCAGCCAGGACCCGTTCGGGATGGAAGCCACGAGATGACTCGAGAGTTCAGTGAAGAGATGCGGCGCGATCTTCTTGCCATGCGCATGGGCCTCGGCCGCAATCCGGCGCAAACCGGTGAAGCCGCCGCGCATGATGTCCGGCTGAAGGATAGGCACGTTCGTCATCGTGTAGAACTCCCGCAAATCATATCCGAGGAAATGGTTCTCACCGGTCACAACAGGTGTGCTGATCCCGGCGGCCACTTCGGCATAACCTTTGAGGTCATCGGCCATCACCGGCTCCTCGAGCCAGGCGATCCCATAGTCGTCCAGCCGCCGTCCAACCGTCACCGCTTCCTCAGCAGTCCAACCCTGATTGACGTCGACCATAATGTCGATGGTGTCTCCCAAGGCTGCGCGCATGTCGCGCACATTTGCGACATCCTCGTCATGGGTGAAGAGATGGGCGACCTGCATCTTGATGGCGCTATAGCCGTCCGCCACGAACGCTTCGGCCTTTTCGATCATGCCGTCATGCCCGAGCCCGCGATAACAGCCGGACCCGTAGGCAGGGATTGGTTCGGGCCGTCCGCCCCAGATCTGCCAGAGCGGTTGGCCCCGACTGCGCCCGACGAGATCCCAGAGTGCGATGTCGATTGCCGAGGACGCCATGATGGTCAGGCCCATGCGGCCCTGGATAAAGTTGGCCTGCCACATCCGATCCCATAGCGCTTCGGGGTCGGAGGCGTCCTGGCCGATCAGGAGCGGGACCATCATCTCGTGGATGCACATCTCGAGCGTGCGCATGCCTCCTGCGAGCGGATTGAGATGCCCTGTGCCTATGGCGCCCTGATCGTTTTCGATCTCGACAACGAGAAGGTCGAGAGTTTCGAGCGCGAGAAAGCCGGTTTTCGGCGGGTCGGCGAACGGCACAGAGAGCAGATGCGTGCGGATGTCCTTGATGATCATATGCAGTCCGTTTGGTCAAAGGCGGCGCGTTTTCAGTGAAATCGGATGAAGCTGCGCTTCCGGTCCAAAATCGCCTGAAGACATACCCTACGCGCCCGCCAACCCGAGGTCACGAAAGACCTTTGGCAATTGGTCCGGCAAGTCTTCCGCAATCAGTCCGGGGCCGAATGTACGTGCGCACTCTATATGGAGCCAGGCGGCCGTCTCGGCAGCTTCCATCGGGTCACAGCCGCGGGCGAGTAACCCGGTGATGAACCCTGCGAGAACGTCGCCTGACCCGGCGGTGGCAAGCCACGGCGCCGCGCGATCATAGTGGGCGGAGTTTATCGAACACGGCCCGTCAGAATGCGCAATTACCGTATCGGCACCTTTGAAGAGGACCACGCAGCCTGCGCGTTCGGCTGCCTCGCGGGTTGCGTCGACCTTGGAATAGGCCGGGCCTGTGGTCGCCGGAGCGTTGAGGCGGGCCGCCAGATCCGGAAACAGTCGGCTGAATTCGCCTGAATGCGGGGTGAGCACACATCCGTTGTGCAGCATGTCGAACAGCGTCTGCGGATCGTCTCGGTACTCCGAGAGGGCATCGGCATCGATTACGGTGCGGATACGGAGTTTGAGAAGTTCCGAAAGGGTCTCGCGCAGCGCTTGCCCGGCGCCAAAACCCGGCCCGATACAGGCGACGCTAATTTTTCTCTCGGTGATGAGGGCTTTCAGATGGTCGTGGTCCCGGATCGCGGACAACATGATTGCGTCGAGCCGAGCGGCATTCTCGATCAACGCCGCGGGGGGACTACCCACTGTGACCAACCCGGCTCCGATCCTTAACGCACCTCGCGCCGCCAGCCGCGCCGCACCGCCCTTGCCGACACCGCCAGACAGTACCAACGCATGACCGTGCTCGTACTTGTGCGCGTGTGCAGGCTTGTTCAAACCCGAGAGCGATGGTGCGACCAAGCGAACAGCCCCGGGATCGTTGGATTGTTCCAGCCCGATATCCGCCACCACGATCCGCCTGGATGCATTCGCCATCCGATCCAGCGCATGACCCAGTTTCGCCCGGTGAAAGCAGACGGTGAGGTCAACGTCGATCAGAGCGTTGAGCGGCGCGTGACCCACATCACCAAGGGGCCTCCCGCTGTCCGCACAGAAACCCGATGGGCAATCCACGGCAACGATGGGCACTTCGGGGTGGTGACGGACCAAGCTAAAAACGGTTTGAAAGACATCTCGATCGACCGGACGGTTCAGACCAGTACCGAAGACGGCATCCACAATGAGATCAGGAACGACCGCACCCGTCGCAGAGCCCGGTGGCTTGACGTCACCAAGCTCTTTCCAGCGCCGGGCGTTCTCAGCAGCATCGGGCGGCAGGCGCGCTTCGTCGCCATAGAGAACAACTTGGACCTGCCAGCCGCGTTCATGCAACAGGCGCGCCACAACAAAGCCGTCTCCGCCATTGTTGCCGGGGCCGCACAGCACAACCATACGGTGAGGACCGGTCGCGAGTTCGGGTTTCCAGTCGAACATCGCGTCGACCACGCCCTGCCCCGCGCGCTCCATCAAATCCAGCCCCGACACCGCGCCCGAGCGAATTGCATTTTGCTCAACGGCACGCATTTTGGCAGATGAAAGAAGCTGGGTCACGCTGTCCTCACTTCAATTTGAGTCGAATCGATTGTAGCGGTCAGCAAACCTCAACCACGCCTATCCCTTCCCATTTATCACCCCTGAGTTGTTCAACGATTCTGAGCGCCAACCTGACCGTGCAATTTGCACAGATATTTTTTCTTTTATGGTCAACGGCGAACCCAATGGGTCGAAAATAAAGCGCAATTGTGCCTACTTCCCGCCATAATTTCCGTGCGTGGTGAGTTCGCAGAATGCAAAAAAGTACGAGGGGCAGGCCAGTGGACGTTTTGGATATTGCAAAGGAAAAGCGATCGCAACTTCTGGGAGAAATCGAGCGTCTCGACAACTTTCTGAAAACTGCGGTTGAGCTCGAAGCACTTAATACGCAACCCGGACAGAAGCGACCGGCAAAAGCGGCACTGAAAACGCGGACATCTGCGCCTCGTAAGATAGTAGCCAATCCGCCGAAAGCTGCCGAACCGGCCAAAGATCCCAAACCTAAGCCCGAGCCGCTTGTGGCGACTGCCGAGACCCAGCCGATCCCGGATGGTGATGATTTGGCTGTTCCGGATTACCGGCTCTATCAGGATGAGTTCGATTCCCAAGAGCCGGATGTCAGCGATCTCAAAATCGAGGCAAAACCGAACGCCGACCAGATAACGTTCCAGTACCCGTTCAACAGCGCGCTCTTTCAGAAGATCCTCGCGGAACATCGCGAGCGACATGGCCTCGAAGGTGCAAACGGCACTCATCAGGCGGCGGCTGTCTGAAAACGGGCCGTTCCGAACGGCGACACACTAACTGCGAGACGCTTGCCATGCCGATCGGGATCATCCCGGTCGGCATTCGTTTTGCTGGCCGTCCGGCCTCCCGAAAACGGGCGAAAGGTCTGCTACATTCCGCATCCCATGACCTCGATCGCTCTGCGGAATAATTGAGCACTTTGCCGAAAATTTAGACAGAATTTTCTTCCCTCCAACCTCGCTGAATCCCAATTTTTCTGAATGAAATCAACGCGTAAGTGAGTTGGCACAGCCCTTGCTGTGTAGCTCAAAGAACCTGGCCAGCCGGCCGGGCAGCTTCGCGCGCACAAGCTTAGCCAGGGGAGAACCAAATGAAAAAAGTCGAGGCCGTCATCAAACCTTTCAAACTCGACGAGGTGAAAGAAGCGCTGCAGGACATCGGCATTCAGGGCCTGAGCGTACTCGAAGCAAAGGGCTTCGGTCGTCAGAAGGGCCACACTGAACTCTATCGCGGCGCAGAATACGTGGTCGATTTCCTCCCCAAGGTAAAAATTGAAGTCGTCGTCGATGACGGCCAGGTCGATCAGGTGACGGAAGCCATCGTCAACGCGGCCAAGACCGGCAAAATCGGGGACGGCAAAATCTTCGTCTCCGATGTCGGCCAAGCAATCCGCATCCGGACCGGCGAAGAGGGCCCCGAAGCGCTCTGATCCAACAAACACAACAGACTAACCCAGACAGGAGAGGGACAGAAATGAGCACACCTGCAGACTTGGTCAAACAGATCAAGGACGAAGAGATCGCGTACGTGGACATTCGGTTCACCGACCCACGCGGCAAGATGCAACACGTCACCGCCATCTCGGACATCATCGACGAGGACTGGTTCACCGAAGGCTGGATGTTCGACGGATCGTCGATCGCTGGCTGGAAGGCGATCGATCAGTCGGACATGAAACTGATCCCGGACTGCGCGTCGGCTCATATCGATCCGTTCTATGCGGAAAAGACCATGGCCGTGTTCTGCACCGTCCACGAGCCGGACACCGGGGAGCTTTACGACCGCGACCCACGTGGCACGGCAGTCAAGGCGGAGCAATACCTGAAGGATAGCGGCATCGGCGATGCGTCGTTCTGGGGCCCGGAAGCCGAGTTCTTTCTCTTTGACGATGTCCGTTTTCAAGTCGGCATCAACAAGGTCGGCTACGAAGTGGATGCTCAGGACGCGTCCTGGAACACAGACGCTGAGTACGAGATGGGCAACATGGGGCACCGCCCTGGCCTCAAGGGTGGCTACTTCCCCGTAAACCCGGTCGATGCCGGGCAGGATATCCGCTCGGAGATGCTCTCAACCATGGCGCGCATGGGCATGAAAGTCGACAAGCACCACCACGAGGTTGCGTCCTGTCAGCACGAATTGGGACTGGTCTTCGGCACCCTGACCCAGCAGGCCGACATGCTCCAGCAGTACAAATACGTGATCCACAACGTGGCCCACGCATATGGCAAATCGGCGACCTTCA
>CAYYZH010000015.1:0-10321 GCA_964475765.1 uncultured Limibaculum sp.
GGTCGGCCGCGACCGTTTTGATCAGTTCGGCCAGCTTGCCAACGGCGCGGCGGCGTTCCGCCTTGCCATTCACCAGCGTCGTCAGCCCCGCGCTGTCATAGCCGCGGTATTCCAGCCGTTTCAGCGCATCCAATATGCGCGGGGCCGCGTCGAGCTGGCCCAGGATCCCCACAATGCCGCACATTATTCTTTCGCTTTCTTTATCGCTGCTGCTCGTTCGGACAGGCGCGCGCGCAAGCGTGGGCCATACCCTTCTTTGTTGGTTTGACGCGTCCGGCTCAGCGCCAGCGCGTCCTTGGGCACGTTCATGGTCAGAACCGTGCCGGTGCCGACATAGGCATCCTCGCCGACTGATATCGGAGCGATCAGGGCCGTGTTCACCCCGATGAAGGCGCCGTCGGCGATCTCGGTGCGCTGTTTGAGATAACCGTCATAATTGCAGGTGATCGTGCCCGCTCCGATGTTCACGCCTGCGCCCAATGACGCATCTCCGAGATAGGTGAGATGGCCTGCCTTTGTCCCTTCGCCAAGGGCCGCGTTCTTCAATTCGACAAAATTGCCGATACGCACACCGCTTGCCAAGTCGCTGCCGCCGCGCGACCGCGCGAACGGGCCGACCTTGACGTCTGGCGCGAGCCGCGTGTCCTCGAGATGGGTGAAGGCCTTGACCTCGCACCCATCGGCAATCTCGACGCCCGGGCCAAAGATCACATTGGGATGCACGATGACATCGCGCCCGAGCGTGGTGTCCAGGCTGAAGTAAACAGTTTCTGGATCGACCAGCGTCGCCCCCTCCAGCATCGCGCCTTGACGCGCACGGGCCTGAAACCTTGCCTCGGCAGCCGCCAACTGCACCCGGTCGTTGATGCCCAGCGTTTCGGCCTCGTCGCAGAAGACCGCGCGGCACGACATGCCTTCGGCCCGCGCCGCGCCCACAACATCCGTCAGGTAGTACTCACCCTGCGCATTGCTCGTGCCGAGACCGTCCAGCAGCCGCAGCATTGTCGCGCAATCCCCGGCCATCAGTCCGGAGTTGCAGTGCCGGATCTTCAACTGATCGGGCGAAGCATCCTTGGTCTCGACAATCGCCGTGAGATCATCGGCGCCCTCCAGCACGAACCGTCCATAGCCCGCCGGATCTTCCGCCTCGAACCCGAGGGCGACGATTTCAGCCTTGGCGCGTGCTGCTTGCATCGCCAGCAAGGTTTCGGGCCGGATAAACGGCGTGTCGCCAAAGAGCACATAGAGATCGCCGTCGAACCCGGCCAGCGCTTCACGCACGGCCAGAACGGCGTGTCCCGTGCCAAGCTGTTCGATCTGTTCGGCGATTTCGACATCGGGCGCATACGTGCGAGCGGCCTCACTCACATCCGCGCCGCCATGGCCGACCACCACCAACATGCGCGCGGGCTCGAGCGCCGAGGCCGTGCGCATCGCATGGTGCAGCAAGGGGGCGTTGCCGATCCTGTGCAGCACCTTGGGCAGATCGGACTTCATCCGTGTGCCCTTGCCTGCGGCCAGAATGACAATCGCGTTTTCGCGGGTTTGACTGCTCGTTCTTGTCATGGCTCGTCGTATATCCGCGACCAGCGGCCAAAAAAAGATGAAGACCGGTCAGAAAAGGTTTCAGTTCGTTGCCGGGCCCGATTACCACTCCGCCCATGCGAGGGGTAATCTTCGATCTTGATGGCACGCTGGCGGACACGTCACGCGATTTGCTGGCGGCGGCTAATGTCGCGCTGGCACCGCGCGGGCTTCCCTTGCTGGATCCGGTGATCGATCGCAAGGTCGCAGGCCGGGGGGGCAGGGCGATGATCCGCTGCTCGTTGGAAAAGGCGGGCCGTCCGATCGATGCGGCGCCGGAAGTCGCGCTGACCGATGCCCTCTATCCCGAATTGCTGGAGGCCTATGCCGGGGCGCTGCATGTCGAGACGCGGCTCTATGATGATGTCGAGGCATGTCTGGATGAATTGGAGACAGCGGGCTGGCGGCTCGGCGTGTGCACGAACAAGCCGGAATGGCTCGCGCGCCCGCTTCTTAAGTCACTCGGCATTCACGACCGGTTCGGGGCGATCCTTGGGGCCGACACGCTCCCGGTGCGCAAGCCTGATCCGGAACATATCCGAGAGACCGCAAGGCGGATGGGGGCTGATCCCAAAGCCTGCGTGATGATCGGGGACACCCACACGGATCTTCACGCCGCGCAAAATGCCGGGATCCCGTGTATTCTCACGACATTCGGTTTTGCGACCGAGCTTGTAGATGAAATGGGAGCGGAGGGAGTTGTGGACAGCTTCGCTCAGCTGTCCACCGAGATCAGCCGGCTGACCGGCTGCGCCTGATCAGGCGACTTTCTGGCGACGCACCACGTAACCGCCGATCAACAGACCGCCAAGCAGCAGCGGAAGCGTTGCCGGGATCGGCACTGCGCTGACTTCGGTCACGCTGATGTTGGTCGTAAACCCACCGGTGAGCGGATCTGACGTCAGACCAAAGAGATCAAACGCGGTGATCCCCGCCTGGGCGATATCTGTCGGGTTGACCGCATCGGCTTCGTCCACCACGAAATCGATATCGGTCGGCGTGCCCATCGCGTCCACTGTCAACAGCGGGAAGTCATCGAAGTTGATGTCATCCAGCGCGCTGAAGAGTTGCCCGAACAGCATGAAGCTGAGAGCGAAGTTGGGATCGACCGCCGGATTGGCCGTCTCGCCATTAACGCCTGTCAGCAGCGATTCATCGAATGTCACGGTTCCCGTTCCCACGGCACCGTCTTGCGACCCGCCAACAACCGTTCCCGAGATGTCGAACGTCGTGATCGCATCTGCGGAGAGCGGCATGAACCCGAGCGCGCCCGCAAAAATCAAACCTGATAGCCTGCCCATCATGGCTTGCTCCTACCTTACTAAACCTGCCCCCGTTACCTGTCTTTAGTAACCTACGATTAAGAACGCCGCAACACTCAATTTGACAAAATAAAGGGCAAAGCGTTGTCAGTTATAGAAAAACCCGCGGGCGATTCGCTTCGATCTGGGCACGGCTTTCGTGGCGGCTTGACCGACGCTGCGCTGTCCCTCTATAGCACTTCGCGCGGGCGATTAGCTCAGTTGGTAGAGCACAGTGTTCACATCGCTGGGGTCACTGGTTCAAGTCCAGTATCGCCCACCACTTCCTTCCGCAACATCGACAAAAATGCCGCCTTTTTAGTTATTTGGCGTATTTTTCTGGTGTTTCTCCGGGCAAAACATTGACGCGCGCTATCCGAGGTGGCACTTGCACCAAAGCGCCGGTTTAGCTCAGCTGGTAGAGCAGCGGTTTTGTAAACCGAAGGTCGGGGGTTCGAGTCCCTCAACCGGCACCACACTCCCTGAATCTGCCCTCGAAGTGCCTGATTCCCTTCCATAATTCGCATTTTGCGAAGAATCAGTATTCTTCAACCATAGGGTGATAATTCCGCAGCACAGCACCTCTTTTGCGGTTGCTGTGCCCGTTTCGAGCCGACTCACGGGCACCTGATGTTCGCGTGTGCCTTCAGGCTCTCCCTTGCGAATGTGCTTTCACTTTGGCGGCGCACACGGCATACCCACGCTCAGGTTGTGCTACCGTGGGGGCGGCACACGCAGAAGGCAGAGCAAGACGGCTGATCCGGGGATTTGCCGCAAGCTGATGTTCGGCCATACCGCCCTCCATCCAATGGCATCACCGGTACCGCGTTCTCAGGCGCACGGCGTGTCGTGTGCGCGATGCGTTTCAAACAGGCGGGGGCCCGGTTTGGATCAGATCCTTCTCGACATTGAACGGGTTGCCCGGACCAGACCGGATGCGCCCTGCATTGCCGAGGATGAGGCCGGTCTCAGCTATGCCCGGATGTGGGCCATAACAGATCGGCTGGCCGGAGACATTATGGCCGCGATCGGTCGCCCCGGGGGCAATGTTGCGTGGATCGGCGGCGGCGGGTCGGCCCGGCTTGTCGCCTACATCGCCATTCAGAAAGCCGGCCAGGTGTTCTCCGCACCGCCCCTGTCCCTCCCCGATGAGCAGATCAGGGCGCTGCTGGCGATTTCGGCGCATGACCTCGTGATCGTCGAGCCGGGTTTTGAAGATACCGCGGCACGCCTGACCGCGGGGCCTGTGCTCGTTGCCGACCTCTCGACCCCGGCCAACGCGCCGTTTGCCCGGCCAAAGGTCGACCCGCACACCGGCTCGCATATCTCGGTGACATCCGGCTCGACCGGGCAGCCCAAGGCGATGCGCCGCTCGCGCCAGCAGATGGAGCATTTCGTGCGGATGGCCTGCCAGATGCAGGCTCTTGGACCGGATGACAAGACAGCACTGTTGGGCAATCTCTGGAACCCGACGCAGTTCACCGGGCTCAGCGTTGGCGCCGAGACGCTTTGCTTCGATGTGCCCCGGCGCGGCGCGGGGGCGCTTGCCGAATGGATGCGGGCCCAGTCCGTCACCACCGTCATGATGTACCCCGCGATCTTTCGAGAGATGATCGCTGCCGGACGGACGCTGCCGGATCTACGTTGCATCATTCTGATCGGCGAGGCGCTGACACGGGACGATGCCGAAGGTCATGCCCGCATCTGTGCGCCGGAGGCCGAGCTTGTGAATGTCTACGGCTCGATGGAATTTGCCTACATCACCGCCTGGCGACGCCGGGCCTGCGATCCCATCGACTTCGAGATCATGCCGATGGGGCCCGCGCTCAACCCGAGCGACGTCCGTCTGATCGATGAGGACGGCAACGACGTGCCGGACGGTGCCACCGGTGAGATCCAGATCACCTCGCACAATCTGCCGTGCGGTTATCTCGACAATCCAGAGATTAACCGCGAGCGAGCAGGGCGCCTGAAGGATGGCCGCGCCACCCTGCGCATGGGAGATCTGGCCTATCGCGACTTCAACGGGATCTATCACTCGATGGGGCGGCGCGATCAGCAGACCAAGATCCGCGGCTACAATGTCCGCCCTCCGGACGTGGAGGCGGTGATCCGTCAGCAGGACGGCGTTGCCGAGGCTGCGGTAATCGCGCGCATGACCGAGCACGGGATCAATCGGCTGCATTGCTATTACACCGGCACCGCCACGCCGGATGCGCTGAAGCGAGGCCTGGTCACGAGCCTGCCTGCGTACATGACGCCAGCGGTGTGGCACCGGATGGAGACGCTCCCCAGAACCCATAGTGGCAAGATCCTCCGAGACGCGTTGCCGGACAGGGTGGACAGCGATGGCGATCTGGAACTGACGCAATTCAGAACGCCCGCTGAGCACGCGCTCGCGAGACTGTTCTCGGACATTCTCGAGACGTCCGACTTTGGGCCCGAGGACGATTTCTTCGACCTTGGTGGAGACTCGCTTCAGGCCATGCGCCTTGTGATCGACGCGGAAAAGGTCCTGGAGCGGCGCATCCCGTTCGAGCGAATGATCCTGAAAGGCGCGAGTGTTCGCCAGCTCGCGCGGGCCTTTGACGGCGAGGCCAGCGATGCGCCTCAGGTGCTCCGTCCGGGCCAGGGGTTGGGCACGATCGTCGCGGCGCATGGGATGGGCGGGCATCTCTCGGACTATCTCGAGATCGTGCACGCCATGGATCCGGCGTTTCGTATCGTTGGTGTGAACGGCAAGGATATGCATGCCGGGCACGGTCAGTCGCGCATGACCGACATGGCCGCCCATGCGGCGGCAGAGCTTGGAGAGGAGTTGAAAGGACCACAGCGCCTGACGCTCATGGGCTACAGCTTCGGCGCGCCCATCGCCTTGGAGATGGCCCGCCATCTTCTTGACCGGAGCGGCCATGCACCCGCGCTCGTGCTGCTCGATCCCTTGGCGCCCTGGTGCGATCGCTGGCGCTGGGTCCGGCCCATTCGCGATGCCGTGCGGGCGGGGGATTTCGCGCGCGCCCTGCACTTTGCCGTGCGCAACGGTTCAGCCGCCGTCGGCGTGAGGCCGCGCAAGATCGATCCCGCGCATTCCATCGCGTGGCTCAGTTATCGGCCCCGGCCGCTTCCCAACGCAAAGGTGCTGATCCTGCAGGCCACCGATGCAAACCCCCGAGATGCCGAGGCCTGGCGCGCGCTGTTTGACTTGCCGCCCACGATCGAGACCGTGCCGGGGGACCATCTCTCGATGCTGCGCGGCAGCCGCACTGGTCCGCTGGCTCAGGCGATCCAGAAATGGATCATCGAGACCATCCCGCAGGTCTAAGTCGGGCTCTCCGGTTTTTGAGAAGCCGCCGCCGCTATGGCCGCGTGCACGCCGGGAAGGTCCAGATTGTCCGCAAGTCCGATTACCACCAGACCCGTGGCGCCGGGATCACGGCGTGCACCCGGCGCCACGTTCGAAACATCGCTGCGCCGCCCGACGGTCTGAAGCGTCCGGATCTTTCCCCCGACATCACGCACGAACCCTTTGGCCCGAACGAGACCAAGGGCAGGAGAAGTCAGAGCCTCGGCCAGCCTCTCCACCGCCACGGGCTGATCGACCGCAAGGCTGTGCGTTGCAAACGGGACAGCGTGGCTCGGCGCGGTCTGACCCGGTTTGGCTGCGATGGTCTGGCGATCTGCTTCAATGCCCAGCAGGGCCGCGGGCGGCACCCCGCCATGCCGGGCTTCGATCACCCGGGCCTCCGGCGCTGTTTTCTCCAACCATGTCCGGGTCCCGGCCAGATCGCTGTCCGACACAAGGTCGATCTTGTTCAGGACGATCAGGTCAGCATCGCTCAGCTGGCGCAAAACCGTATCGGCCACGAAGCGATCGCGCCCCTGCGCCTCGATCGTTTCGGCATCGGTCAGCGTGACGATCCCGTCGATCCGGTACTCTGCGATCAACGAAACGCTCGCGGCAATCGCGCCGGGCAGCGCGACGCCGCTCGCCTCCAGCACCACATGATCGGGGGCCGGGGTCATCTCCGCCAGCCGCATCAGCGTCTCGACCAATTCGTTGCCATAGCTGCAGCAGACACAGCCGCCCGCGATGGCGAGGACATCGTCTTCTTCAGCTTCGATCAGATCCTCGTCTATTGGCAGGGTGCCGAATTCGTTGACCAGAACGGCGAGGCGCCGCCCACCCGCATGGCGCAGCAGGTGGTTGACCACACTCGTCTTGCCCGCGCCGAGATAACCGCCAAGGATGGTCAGGGCGAGGCTCAAGGAATGCGCTCCCCTCTGCCACGCAGCACTGTCCCGGGCGCAGACCCGGGACCTCCTCGTGGCGCGAGGCTGGAGACGACGAGAACACTCACAATGCCGCCGCCTCGAAGATCCGCCCGCCCTGCACCGTGCCCCAGACGCCAATGTCTTTGAGACCCATGGGATCGACCGCGGTTGGGTCGTCCTCAAGCACTGCGAAATCGGCATGCTTGCCCGCTTCAATCGAGCCGATCTCGCCATCGAGTTTCAGCGTGTAAGCCGCGCCCAGCGTGATGGCATAGAGCGCGTCCTCGACCGAGATGCGTTCATATTCTCCCTGCACCCGGCCCGAGACCGTAAGCCGGTTGACCGCGCACCACGCCGTGAACAGCGGCCCCAGCGGCGTAATCGGCGCATCGGAGTGGATTGCCATCGGCACGCCGCTCGCCAACGCGGTGCGGCACGCGTTCATCCGCTCTGCGCGCTCCGGTCCGACCGTCAGGTTGTAATGCGCATCGCCCCAGTAATAGTGATGGTTGGCGAAAAGATTCACACACATCCCCAGCGCCGCGATCCGTCGGAACTGCGCCGCATCGGCCAATTGGCAATGCTGCAATGTATAACGGTGATCCGGCACGGCGCGGCGCGTCAGTGCCCGCTCGAACATCTCGATGGCCATATCCGTCGCTTCGTCACCATTGGTGTGGGTGTGGACCTGAAGTCCGGCCTCCAGCGCCCTTTCATAGGTCTCGAGGATCTGCTCCGGCGCCATGTACCAGAGCCCGTTCGGCGCCCCGTTGAAGTAACCCGGCGGACGGATGCGCGCCGAGAACCCCTGGATCGAGCCATCGGCGACGCATTTGATCCGGCCAAGACGGAGGCGGTCTGTAGATTTCAGTTTCAGCTCGGCGGCATGGGCGACCAGATCCTTGGGTGTCAGGCCCTGAAAGAACCTGAGCGGCACGAGGCGGACGGGATAATCCGCCTCGCCCGTCACCCGCAGCATCACCTCGACGACCTCATCACCAAGGCGCGCCGCAAGATCGGTGGCGGTGGTCACGCCGGCGCGGACACAAAGCCGGGCAAAATTGCGCAGCCCCGCCTCGTCGCAGGCCAGCATATCGCGGTCGAACCCGACATGCCCGCCGACCGGCGTCATGACATCTGGCCCGAAAAGCTCTCCGGTGGGCAGGCCGTCTTCGCCAAGCGGAATGCCCGGGTGCTCGATCCCCGTGCGTAGCATCCCGGCCAGCTCGAGCGCCTTCGAGTTTACGTTCATGATGTGGCCCGAGGCATGAAGCACGCCGATGGGACGCGTGGTCGAGACCTTGTCGAGATCGGCACGACTGACCCGGCGATTGTCAAAATAGATCGGATCAAGCTGCCAACCGGGCAGGGGCTGAGCGGGATCGGCGAGAGCAGCATCCGCCTCCCTCAGCCGGTCAATCACAGCATCGATGGATGTCGCACCGGGCCAGAGCTTGCCCTGCGGATCGACCCGGTCGAAGAAGCCGCAATAGGTGTATTGCCAGAACGTGCCTTCCATCGTGTGACAATGGCCCTCGACCAGACCGGGCATCAGAACGTGTTCGCGAAACCTCGTGTCGAGATCGTGCGGCCCCCAGCGCGACAACTCCTCGAGCGACCCAGCCCCGATGATCCGCCCGTCGCGGATCGCGACATGGGTGGCGACCGGGCGCGCCGGGTTCATGGTGAGGATCTTGCGGGCCTCAAAGATCGTGATCATGGGACGCTCCCCCCGGTTTGGCCGGTCGACTTTGTGTACATACGCTTGCCATACACATGCGGTACAGCTGCCATACGGTTGCTGTACAGGTGCCATACGCCTGCCATACGCCGTGATCCCAGCGCAAAGGGCCTATCAGGGGTGTATCTTCGACGCTCTAATTGTGGCCGAATGCATGGAAGACAGCGCCCTAGGTGGCGAAGGCGGCGCTGTGTTGCTCGCGCAGGTCTTTCTTTTGAACCTTGCCCATGGCGTTGCGCGGAAGGGCTTGGGTCAGAACCACTTTCTTCGGTTGCTTGAAGCGAGCGATCTGGTCGGAAATGCCTGAAATGATTTGATTTTCTGTAGGTGCGGCGCCGGGTTCCGGCACGACAATGGCGATGACCCCCTCACCGAAATCAGGATGCGGCACGCCGATCACGGCGCTCTCCAGAACGCCCGGCAGCGCGTCGACCGCGCTTTCGATCTCTTTGGGGTATATGTTGTAACCACCTGAAATAATGAGATCTTTCGACCGTCCAACAATCGAGACGAACCCATCTCCATCGATCGTTCCGAGATCGCCGGTCATGAAGAAGCCGTCGGGTCGGAATTCTTCCGCTGTTTTCTCAGGCATACGCCAGTAGCCTTTGAAAACATTGGGACCTTTGACTTCGATCATTCCGACTTCACCCTTGGGAAGAACAGCCCCCGTCTCAGGATCCGCGATCCGGACGGAGACACCGGGAAGTGGCAGGCCGACGGTGCCCGGTTTGCGCGTGCCCTCGTAGGGGTTCGAGGTGTTCATCTGGGTCTCGGTCATCCCGTATCTTTCAAGCACGGTATGCCCTGTAACTTCCTGAAAACGCTGATGTGTTTCCATCAACATTGGTGCTGAGCCACTGATGAAAACTCGGATATGGGCGGTCAGATCCCGGGTCAGATCGGGGTGATCCAGAAGCCGCGTATAGAAGGTCGGCACCCCCATCATCGCCGTCGCATCGGGCAGCCGCGCGATCGCATGATCGGCGTTGAATCGGTGCTGCCATATCATCTCGGCGCCAGCCGCCAGGATCGTGTTGGTCGATGTGAAAAGCCCATGTGTGTGGAAGATCGGCAGGGCGTGCAGAAGCACATCGTCAGAGGTGAATTTCCAAAAATCACAAAGGGTTATGGCATTGGACCACAGGTTCTCGTGGGTCGTCATCGCGCCCTTCGAGCGCCCTGTCGTCCCCGAGGTGTAAAGGATCGTGGCAAGATCGTCAGGAGCGCGGTGGACGGTTTCGAACGTCGCTTCCACCGGTACCGCACTGAGGAACGTTCCGGCGTTGGTCGGATCTATGCCATTGGTCCAGACACCCAGCGTTTCCAACCGCGCACCGGCTTTGGCCGCGACCGGGGCCAGCGCTTCGGCCTTTGCAGGATCGCAAACGAAGACCCGGGGTTCCGCGTCGGTCAGAAAATA
>CAYYZH010000015.1:10421-38089 GCA_964475765.1 uncultured Limibaculum sp.
ACCACCGGCAGATCGGGCCCATCGCGTAACACATTGAACGTACGTCGCATTTCCGCGCGCGCTTCCTCGATCATTCCGGCGGCAAGGTAAGTCCGGCCACAACAAAGCGGGCGCTCTCCCAAAGGCGTTGCGTCGACCACGTTTTGACCGCTGGCCAACAATACCCTGTAAGCGGCCTCGAGATTCTCCGGCTCGAAATACCGATTGAACGTGTCGGCAAACAAGAGAACGCCGGGTTGCTTGCGCGAAATCGGATTCCAGCCGGTGCTGCCCGGTGTGCGCCCACATGGCTCGCGCCAGGGCTTGCGCCAGACCGGGAGAGATCGCTGAGCCGACAAACCGGTGAGCCGTTCGGAAACTCTGGCCAGCCCTGGAACTTGGTCACGCAAATTTAAGACCATGCGTCCATAACTAGCGGCTCGGGCAAAGCGCGGCAGATGCGCGATCAGGCGCTCACGCAGGGGCACACCATTTCGGGTGGCGCGGGCGGCCGCTACTTCGATCTTCATCTTCGCCATGTCGATGGACATCGGGCATTCACGCTTGCAGGCCTTGCAGCCGACGCAGAGCTTCATGGTCTCGGCCATCTCATCCGAGGCCAGTGCGTCCGGGCCAAGCTGACCGGTCAGGGCAAGGCGGAGCGTGTTGGCTCGTCCGCGGGTCAGGTCGCGCTCGTTACGGGTCGCCCGGTAGGACGGGCACATCGCACCGCCCGAGAGCTTCCTGCAAGCGCCGTTGTTGTTGCACATCTCGACTGCGCCATGCAGCTCGCCGGGCCAGGCTGACCAATCAAACGCGGGCTGGGTCTGGTCATAGGTATAGTCCGGCGGAAAGCGCATCAGGCTGCGGTCATCCATGGCAGGCGCACGGACGATCTTGCCCGGGTTAAGCACGCCATCTCCGTCGAACCGGTCTTTGACCTCCTCAAAGGCCCGGACCATGCGCGAGCCAAACATGCGCTCATGAAATTCGGAGCGGACGATGCCGTCACCATGCTCGCCGGAATGGCTACCCTTATATTCGGCAACGATATCAAAGCTTTCTTCGGCGATCGCACGTAGTTGCTTGACGCCGAGATCCGTCTTGAGGTTCAGCACGGGACGGACATGCAACAACCCAACCGAGGCATGCGCGTACCACGTTCCATCCGTGCCGTGCTTGCGAAACACGTCCGTTAGCCTGTCGGTAAACGGGGCAAGATCGGGCAAGGCAACGGCGCAATCCTCGACGAAGCTGACCGGCTTTCCAGCCTCGCGCATGGACATCATAATGTTGAGGCCTTGCGTCCTGACACCCCAGATCCGTGCCTGAAAAGCCGGATCCACGGCTTCGACCAGATCACCGCCGAGATCCGCCATCAGATCGCGCAGGTTGGCCAGACGCTGCAGGTTCTCCGCCTCGTCATCCTCCGCAAACTCGACCAGCAGCAGGGCCGCCGGATCGCCGCGCACAAATTCATCAACGATCGGTCGGAACTGCGGGATGTCGCGGCCAAGCGCGATCATGTTGTGATCGACCAACTCGACCGCCACCGGACCCAGTTTGACGATGTGCTGGGCTGCATCCATCGCTGCCCAGAAGGTCGGGAAGTGGCAGACGCCCAGCATCTTGCGGGTGAGTAGCGGGGAGAGCTGGATCTCGATCCGCTCTGAAATCGCAAGTGTGCCCTCGGAGCCGACCAGCAAATCCGAGAGCCGGACCGGAGCCTCGCCGGGCACCAGCGCATCGATGTTGTAGCCGCCAACACGGCGCTGAACCGGCGGGAAGCGAGCCGTGATCTCCTCGGCATTTCGGGCGCCCAACTCGAGCAAATCGGCGGTCAGTGCATCATTTGCATCACGGGGCGTGGTCGCAAACCGGGACCGCGTGCCATCGGCCATCAGCCCGTCGATGGCAATGACGTTATCTCGCATCAGGCCATACTTGATCGATCGCGAGCCGCAGGAGTTGTTGGCCGCCATGCCGCCGATTGTGGCACGCGAGGCCGTGGAGACATCGACCGGGAACCAAAGCCCATGCGGCCGCAGCTGTCGGTTCAACTCGTCCAGCACGATGCCGGGTTCGACAACGGCACGACGATTCTCGACATCCAGTTCCAGCACACCGTTGAGATGTTTGGAGAAGTCGATGATGAGACCGGAATTGACGGTCTGCCCCGCCTGACTGGTCCCGCCCCCCCGTGCTGTCACCGGCACGCCCGCCTCGCGCGCCATGCCCAGTGCCGCCTCGACGTCTGAGAACCGGCGCGGCACGACCACACCTGCCGGAACGATCTGATAGATCGACGCGTCGGTCGCATAACGCCCGCGATCGAACGGGCCGGACAGGACCTCACCCTCGATCTCACCTGCCAGTTTTTGCCAATTCACGTCGGGTCCGCCGTTCCTGCGCCGTTGCCTTTGCCTCGGCGTCCTGAATAGATGGCGCGGAAGACAACGACAAGCAGGCGTAAGCTGGGGAGACAAGTTTGGCTGGACGACATTTTTTGCAGATCCCGGGACCCTCAGCGGTGCCTGAGCGTATCCTGAGAGCAATTGACCAGCAGGTGATCGATCATCGCGGTCCGGATTTCGCACCTTTGGGGCGCAAGTGCCTCGAGGGGATGAAGCGGATCTTCCAGACATCTGGCGATGTCGTGATTTATCCGGCGTCCGGCACGGGAGCTTGGGAGGCTGCGCTGGTGAATACGTGTTCGCCCGGCGATCGTGTGTTGATGTTCGAGACCGGTCACTTTGCATTTCTTTGGCACAAATTGGCGACACGCATCGGTCTTGCCCCGGAGGTGATCGAGAGCGACTGGCGTGCAGGCGCCAAACCAGAGGCGATCCACGACGCACTAAAGGCGGACACGGGCCACACGATCCATGCGGTGTGTGTAGTGCACAACGAAACGTCCACGGGCTGTACCAGCCGCATCGCAGAGGTGCGCAAAGCGATTGAAGATGCGGGCCACCCGGCGTTGCTTATGGTCGACACGATCTCTGGGCTGGCATCGGCCGATTTCCGCATGGATGACTGGGGCGTCGATGTCGCGGTGTCCGGCAGCCAGAAAGGTCTGATGCTGCCGCCGGGATTGTCGTTCAATGCGTTCTCGGCGAAGGCGAAAGCGGCGCACGAACAGGCGAGGTGTCCGCGATCCTATTGGGATTGGACCGATATGCTGGGGCCGAACGCGCAGGGGTACTTTCCCTATACCAACGCGACCAACATGCTCTACGGGCTCGCCGAAGCGATCGATATGCTAGAGGAGGAGGGCTTGGATCAGGTCTTCGCCCGCCACCAGCGTCATGCCAAAGCGACACGGGTGGCCGTTCAATCCTGGGGTCTGGAAATTCAGTGTCAGGACGAACGCGAACACTCACCGGTGCTGACAACGGTGCGCATGCCGGACGGCCATTCGGCGGACGGTTTTCGGGCAACGGTGTTGGAGAAGTTCGACATGTCGCTTGGCTCTGGCCTCTCAAAGGTCGCGGACAAGGTTTTCCGGATCGGTCACCTCGGCGACTTCAACGATCTGATGTTGATGGGAACGCTGTCCGGTGTCGAGATGGGGCTCGGCCTTGCAGGCGTGCCGCACCAGAAGGGCGGGTGCGATGCGGCGATGCGGGTCCTGGAGCAATCCTGATGGGGGCCGACCTGCTGCACGACACCCGCGATGGGATCGGCTACGTCACTTTCAATCGGCCGGAGCAACGCAATGCGTTGACTTTCGAGATGTATGAGGAACTGGCCGCAATTTGTGATGATCCGGGGGACGTGCGTGCGTTGGTGATTTCAGGCGCGGGCGGAGCGTTTGCGGCGGGTACGGACATGAGCCAGTTCCGAGGATTCGCAAGCCCCGACGACGCCTGGAAGTACGAAGACGATATGGACGCGGTTCTGGGCCGGATTGAACGGTGCTCAGTCCCAACCATTGCAGCGATCACCGGCGCCTGCACCGGGGGTGGAGCGGCGATTGCCGCCTGCTGCGATCTTCGTTTGACGGATGCAAGGTTGAAGTTCGGATTTCCGATTGCAAGGACTTTGGGCAATTGCCTTTCGATCTCCTCGCTGGCGCGGCTCAGCGCGTTGATCGGGCAGGGACGGGTACGCGAGATCATCTTCACTTCACGCTTGGTCGGAGCCGAAGAAGCCCTCAGTCTTGGGCTTGTCATGGAGATTGCCGACGATCCGCTGTCGCGCGCTGAGGCACTGGCCGAACAAATCTCAAGCTACGCGCCGTTGACCCTGAAGGTGACCAAAGAGGGGCTGCGCAGGCTACGCGCCGACGGACCCTCGGCAGATGATCGCGATCTGATCGAAACAGCTTACATGTCCGACGATTTCAAGGAGGGCATGGAAGCGTTTCTTGGTAAACGCAAACCGGAGTTCAAAGGCTCATGAGCGGACCACTGCAAGGCGTCAAGGTCATCGAACTGGCTCATGTGATGGCTGGACCTGTTTGCGGGCTGATGCTGGCTGATATGGGCGCCGATGTGATCAAGGTCGAGAAACCCTCGGGCGATGATACGCGCAAGTCAGGGCCGTGTATCGGCGATGAAGCTGCCAGCTATATGATGATGAACCGTGGCAAGCGCGGCGTTGTCATGGATCTGAAGGACCCGGAGCAAGCCGCAACCCTGCGCGGGATGATCCGAGATGCGGACGTCGTGATCGAGAACTACCGCAAGGGCACGATGGAGAAACTGGGGTTAGGCTATGACAGCCTACGCGTAGAGAACCCCGGACTAATCTATGGCTCGATCTCAGGGTTTGGCCGGACCGGACCTTACGCGGATCGCGCGGGGTTTGATCTGATTGCACAGGGAATGTCAGGCCTGATGTCGGTCACGGGCGAGGGGCCGGGACGTCCGCCCTGCAAGGTTGGCCCGCCGGTCAGCGACATCACGGCAGGCATTCTGCTTGCCATGGGGGTCTGCGCGGCGCTCGCCCGGCGGCGAGAGACAGGTGAGGGGCAAGTGGTCGAGACGTCGCTGTTTGAAGCGGCAATCACACATACCTACTGGCAATCGGCCATCGCTTTCGCGACGGGGGAGGATCCCGAACCCATGGGCTCTGCGCATCCCCTCAACGCGCCCTATCAGGCGATCAAGACCTCTGACGGCTACATCAACGTCGGCGCTGCCAATCAAGGCAATTGGCAACGGCTGGTCAATCTGATCGGGCGGCCTGACCTCGGAGAGGATCCGCGCTTCGCTCGCAACGATGGCCGGATGATCCATCGTTTGGAGTTGGAGGCGGAGCTGAACGCAATCTTCTCCGCCCGGACGAGTGCGGAATGGCTCGAGATCCTCGAAGCCGGCGGCTTCCCCGCGGGCCCGGTCCTGTCTATTCGCGAAATGCACGCGGACCCGCAGGCCATTGCGCGGGATATGGTACCGATGACCGATCATGCCACTGCCGGCCAAGTTCAGACCATCGGATTGCCGGTGAAATTCTCGGACACGCCCGGCGGTGTCCAGCGGGCGGCGCCAACCCTCGGCCAACACAACGAAGAAGTTCTGGGCAGTCCGACGACGACGCTGAACGAGACGTAGGGGGCTCAGATGGCTGAATACGATTACATCATCGTCGGTTCAGGATCAGCCGGCGGCTTTCTGACGCTGCGCCTTTCCGAGGACCCTTCCGTGAAGGTGCTGTTGCTCGAGGCGGGGCCGACGGATGCGCATTGGACCACGCGTATACCGGCGGCGGCGCGGTATACGTTCACCGGCGGGCCGCGCAATTGGTGTTTTGAGACCGAGCCTGAACCCTACATGAACAACCGGCGTCTGTCCCAGCCACGAGGTCGGACTATCGGCGGTTCGTCGTCGCTGAACGGCATGGTCTTCGTGCGCGGCCATCGTCAAGACTACGACCGTTGGGTGCAGGAAGGGGCGCTAGGTTGGGGCTATGATGACGTGCTGCCCTACTTCCGCTCGATGGAACGTTATCGCGAAGGAGCCGATGACGCACGTGGCGGCGAAGGGCCGGTCAGTGTGCAGAAGATGGACGAGAACCATCCAATCGAGACCGCGTTTCTCGAAGCCGGTCAACAGGCCGGGTATCCCATCCCCGCTGATTACAATGGCGGAGCGCAAGAGGGCGTGACCCAGTTCGATGCCAATCTCGAGAATGGTTGGCGCTGTGGGACCGCGCGCGCTTGTGTGCGCCCGGCACTCAAAAGGGGCAATGTAACCGTCTTAACCGGGGCACATGTAACACAGGTGTTGATCGAGAACGGCCGGGCGGTCGGGGTCGCCTATCGCCATCGCGAGCAGGATCAGACTGCGCACGCCGCTCGGGAAGTGATCCTGTCTGCCGGGGCATTTCAGTCCCCTCAACTCCTGATGCTATCGGGGATTGGCCCGGCGGATCATTTGCGCGAGCACGGGATCGAGGTGGTCCAGGATCTGCCCGGGGTTGGGGAAAACCTGCAAGATCATCTGGAGGTGCATCTTAAGCACCGCTGCCCGCACAAGGGCATGACCAAGAACAAGTTGCTGGCGCAGCACAGAATTCTGCTGGCCGGGATGGAGTGGTTGCTGTTCAAGACCGGTCCTGCTGCGGCCGGACCCTCTCGGGTTGGCGGCTTTTTTCGATCGGACGAGCGGGTGGACTATCCCAACATTCAATTCCATTTTTGGCCCTACTATCTCGAGGGCTGGTCGCCGCCACCGGACAAGGATGGATATTGTTTTGACGTTGGCCCCGTGCGTTCCGAAAGCCGGGGCAAGGTCTGGCTTCGATCGGCTGATCCCTTCGCTGCTCCGTACATGGTATTGAATGGCCTCAGTCAGGAACGCGATTTCGAGGAGTTTCGAGCGGCCATCCGGATCGCACGAGACATTGCCCGTCAACCCGCCTTCGACTTTTGTCGTGGCCCGGAGGTTTCGCCTGGGCCGGATGTCACGTCGGACGCTGATCTGGACGAGTACGTGCGCAACAACGCGAACAGCGCCTACCACCCCTGCGGAACGGCCAAGATGGGCTCGGACGCCATGTCGGTGGTCGACCCCCAAGCCCGGGTGCATGGTGTAGAACGTCTGCGGGTTGCGGACGCGTCAATCATGCCCAGCATCACCAATGGTAACATCAACGCGCCGTCGATGATGATCGGGGAGCGTGTCGCCCATATGATACGAGATGCGGCTTGAGGCGAGCCAGCCTCAGGCAGGCTCCGACAAGCCTTGTGTCAACGCGCCAAGTACGCCGTTGACGGTCACGGGGAGCGTGCGGTGTTCCCGATGTATGATCTGCGCCGTGATGGTCTTGAAGGTTTCGGGCGCAATGGGCCAGACGCTCAACCCTGCATTCTGAATTGATGTGGGATCGATGTTGCGCTTGACCACGATCCAAAGCGCTTCCGGGTCAAGCATAAGGTCGGGCGTGACTGGAGCATCGGTTTCGATAAGGAAGTGCGGTGAGATCCGACGACCTGCGAATGCCGCGTCGATACTGTTTCTGAGACCGGATGACTTTGTTGGCACGACAAGAGGACGTTGTGCCAGATCACTGAACATGAGCGGCGGGGCAGCGTCGGGCGCCTGCGCTGAACTGACCGCTACGATTTTGATCTCCTCAGTTGCCATCGCGATCAGACCGGGGGACAGAACCGGTTCGACGGCAACGCCGATATCGAGTTCACCATTTGCGACGCGCTCGGCCAACCGGTCATATGCGACCGTCTCCATACAAAAGTTCACGAGCGGATAATCTTGTTGGTATGCCCCGACTTCGCGGGGCAAAAAAGTGGCTGAGAGTTCGGGGCCAGCGCCGATGCGCACGGTTCCGCTTCGTTGCCCTGAGAGATCGGCAAGCTGGCTTTCGACGCGTTTCAACTCACTCAGGTGCTCGCGAAACGCCTTGATATAAATCTCGCCCGCCGTGGACAGGCGCACGCCGCCTGGCAAACGGTCGAACATCTCGAGCCCGAGATCTGCCTCCAGCCCAAGGATCTGCCGATTGAGCGCAGACGGCGAGATTGCAAGCTGTTCGGCGGCCTGGCGGATTGATCCCGCGCGGGCGATGGCATCGACGGCCGTGTAGATCTGCAAGGGTCTCATGCAGTTGAATATAGCGTTGCAGATATTGCAACGCCATGGCCAAGATTCAGCAGCAGACAGGACAGCACTGCTGTTTTACCCAACTTCCCGGGTGCGGAGGCGCCAAGAAAAACAAACGAACGACAGAGGATCAAATGATCGTAAATCGCACAAACTGTATGTTGGCGTCGGCGGCGGCGCTTGCCCTTTCGGCCACGGCCTCGATGGCGGCTGACGATACCATCAAAGTGGGGATTCTCCACTCGCTGTCGGGCACGATGGCAATTTCCGAGACGACACTGAAAGACACGATGCTGCTGCTGATCGAAGAGCAGAACGCCAAGGGCGGAGTTCTCGGCAAGCAGCTCGAGCCGGTCGTTGTTGACCCTGCATCGGACTGGCCGCTGTTCGCCGAGAAGGCGCGCGAGCTTCTGACCGTGCACGAAGTAGACGTGATTTTCGGCAACTGGACATCCGTGAGCCGCAAGTCGGTTCTGCCGGTGATCGAGGAGCTGAATGGCCTCTTGTTCTACCCCGTTCAGTACGAGGGTGAGGAAAGCTCGAAGAACGTCTTCTACACCGGTGCAGCGCCGAACCAGCAGGCGATCCCGGCGACGGATTACTATCTGGAAGAGTTGGGCGTGGAAAAGTTTGCACTGCTCGGGACCGACTACGTCTACCCGCGTACGACCAACAAAATTCTGGAGCAGTATCTAAAGGATAAGGGTATTGCGGAGGAGGATATCTTCGTCAACTATACCCCCTTCGGTCACTCCGACTGGTCCAAGATCGTGGCCGATGTCGTGGCGCTCGGTGCCGATGGCAAAAAGGTCGGCGTGATCTCGACCATCAACGGCGATGCGAATATTGGCTTCTACAAGGAACTGGCGGCGGCTGGAATTTCGGCTGACGACATCCCTGTGGTCGCATTCTCGGTGGGTGAGGAAGAACTCTCCGGCCTCGACACGACCAACCTCGTCGGCCACCTCGCGGCATGGAATTACTTCCAGTCGGCTGATGCCGAAGCAAACGAAGAGTTCATTACTGCCTGGAAAGCCAAGATGGGCGATGAGCGCGTGACCAACGATCCGATGGAAGCGCATTACATTGGCTTCAACATGTGGGTGAATGCAGCCGAAGCTGCGGGAACCACCGATGTCGATGCCGTGCGTACGGCCATGTACGGGCAGGAGTTCCCGAACCTGACCGGCGGCAAGGCCGTGATGCTGCCGAACCACCATCTGGCCAAGCCTGTCCTGATCGGCGAAATCCAGGAAGACGGCCAGTTCGACATCATCAGCCAGACAGCAGAAGTTCCGGGCGATGCCTGGACCGACTTCCTGCCGGAATCGGCTGTTCTGAAGTCCGACTGGAAAGAGCTCGGTTGCGGCATGTACAACACCGAGACTTCGACCTGCGTGCAGATCAAATCCAACTACTGATCTTTTGATCACATGATTTTGAGGGGGCTGGCCGGCCCCCTCTTGCTTTGTGTGCATGTAAAGACAACAACAAGAACCATGCCCAGCTTGCCCAGAGTTTTTCTCCAGATCGCCGTTCTTCTCTGCGCCCTTGTCGGCCCTGCTGCCGCGCAGAGTGTGGCCGTTGAGGAGATCCTCACTGAGCACTCTTCAATCATCATCAAGGGGTCGCGCAAGACGATCCAACCCGCGATAGATGCGCTGCGCGATAGCGGCGTGCCGGAGGCACAGCAGGTGCTCGAGTTGTGGCGGGCGAAAGAAATGTGGGCACGCAAGGTGGACGGCAGGTTCTTTCGTGCGACCACCGAGGACCGTAAGACATATCAGCTTCTTGATCTCTTCACTGGCGATCCCGTCGGTGAGGCCGCCAAAAAAGAGCTGAAGCAGATCAAGCCCAACAGCGGAATCCGTGGTTTGATCTCTGCGGCGCTTGTACAGTTTCAGCTCTTGGATCCGGATCCAGAGAAGCGCCGTGCCAGTTTGGCAGCGATCTCTCGCGATCCATCTGCTGCCCAACTCGAAGCATTGAAGGCATCGATTGCCGAAGAGCCCGATGCCGCGCTGAAGGCAGAGAAGGAGCGCCTTGCCGGGCTGCTCACCATTCGCTTTGACGCGGATCCGGCGGCCAGGGTTGCAGCCATTGAGGCGGTCTCATCGGACATTTCCGTAGATGTACGCGCCGCCCTGAACCCGTTGTTGGTGACCCGAAGCGTTGTTTCCATGGAGACGCCTGAGGGAAACATTGCGCGCACTCTGAAGGTCGGTACGGACCTGACCGAGGATGAAGCGTATGCGCTTCTGGTCGAGGCTGGAGCGCCTGCACCCCTGTCGCCGGATGCGCAAAAAGCCGCGCTGGCGAGCCATGTTGTGGACGGTGTTGTCGGCGGTGTACCTGTCGCCGAGTTGAAGAACATCGAAGCACGGGACCGCGCTTACAGTGCATTGGCCGAGGCAGGTATGGTCACGCCCGCACCCACCATCGCCGAGCGTCAGGCCGCGGTGGCAGAGCATGGCTTCTATTCGGTCTATGTTGAGCAGGATCAGGCGGTAACGTCAGCCGCCGAGACCGCATTGGCCTCCATCGAAAGCCGGGTTCAGGCTTATGAGGTTGTGGACCTTACCCTGGATGCCTTGTCGCTGGCGTCGATTTATTTCCTCGCGGCCATCGGGTTGGCGATCACTTTCGGGGTGATGCGGGTCATCAACATGGCCCATGGTGAGTTTATCATGATGGGCGCGTATACCGGCTTTGTGGTGCAGCAGATCATCCCGGACTATACGGTCTCGATCATCGTAGCGTTGCCACTGGCTTTCGCGATCACGTTTGGGGCAGGGGTCGCGCTCGAGAGGCTGGTGATCCGCTGGCTTTACCATCGTCCCCTCGAGACCTTGCTGGCAACCTTTGGCGTCTCGATTGCCTTGCAACAGCTTGCCAAGATCGTCTTCGGAACGCAGGCCCGCCCGCTTACATCGCCGGACTGGCTTGATGGCGCTTGGGAGATCAACCCCATCGTTTCGATCTCGCTGATCCGTGTTGCGATCTTCGTGCTCGGTTTGGCGTTCCTTCTGTTCCTCCTGTTCGTGCTTAACCGGACAAGACTGGGGCTTGAGGTGCGCGCCGTCACGCAAAACCCAGCCATGGCCGCGTCTATGGGAATTGATCCTGACCGTATCCGGATGCTGACCTTTGGGCTTGGTTCCGGCATTGCGGGGATCGCCGGTGTCGCCATCGGACTCTTTGCCAAGGTCACTTCCGGCTTGGGACAGGACTACATTGTGCAGAGCTTCATGACCGTGGTTGTCGGCGGCGTTGGCAACCTTTGGGGTGTGCTGGCCGGCGCCGGCCTGGTCGGTGCGCTGCAAAAGTCCATCGAGGCGTTTAACCCGTCGAACACGCTCGCCGCCCAGACCTACATGATCATTTTCATCATCATCTTCATCCAGTTCCGGCCAAAGGGCATCTTCGCCCTCAAAGGCCGCGCGGCGGGAGACTGAGCCATGCAAACGCAAGCCCGTCGTCCCTTCGTTTTGCGGCACCCATCTGTGCTGGTCTTCCTGATGTTTCTTGCTGCGTTTACCATCGCGGTGACGCTCTTGAGCGAAGCGGCAGGGTTTGGCCTGATCTCGACCAGCTTCGTCAAAACGCTTGGTATGACCTTGTGTTTCTGCCTGATTGCGATCGCGATGGATCTGGTCTGGGGGTATTGCGGAATCCTGAGCCTGGGACATTTCGCGTTTTTCGGTCTTGGCGGCTATTTGATCGGCATGTGGCTGATGTATGCGCGGACTGAGACGATCGTGATCGAGGCGCTTGCGGCAGAAGCGATCCCACCGACTGAGGCGGAGATCCAGGCCGCCATCGGGAACCAGATATTTGGTGTCGTCGGCGGATCCGAGATCCCCGCGATCTGGACATTTGCCGGAAGCCTCCCGATCCAGCTGGCACTGGTTGTTCTCGTGCCGGGGTTGTTGGCGCTGGTATTCGGATGGCTGGCCTTCCGCAGCCGGGTAACAGGCGTCTACCTCTCGATCTTGACGCAAGCGATGACCCTGGCGCTGGCGCTCTACCTCTTCCAGAACGACAGTGGCTTGCGCGGAAACAATGGTCTCTCAGGTCTTCAGAATATCCCGGGTTTCGAGCAGACCCCACAGTCGACGATCTCCATCGTCTTCTTCTGGGCCTCAGCATTAGCGCTTGGCCTTGGTTATTTGCTGATCTCGTGGATCACGACAGGTAAGTTCGGCAACATCATTCGCGGCATCCGAGACGACGAAGCACGCGTGCGATTCCTTGGATACAATGTCGAGGGCTACAAGCTGGCTGTCTTCGTCTTTTCCGCCGTTCTATCGGCCATTGCAGGCGCGCTCTATTATCCGCAAGCTGGGATCATCAATCCTGCCGAGATAGCACCGATTGCTTCGATTTACCTTGCGGTTTGGGTCGCCATCGGCGGGCGCGGACGGCTCTATGGCGCTGTCATCGGGGCGGCTTTGGTCGGTCTTGCCTCGACCTGGTTCACGGGCGGACAGGCCCCCGATCTTCCGCTGGGATTTTACACCATCAAGTGGGTCGACTGGTGGCAAGTTCTGCTCGGCTTTGGCTTTGTTCTGGTTACACTTCTGGCGCCTCAGGGGCTCGGTGGCCTGTTTGACAAACTGGTGCGGAAATGAGCGGCGCGCTCCTGGAGGTCTCCGGCGTATCCGTGTCGTTCGACGGGTTCAAAGCCATCAACGACTTGTCGTTCGAGATCGGTGAGGGCGAGTTGCGCGCGATCATCGGCCCGAATGGCGCGGGCAAGACAACTTTCATGGATATCGTCACGGGTAAGACAAGGCCCGATACGGGGGAAGTTCTTTGGGGTGAAAGAAACATCTCGCTCCTCAGGCTTTCAGAGAGTGACATCGCGCAGCGTGGCATCGGGCGAAAGTTCCAGCGTCCGACCGTATTCGAGGATCAATCTGTTTCGGACAACCTGATGATGTCGCTCGACAAGGACCGACGCCCCTTGGCAGCCCTGTTCTACCGGCCTTCGGCGCCCGATGGTGCGCGGATCGAAGAGATTGCCGAGGAAGTCGGCCTCGCGGATCAACTGGGCCGCACGGCAGGGGATTTGTCGCATGGTCAGAAACAATGGCTGGAGATTGGCATGTTGCTGGCTCAGAACCCGCGTCTTTTGCTGGTCGATGAACCGGCAGCTGGGATGACGGTCGAAGAGCGCGATCATACGACGCGGCTCCTGCGCGATGTGGCGAAGACGCGAGCTGTCGTTGTGGTCGAACATGACATGGATTTTGTGCGCAAGCTCGACTGCAAGGTAACGGTGCTGCACGAGGGGTCGGTGTTGGCTGAAGGTGCATTCGACCATGTGATTTCCGATCAGACCGTCATTGACGTCTATCTCGGGCGCTGAGCATGCTGGAGTTGAAGAATATTGACCTGCACTATGGTGCGTCTCAGGCGCTCTACGATGTACATCTTGGTGCGGAGACCGGACGCATCACCTGCCTGATGGGCACGAACGGGGCGGGGAAGACCAGCCTTCTTAAGATCATCGCGGGCGCGCATCCGCGGTCGGCCGGCACCTACGTTCTCGATGGTGTTTCGCAAAAGACGCCAAAGCCCAACCAGTTGGCGCGGGATGGGATCGGTTACGTGCCGCAGGGCAGGGACATTTTTCCTCTTCTGACCGTCGAAGAGAATCTGGAGACCGGATTTGTCTGCCTGCCGCGCGAAGAACGCCGTGTGCCGGATGAGATCTATGAGCTGTTTCCCGTGCTCAAGGAGATGCGGGCCCGGCGCGGGGGCGACCTCTCCGGCGGACAACAGCAACAGCTTGCCATTGCGCGGGCATTGATCACCAAGCCGAAAGTTCTGCTGTTGGATGAGCCGACGGAGGGCATCCAGCCCAACATCATCAAGCAGATTGGCAACGTGATCGCGCATCTCAAAGATCAGAACCGGTTGGCAATTGTTCTGGTCGAGCAATATTTCGATTTTGCCCACCAGTATGGCGATCAGTTCATTGCGCTGCGCAATGGGCGTGTCGTACTGGACGGGGATAAATCGACGGTTACACGAGAAGAATTGGTGGCCGCCGTCAGTGTCTGATGACGGCCACAGAACTTACTCGTTAGAACGTCAGCCCGGCTGCTTGGTCTTGCGCAGATAGGGGAGCACCCGTTCGAATTCGCCGAACTTCTCGGTTGCCTCTTCGTCCGACACAGCGGGCGTAATGATGACATCGTCGCCATTGGTCCAGTTCGCAGGCGTCGCCACCTTGTGCTCCGCGGTCAACTGGATCGAGTCGATGGCCCGGAGCAATTCGTTGAAATTGCGCCCCGTGGTCATCGGGTAGGTCAGGCTCAGCTTCACCTTCTTGTCCGGGCCGATGACAAACACCGAGCGTACCGTGGCGTTGTCAGCAGGGGTGCGCCCCTCCGAACTGTCGCCCGCGGACGCCGGCAGCATGTCGTAGAGTTTGGCCACCTGCAGCTCGGGATCCCCAATCAAAGGATAGCTCGGATTGTTGCCTGTGGCGGTTTCAATGTCGGCCTTCCATTTCATGTGGCTTTCAACCGGATCGACGGAGATGCCAAGGATCTTGCAGTTGCGTTGGCGAAAGTCGTCGATCATTCCGGCCATGACACCGAGTTCTGTCGTGCAGACCGGAGTGAAGTCCTTTGGATGACTGAACAAAACCGCGTACCCATCGCCGATCCAGTCATGAAACTTGATTTCGCCTTCGGTGGTGTCAGCGGTGAAATCGGGGGCGGTATCGTTGATGCGAAGCGACATAGGAACTCCTGAAGATTTGTTGTCGGGCCAACACTGGACCTAAGTACTTCATGGCCAATGCGCCATCGCAATTCACAGCATTTTGTCGTTTTTTGTCCGGTCACGATCAAGATCAGGTGACGTCGCCGCAGATCCGGTGCCGCCACGTTCCGGCATCGGGAGTGACATGAAGGGGCAGGGCGTTTGGCATCCGGTCTAAATCCGGCTCTACGTTTACACGGGATCGCGCAGCCAGCCATAACCCGCCATGCGCGACGACCAGAGTGTTCGGCCCTCGGGCGACAGCGTTGGCCATCGCGTTCCAGACACGATCGGAGAACTGCTGAAAGGTCTCGCCATTCTCCGGATCGTTCTCGCCCTTGAAATACGCGGCCAGCCATGGCCCATGTGGTCCGCCCTGATACGAACCAAGGTGACACTCCATCAATCCACCATCGAATGAGACCGGCAGATCCAGACGGCGTGCAACAGCCTCTGCAGTATGGCGGGCACGCGATAGCGGAGAGGCGACAATGCGTTCGATCGGCTCCTTTGACAAAGCCTCCGCTGCCCGTTCCGCCTGGGCCCGGCCTGTCGGGTTCAACTGGGAGTCCAGCTGACCTTGTGTGAGCCTGCTCTTGTTCCAGAACGTTTCGCCATGACGCAGAAAGTAAAAGGGATGGTCGAACGCCATGATCGGTCCTTTGATTGACAGGAGGGCATCCCTCTCCCTAGCCTTTGATCGACACCGTGTCATGGGGAGTTGAGGGAAATCAGGTGACGGATCAGCGCGGCATTCCGGCAGTTTTCATGCGGGGCGGCACATCGAAAGGCGTGTTCTTTCGATGGGAAGATATGCCGGAAGATGCGTCCGTTCGGGATCGCCTTCTATGCGCTGTGATTGGCTCGCCTGACCCTTACGCGCGACAGCTCGATGGAATGGGCGGAGGGATCTCATCCCTCTCAAAGGCAATGATGGTGCGCCGGTCGGAACGCGACGGCATAGATGTCGACTATCTCTTCGCCCAGATTGCGGTCGACAAGCCCGAAGTCGATTATGCCTCGAATTGTGGAAACCTCTCCGCTGCTGTCGGAGCGTTTGCTGTGGATCAAGGGTTTGTACAACTGCCCGACGGTCCCGGAATTGTCCGCATGTTCAACGAGAATACCTCGAAGCGGATTGACTGCCATCTGACTGTGCGTGGAGGACAGGCGGCGGTGACGGGCGAGGAGCACATTGCAGGTGTGGCCGGGCCCGGCAGTCCTATACGGCTGGATTTTCACGATCCCGGTGGATCCCGTACAGGCACGGCGTTGCCGTTGGAAACTCCATCTTCGGGTTTCTATCCCGCCAACTCGGACAGCAAGATCAATGTATCATTTGTTGATGCCGCGAATCCCTGCATTTTTGTTGAAGCTGAAGGTTTGGGGCTGACCGGAAGTGAGCTTCCGGCGGAAATTGCAGCCCACGCCGATGTGATGAAAGTTCTCGAGCGGATCCGCCGGTCATTGGGGTCGCAAGTTGGTTTTGGTGAGGAATGGCAGGATGTTCCCGAGAGCGTGCCCAAGATTGCGCTTGTAGGCTCCCCCGGGGACAGCCGGCTCCTTTCCGGTAAGACGCTGCGCGGCGAGGACTGCGACGTTCAGGTTCGGATGATCTCCATGGGTGTCCCACATCTGGCTATCCCGCTTACCGGGGCCATGTGCACGGCAGTTGCCGGGCGCATTCCAGGTACAATCGTCGCCGACATTGCGGGTGACATACCTTCGGGCGAACCATTGCGGATCGGCACAGCCTCGGGCGTCGTGCCTGCGATGGCAGATGTTGATCTGAGCAGTGATACACCACACGCCCGTCACGCCAGTGTCTACCGGACGGCCCGCACCCTCATGGTTGGGGACGTCATGGTTCCTGCCTCCTTGCTCGAGGCCGCATGAACACCAGGGTTGCAGAGCTTCGACGAATGATCGGCGCCGATGAGGTGTTCGTTGCGCCCGGGTGTTTCGACGGGCTCTCCGCGCGTCTTATCGAGCAGGCAGGGTTCCCGATCGCGTATGCCTCCGGCGGTGCGATCAGCCGGGGAACCGGGATGCCGGATCTTGGCCTCCTCAGCGTCACCGAGATGTCCGATCGGATGGCGCAGATCTGTGATGCGGTCGAGATTCCCGTCATCGCGGATGCCGACACCGGATATGGCAATGCGTTGAACGCGCGCCGGGCAGTTACACAATTCATGCGGGCAGGTGTGGCCGCGATCCATCTTGAAGATCAAACCTTTCCCAAGAAGTGCGGGCATTATGATGACAAGTCCATCGTCCGGACCGATGCATTTTGCCAGAAACTCTGCGCGGTCAAGGATGTCTCTGGTGATGATCTTGTTCTGATCGCCCGCACAGACGGATTGGCGGTGGAGGGGTTTGACGCCGCTATTGATCGGTGCCATGCGTATGCGGAGGCTGGAGCAGACGTGATCTTCTTCGAGGCTCCGGAAACGGTGGACCAGATCCGGGAGATCGGAGATCGTCTTCCCTATCCAAAATTGATCAACATGTTTGCTGGCGGTAAAACGCCGATGGTGCCTTTGGAGGACTTGCGGACTTGGGGCTATCGCATCGTCATTGTGCCCTCCGATCTGCAGCGCGCTGCGATCCATGCGATGCAGGCGACCTTGGCCGCGATTGCAAGGGATGGCGATTCCGGCGCCTTGTCGGATCAGATGATCACTTTCGCTGATCGTGAGGCTGTCATTGGTACCGAACATTGGAATGCTCTGAACGAGAGGTTTGCGGAATGAAGACGCATGAAGCGGGTGTGCCGGAATACGAGGTCTTCGCCCTGAAGTATGGTGGAGTGAACATTCCGGGCCACTACGCCACCATTCTTGAGGATCCCAACGATCCGCACACGACACAGAACCGGCAGCTTGACTACTTCGTCTGGCTGATCCGCGGAAATGGACGCAACATCATGGTAGATTGCGGCTTTGATCATGAGTGCGGCGCCAAACGAGGGAGAAAGATCGATCGTCTGCCCGATGAGGCGATTGCAAGAATTGGCACCACCGCAGAACAGATTGACACGGTTATCGTGACCCACCTTCACTATGATCACGCGGGCAACTTTGGACTGTTTCCGAATGCTGAGTTCATCATTCAGGACAAGGAAGTCGCATTCGCCACGTCGCGCTACATGAAGTATCCGGCGGTTCGACGTCCGTTCGAAGCTGACCATGTCTGCGAGTTGATACAGCTCAATTTCGGAGAGCGCGTGCGCTACGTCGACGGCGATACAGAGATTGCGCCGGGCATCTCAGTGCATCTTCTGCCCGGCCATTCGCATGGGCTGATGGCGGCACAGGTCAACACCAAACGGGGCCGGGTGTTTCTCGCGTCGGATGTCGCGCACTTCTACGACAATGTCTTTAAACGTAATCCGTTTTCGATCCTTGCGAACATCCCGGAGTACTGTGACAGCCACGACAAGATGCTCCAGATGGCCGAGAGCCCAGATCATATCGTCCCCGGGCATGACCCACTGGTTCTGGAGATGTATCCAAAGCACCCAAATGACGCGGATACTGTCGATCTGACGGTGCCACCGGCCAACCCTTAATGCTAAACTGAGTCATGCGTCGTTGGGGAGACAGTCATGGCCAGTCCCGCATCTTTTAACATCGGTGAGTTTGAGGTTACTCGGATTCTCGAGTTGGAGGAACCGTTCCGCAAAATCGGGGACATGTTCCCAGCAGCGACTGAAGATCATTTGGCCACGCTGGTGCCGCAACTTTATCCTTGGTGCATCGATGCGGAGACCCGTGCAATCCTTCCGGTGCAATCCTATCTGGTGCGCACGCCGAAGCATCTTATCCTGCTCGACACGTGCATAGGCTGTGACAAGACCAACACAAGCATCCCGCAATGGCACCAGCGTAGCGACACGGCGTGGCTCGAGCGCTTGCTGGCAGCCGGTGTCGCGTTGGAGGAGATCACACATGTGCTTTGTACCCATCTGCATCCTGATCATGCCGGCTGGAACACCCGCCTGATCGATGGGCGCTGGGTGCCCACCTTCCCAAACGCGACCTACATCTTTGGACGCAAGGAGTTGGCCCATGCCAAGAACGCCGAGCGCGATATCTGGCTGGAGAATGTCCTGCCGGTCATCGCAGCGGGACAGGCCAAGATTGTAGAAGAAGACCATCAGATCGAGGATGGGATCTGGCTTGAGCCAACGCCCGGGCATACGCCGGGTCATGTGGCGATCCATCTGGAAAGTGCAGGGGAGCATGCGGTGATGTGGGGTGATCTTCTGCATTCTCCGGCGCAGTGCGTCCATCCGGAATGGTCGTATCGGCGGGACACGTCGCCGGAGGATTCCACTGCTTCACGCCGCCGGGTTCTGGAAGCAGCAGCCGAACACAACCATCTGATTCTGCCCTCCCACTTCCCATCCCCATCGGTCGGGCGGATCACGGCCAAGGGCGATGCGTGGTGGTTTGACTATGACCCGGAACTCAAGGGAGTTTGATCCATGTCTGACAAACCAATTGCTGTTGTCACCGGCGGCGCATCCGGGATTGGCGAAGCCTGTGCGCGGCGGTTTACAGCCGAAGGGTATGACATCGCAATTCTCGACCAGAGCGCCGATGCGGCCAACGCAGTTGCTGCGGATCTGGGTGGGCTGGCACTTGCGGTTGACGTTTCAGACGCCGGAGCTGTGGATCGGGCTATCGATGAAGTCGTGCAGAATTTCAGTCGTGTTGATGCGCTCGTTTGCTCCGCAGGTATTCTCGAGACACCATCGACGATCATGGAGGCGGACCCAGAGGCGCATCAGCGCCTATGGCAGGTGAACTACAACGGTACTCTGCATTGTTGCCAATCGGTGGGTCGTGTGATGGAACGTCAGGGCAGTGGGGCGATTGTTACGCTGGGATCGATAAACAGCTTTGTTCCATTGCCGCTTCCTGCGTACTGCCCGTCAAAGACTGCAATCCTGCGGCTCACAGAGATGCTGGCAGTCGAACTCGGCCGCTTCGGCGTCAGGGTCAACGGGGTTGCGCCGACCTATGTGCTCACGCCTGCGATCAAAGCCCGAATTGAAAGTGGCGAACGCGACCCTGCGGTGATCCAGGGTGCTAATGCACTGAACATGTTCGTCGAACCTGGTCACATTGCTGATGTCGTGCATTTCTTGTGCTCGGATCAGGCGGCCGCAGTCTCGGGCGTCATGTTACCGGTCGATGCGGCACACCTCGCCAAAGCGCAGTATACCGGTTTTGCCGGTGGTGTGCCTTGGCAGACGTAACACTCAACTTGTTATGACGGGTCAGCGACCTTGATCAGTGTTTTCCCAAAATTGCCGCCCTTTAGCATTTGCAAGAATGCAGCGGGTGCGTTCTCCAACCCTTCAGTGATGTGCTCACGGTATTTGAGACGTCCATCACGGATGTAGCCGGAAACGTCGCGTTGGAAGTCACCGAACCGATCGTAGTGATCAAAAATGATAAATCCACGCACGCTGAGGCGCTGGACCAGAATAGTACGCCAAAGCTTTGGCAGGCGATCAGTGCCTTCCCCACCAGACATTCCAAGACCGCCAAGGTTATATTGCGAGATCATGCCGCAAACCGGTATGCGCCCCCAAGTGTTCATCAGCGGTATCACCGCATCGAGCGTTTTGCCCGCGACGTTCTCAAAGTAGATATCGACCCCATCGGGACAGTGTTCGGCGATTTGGGCACGCAGGGCTTTTTCGTCCTCGGCGGCTCTATGATCGAGGCAGGCGTCGAACCCGAGCTCATCAACGGCAAAGGCGCACTTCTCGGCTCCACCGGCAACTCCAACGACGCGTAGCCCGTGGATCTTGCCGAGCTGGCCCACGACCGAACCCACAGCACCTGTGGCTGCTCCCACCACGAGTGTCTCTCCCTCCTTGGGGCGTCCGTGATCTAGTAGGCCAACATAGGCGGTGATCCCAGGCATTCCGAGCACGCCCACCGCCGTCTGGATGGGAGCTATGGAAGGGTCGACCTTGCGCACACCCTGACCATCAGATGCCGCGTGTGAGCACCAACCGAACCGTCCCTCAACAATATCACCCGGCGCAAACTTGGGATTGTCCGAGGCCATGACTTCGGCAACGCAGCCTGCCTCCATCGTGCCGCCGATTTCGACAGCGGCGGCATAGGATTTGCTCTCGTCCATCCTGCCACGCATGTAGGGGTCAAGAGACTGCCAGAGCACCCGCACTAAAATTCCGCCGTTTGGTATTTCTGGCATGGCAGCTTGCTCAACCCGGAAGTCGGTCAGCTTGGGTTCGCCATCCGGTCTCGCGGCCAGAACCACACGGGTCATTTGATCAGTCATCCCATCCTCCTGATATCTGTTGGACAAACCTTGCGCGCAGATTTTCTCTTCTCGCAAGAGGGAAATAGGCTGATAGGCTGATCTCAAAAAGGGAGGCGCAATGCTATCCGGTCTCATGATGCACAGGCCATTGAAAGTGGCCGATATCATTGACTACGCAGCAGACATCCACCCCGATGCGGAGATCGTCTCCGCGACGGTCGAAGGGGGGCTGCACAGAGCAACTTACCCCGAACTGCGCCGCAGGATCGCGCAATTGGCCCACGGTTTGCGGGCAATGGGGATCAAGCCAGGAGACCGGGTCGCGACACTGGCCTGGAACGGATATCGACATTTCGAGCTTTACTACGCCATCGCAGGCATCGGTGCGGTGTGCCATACGATCAATCCACGCCTATCCGAGGAGCAGTTCGCCTATGTCGTCAACCACGCAGACGATGCCGCACTGTTCTTTGACCTAACCTTTGCTCCCATGATTGCAGCACGGCAGGGCACCCTGCCGAAAACCGTAAAGTACGTTGCGATGTGTGGGTCAGATCATATGCCGGACTGCGTACCGGATGCTGCGTGCTATGAAGATCTCTTCCATGGGCAGCCTGAAGAGATCACGTGGCCAGACCTAGACGAGAACGCGGCCTGCGCGCTCTGCTATACGTCGGGAACGACAGGCGATCCGAAAGGTGTTCTCTACTCCAACCGCGCGATGGTGCTGCATTCGCTCTTCGTTGCGCTTGGTCAGCGTTCAACCTTCCAGCAGGGTGTACGCATTCTGCCGGTTGTGCCTCTCTTTCATGCAAATGCGTGGGGGCTTCCCTATGCCGGACCTTTGACCGGGTGTTCCCTGATCATGCCGGGACCTAATCTGGACGGTTCCAGCCTCTTTGATCTGATGGAATCCGAGGATGTCTTCTCCGCATGGGGCGTGCCGACGGTTTGGTTGGGTTTGTTGGCCGAGATGGACAAGCGCGGACGCAAACCTTCGCATCTTGTAGAGGTTCTGGCCGGTGGCTCAGCCGTCGCGCGTGCGTTGATCGAGCGCTTTCAGAACTATGGCATCGAGGTCTATCAGGGTTGGGGCATGACAGAGATGTCGCCGGTGGGCACGCTGTCAATGATGACCCCTGAAATGGAACGCCGTCCGCTGGCAGAACGCATCGGTATGAAAGCAACCGCCGGACGCAAGATGTTCGGGGTCGACCTGAAAATCACCGACGAAGCGGGTGCGCCGCTGCCGCATGATGGAGAGGCCGAGGGAGAACTCTTCGTGCGCGGCAATTGCATCGCATCAGGGTACTTCAACAATCAATCCGCAAGTGACGCGGCCCTGGACGCCGAAGGTTGGTTTGGCACCGGCGATGTCGCCCGCATTGCCCCGGATGGTTGGTTGTCGATCACTGACCGGGCAAAAGATCTGATCAAGTCGGGCGGAGAGTGGATCAGCTCCATCGATGTCGAGAATACGGCTCTGGTTCATCCCGGCGTCGCCAATTGTGCGGTAATCGCGATCCCACATCCGAAATGGGACGAACGCCCATTGTTGGTGGTGCAGAAAGAGCCGGGACAAGACCCGACCTCTGACGAGCTACGCGAGCATGTCGGAGCGCATCTGGCGAAGTGGCAGGTGCCCGATGATGTTGCCTTTGTCGAGGAGTTGCCCCTTACCGCTACGGGCAAAGTGTCGAAACGGACATTGCGGGCGCAGTTCAAAGATCATCCAATCGGGCGAGTACCATGAGCAAGAGGGTCTGTCTGGTTCTTGGCGCAGGTGATGCCACGGGCGGGTCCGTGGCGCAGAAGTTCGCGTTGGAGGGTTATACCTCTGTCATCACGCGGCGCCCGCGCAATATGGATCAGCTCGAAGCCTTGGCCGAGGGCATCCGCGCCGACGGTGGCGAGGCCATACCGATGGGTGTCGATGCGCGCGACGAGGAAGCCACGATAGCGCTTTTCGAGGAGGTCGAACGCGATGTCGGGTCAATTGAGGTCTGCGTTTACAATATCGGCGGCAACGTGCGCTTCCCCATTCGCGAGACCACGTCCCGGGTTTATCGCAAGGTTTGGGAAATGTGCGCCTATGGTGCATTCCTGTCTGGTCGCGAAGCCGCAAAGGTGATGGTGCCAAGGGGCAGGGGCACGATCCTCTTTACGGGAGCTACCGCGGGTCTGCGAGGTGGATCCGGATTTGCCGCGTTCGCAGGAGGAAAGTTCGCGCTGAGGGCCCTGGCAGAAAGTATGGCGCGGGAGCTGGGCCCCCAGAACATCCATGTCGCTCATGTGGTGATCGATGCTGCGATCGATACGGTCTGGATCAAGGAGAACTTTCCCGACCGTTACCGACCAGAGGACGACGCCGTAGTTGATCCGCAGTACATCGCCGAGACCTATTGGCAGATCCACAATCAGCACCGCTCGGCCTGGACATTTGAAACGCAGCTCCGGCCATGGAGTGAAACATGGTGAGGCACGTTTCTCGCAGAGGAGATCCTGTATGACCAAAACCGTAGAACTCTGTTTCGATGTGGTCAGTCCGGCCGCCTACATTGCGTGGTCGGTCCTTCCGAGAATTGCCGCGTCTGCCGGGGCAGAGGTCATATACACACCAATCTTCCTTGGCGGAGTGATGCAGGCAACTGGGAACCGCCCACCAGGCTCGGTTGAGAACAAGGGCAAATGGATGGGCCGGGATCTCGGTCGCTGGGCCGCCATGTATGACTTGCCGTACAAACGTAACTCCGTACATCCGCAAATGACCATGACTGCTATGCGGGGCGCGGTCGCATATCTCGGAAAGCCAGTCTTTCAACCGTTTGTCGCCGCGCTCTTCAAAGCGATGTTTGTCGAAGATCGTGAGATTCAGGACCCGGCGGTTCTGGGTGAAATCGTCTCAGCTGTTGGCATAGACGGCCAGGACTTCATGACGCGCGTCGGAGATCAGGCCATCAAGGACAAGTTGAAGTTGAATACAGAGGGCGCTGTTGCCCGGGGTGTGTTCGGGGCGCCGACCTTCTTTGTCGGGGAGACCATGCATTTCGGGCAAGACCGGTTGTTCATGGTTGCAGAAGACCTCGGCACTTCAATCCATGCAGCGGTGGCCTAATGAACGACTTGAATGACAATTACACAACGACAGCAACACTTGATGATGTTCGATCGCGGGTTGGCACTGAGATCGGTGTTTCACGCTGGTTCGAGATGCCGCAGTCCCGGATCGATGCCTTCGCTGACGTAACCGAAGACTGGTTTTACATTCACACCAACCCGGAGCGAGCGTCTTCCGAGACGCCATGGGGCGGTACGATTGCGCACGGGTTTCTGACCGCAAGCCTGATCAGTGCCATGGCCTACGACGCCGTACCCCGCCTCGAAGGGTCTACACGCGGCGTGAACTATGGCTTTGACCGTCTGCGATTTGTTTCACCTGTTCCGGAAGGCGGCAGGATACGGGGACGGTTCACGTTGTCGGAGGCCAACACGGCCAAACCGGGAGAAGTTACGCTGAATTATGCAACTCTAGTCGAGATCGAAGGCGCAGATCGCCCTGCGATCGCCGCGGACTGGATCACCCGCCAGTTCTTCGACTGATCTGCAATCTGCGCAAATAGGCCAAAGAGGCGACCGACGGATCACCCTGCCGATTTGACAGGGTACATTCATGGTGACAGACCGAAGCGAACAACAGGGGAGGCTCCGATGAGAGAAGCTGTCATCGTTTCGACTGCGCGCACACCGATTGGCAAGGCCTATCGCGGCGCATTCAACGACACCCAAGCGCAGGAACTTGGCGGGCATGCCATCAAGCATGCGGTCGCGCGTGCCGGGATTGAGGCCGCCGAGGTCGAGGACGTGATCATGGGATGTGCGCTCCAACAGGGCTCGACCGGTTCCAATATCGGACGCCAGGCCGCCATGCGGGCCGGTTTGCCTGTTACGGTTGCGGGCATGTCGATTGATCGCCAGTGCGCCAGTGGTCTGATGGCGATTGCGACTGCGGCCAAGCAGGTTCAACATGACGGAATGCAGATCGCGATTGGTGGCGGGGTAGAGTCGATCTCGCTGGTGCAGACACAGGACCAACGAACGGATCGGCTGCGCGATCCCTGGATCAAGGAAAACCTGCCCGCGCTCTATATGAGCATGATCGAGACCGCCGAAACCGTGTCGGACCGCTACGGAGTTAGCCGTGAGGCACAGGACGAATTCGGCCTGCAATCTCAGCAGCGCACTGCTGCGGCACAACAGGCAGGACGCTATGCCGATGAGATTGTTCCGCTTCCTTCAGTTAAGAAAGTACAGGACAAGGAAACAGGCGAAATTTCGGATGTCGCCGTAACGCTCGATCGGGACGAGGGAAACCGCCCGACCACAACGCTCGAAGGACTTCAGGGTCTTGCGCCGGTGTTCAAGGACGGCCTTACGATCGCAGAAGGGTCGTTCATCACTGCAGGGAACGCCTCCCAATTATCTGATGGAGCATCCGCTTCCGTTGTCATGGAAGGCAAGGAGGCCGAACGGCGCGGGCTTGATGCCCTTGGGATCTATCGCGGTATGGCAGTGGCAGGGTGTCACCCTGACGAGATGGGTATTGGGCCGATCTTCGCTGTGCCCAAACTACTGGAGCAACATGGGCTGAAGATGGATGACATTGATCTTTGGGAACTGAATGAGGCGTTCGCGGTGCAGGTGCTCTATTGCCGTGACAAGCTCGGTATTCCCAATGAGACCTTGAATGTCGACGGCGGGGCCATTGCAATCGGACATCCCTACGGCATGTCGGGCGCGCGAATGGTGGGTCATGCGCTGATCGAGGGCAAACGACGGGGCGCAAAACATGTCGTCTGCACCATGTGTGTTGGCGGCGGCATGGGCGCGGCGGGTCTGTTCGAGGTCGCATGACGATCCACGCGACAGTGTCGCCGGGTCTGAGACGGAGAGGGTAAATGAAAGACGGTGAGCGAGATCTGATCGCCGAATTCCAGGCCATTCATGAGTTCATTCCTGCCGCCAAGGCAGCATGTACGCCGGAGGGATGGGACTACCTGATTGGCGGCACAGAAACCGAGACGACGGTTGCCCGAAACAGAGCCGGATTGGACGCCATTGCCATGCGCCCCCGGGTTCTTGTGGACGTCTCTGAGATTGAGTCGAAGTCAGAGTTCCTTGGTAAATCTGTGCGCCTGCCGGTGTGCCTTGCGCCGGTCGGTGGGCTCGAGAGCTTTCATCCAGATGGTGCGAAGGCCGTTGCCGAGGGGGCAGGCGCCTTTGGGGTGCCGACCATGATGAGCTCGGTCTCTCCCCGCTCCATGGCCGAAGTTCGTACCGTGACAGACGCGCCGTTGCTCTACCAACTCTATGTACGGGGCGGAGACCGGTTCATTGAGGATCATGTGGATGAAGCGCTCGCTGCTGGTCTCGATGCATTTGCGCTGACAGTCGATACGGCGGTCTATTCGCGGCGCGAACGCGATATTGTGCGCCGCTTTGACAAACCTTGGCGCAGATACGTGAATCCGGACTCAATTCGCGCGCAAGCCGCCCTGAACTGGACGGATGTCGCCCGGGTCCGCAAGGCCTATGATGTCCAACTTATTCTCAAAGGGATCATGACCGTCGAAGATGCTCGCATCGCGGCAGATCACGGTGTCGATGTGATCTACGTCTCCAACCATGGAGGACGCCAGCTTGACCACGGGTTGGGTGCGATTGACGTTCTACCTGATATCGTCGAAGCCGTCGGTGAACAGTGCAAGGTCATAGTCGATGGCGGAATCTGCCGCGGCACGGACATCGTCAAGGCCATCGCATTGGGCGCACACGCGGTCGGGTTGGGACGGCTCTATTGCTATGGATTAGCAGCTGCCGGACCGGCGGGCATTGCACGGCTGCTAGAGATTCTGGAAGATGAAGCCCGCTCAGCGCTCGGGCTAACCGGAGTTGCCCGTTGGGCAGACCTGACACCCAATCATGTGCGTACAGGCGTACCGTTGATGAGAGAAGCGGGTGTTCACTCCGCCTTCCCCTTGCTGGCTGATCTTGTCTAGGCCTCCATGCCGAGGCGACGTGCGATCAACCGAATCCACCAATTTTGGGCCACTGGCGAGGACCATCATGTCTGTGTTCTGTTCCAGCGTGTTTGTGGTGAGCTAGTTCGTAAAGTCAGACAATCGCGGCTCGGCGAATTTCTGATTCTGGATCAAGGGCATAGGGCCAAACAGTAAAACGCCTTCAAGACTTATTGAGTTGGTTTCACTGGTCCGGCGCCGTAGGAATCGGCAATGATACGAGTAAGAGCCGTGCGCGTCAGTACAACCGGGTTATCATGAGGTCTGCACATGCGGTTGGCTCAAGGAATGACAGTTCTGGCTGCGTTCGCAATGTTCTGCCTGACGTCGGCGGTTGCATTGGCTTGCGGCGCAGATAGCCGCTGCAACGTTGATGGTGGATACTATCTCGCTGCCGAACCGCCTGATTGGGATGGCACGTCGCCGCTTCCTGTCATGGTGTACTTTCATGGCTGGAATG
>CAYYZH010000016.1:0-6191 GCA_964475765.1 uncultured Limibaculum sp.
ACGCCGCGAATGATCATCATGTCGTCCGAACGGCCGGTGACCTTCTCCATGCGGCGCATGGTGCGCGCGGTACCGGGAAGCAACCGGGTCAGATCGCGCGTGCGGTAGCGAATGATCGGCATCGCCTGTTTCGACAGCGTGGTGAATACCAGCTCTCCCATCTCGCCATCTTCGACAGGTTGGCCGGTCTCGGGGTTGATGATCTCAGGGTAGAAGTGATCCTCCCAGATGTGCAGTCCGTCCTTGGTCTCGACGCACTCGTTGGCAACGCCCGGGCCGATGATCTCCGACAAGCCGTAGATGTCGACCGCATGCATGTCGAAAGCCTCTTCAATCTCGCGGCGCATGGCGTTGGTCCACGGCTCGGCTCCGAAGATGCCGACATTCAACGGCGATTGGCGCGGATCGAGGCCTTGCGTTTTGTACTCGTCCAGAACCGACAGCATGTAGGACGGCGTGATCATGATCGTCGAGGCCTTGAAGTCCTCGATTAGCGTCACCTGTCGGGCGGTCATCCCACCGGAGACCGGAACAACCGTGCACCCCAACCTCTCCGCGCCGTAATGGGCACCAAGGCCTCCGGTAAACAGTCCATACCCGTAGGCGATATGGACGACATCTCCAGGCCTTGTTCCAGAGGCACGCATGGAACGGGCGACGACCTCGGCCCAGACGTCGATGTCGGACTGGGTGTACCCGACCACGGTTGGTTTGCCGGTAGTGCCAGAAGAGGCGTGGATCCGAGCGACTTGTTCGCGCGGGACTGCGAAGAGACCGAACGGGTAGTTGTCGCGCAGATCGGATTTTACGGTGAACGGAAACTTGGCAAGATCCGAAAGGTCCCGGAGATCATCGGGATGAACGCCTGCTGTCTCGAACTTGGCTCTGTAATGCGGTACGTTTTCATATGCATTGGCGAGTGTTGTCCTGAGCCGCTCAAGCTGGACCGAGGCGATCTCATCGCGAGTGGCTATCTCAATCGGGTCGAGATCTTCTCGTTTCGGGGTCAGGTCTTTCATGCCAGCCTTTCAAGTCAACGCTGCGTCTTCAACCCATCCGGATCGCGATGTCGCCTCGCGGGCAATCGGCAGACCGCCAAGCGCATGGTTTTGTCTTGACCGGATCCGGTTACACATTCGGACAGCACCCTTGTTTCTCCAGCTCACGCCCGCTCCATCATCATAGCGATGCCCTGGCCGACCCCGATGCACATCGTGCAAAGCGCCCGATTTGCTTTGCGATGGCCAAGTTCGGTGGCTGCGGTCAGCGCAAGCCGAGCCCCGGACATACCCAGCGGATGGCCGAGTGCAATAGCGCCTCCGTTCGGATTTACATGATCGGCATCATCGGGCAGGCCAAGCTGACGGGTGACTGCCAAACCTTGCGCCGCAAAGGCTTCGTTCAGCTCGACAACGTCGATTTCTGAAATCTTGACTCCCAACCGATCCATCAGGTTCTGCGACGCCGGCGCCGGGCCAATGCCCATGATCCGGGGTGCGACCCCTGCCGTGGCCATGCCGGTAATCCGGGCCTTGGGGGTCAGCCCATATTTCTCGACCGCAGCTTCAGACGCCACGATCACGGCGCAGGCGCCATCGTTCACGCCCGAGGCGTTTCCGGCGGTCACCGATCCTCCTTCCCGGAACGGTGCTTTCAATCCGGCCAGTTTCTCGATCGATGTCTGACGCGGGTGCTCATCTTGTTCGACGATGATCGGCTCCCCTTTGCGCTGCGGGATCGTCACCGGTGCAATCTCGCGTGCCAGCCGGCCGTTACATTTCGCTGCTGCCGCTTTCTCCTGGCTGCGGTAGGCGAATGCATCCTGATCATCGCGGCTGATCTGGAAGTCTTCGGCAACATTTTCCGCGGTCTCGGGCATCGAGTCGATCCCGTACTGCTTCTTCAGAACCGGATTGACGAACCGCCAACCGATGGTGGTGTCGAAAATCTCGGCACGCCGGGAAAACGCGGTATCGGCCTTCGGCATCACCATCGGCGCACGCGACATGCTCTCGACCCCGCCGGCCAGGATCACTTCGGCTTCACCGGCCTTGATCGCCCGCGCCGCGGTCCCCACCGCATCTAGACCCGAGCCACAGAGCCGGTTGATCGTCGCCGCGGGCACACTCTCGGGCAACCCGCCAAGCAACACCGCCATCCGCGCCACGTTCCGGTTGTCCTCGCCGGCCTGATTGGCACAACCCATCAGCACATCCTCGATGGCTTCTGCCGGCAGCCCAGGCGTGGACGCCATGACCGCGCGGATCACATGACCCAGCATGTCGTCGGGGCGCACCGTTGAAAGCGCTCCACCATAGCGCCCGATGGGCGTCCGCAATCCCTCACAGATGAAGGCCTCAGCCATTGTCGTCCTCCTCGAAATGTGTCCCGCCCACCGTCCGGGAATTGCCGCGCATCACCGCGATGATCGTATCATTCTGATTGGTAACGGTTACATCGTAGACGCCGGATCTCCCGGCGCGCGTCACTTCCACAGCACGTGCCACCAGCCGGTCTCCCAACTGCCCCGGCGCGCAAAACGTGATCGCGTTCTGCTGAGCTACAGCGCGCTGATTGTGACTGTTGCACGCAAAGGCAAAGGCGCTGTCGGCGAGCGTAAAGATAAAGCCGCCATGGCAGATTTTGTGCCCGTTGGTGTGATGGGCTTCGACCGTGAGCGACATCTCCGCCTCACCCGGCCCGACAGTATCGAGCGAGAGACCAAGCCATTGCGAGGCCTGATCGCTCTGCCACATGGCTCGCGATGCGCGGTCTGCCCGGTCTTGCGCGGAAAGCGTCATGTCAATTGGATCCGGCTCGCCCCTTTTGCGTCCCAAGCATGGTTAACAACGCAAACAAGGCCCGCCAAGAGGGTTACAGATGTCGGGATTTCCGGATTCCGGTTTTTTGGGGCAGAATGTGTGGGACGGAGCAAGGGTTCGAGAGAAACGACAGTTCGGATGCGAGGGTTCGGAGCGATCATTTGGGTGGTGGCTGTGTTGGTGATGTCACCAGCATTGGCCGAGCGCCGCGTCGCGCTGGTCATCGGAAACGATGCCTACGAAAACGTGCCCAAGTTGCTGAAAGCTGCCAATGACGCGCGCGCTATGGAGCAGGCGCTGTCGGGTCTGGGGTTTGACGTGATCTCGGCCATAGATGCTTCGCGGCGCGAGATGAACCGCAGCCTGCAGGAATTGAGCAACAGGGTTCAGCCGGGCGATGTCGCGCTGTTCTTTTATGCAGGTCATGCCATCGAGATCGATGGTGAGAACTATTTGCTGCCGACCGACATTCCGCCCGCCGTGCCGGGGCAGGAGGCGTTTGTGCGCGGAGAGGCAATCGGATTGAACCGTGTGCTCGAGGGGCTCAGATCCACGGGCGCACGTCTGAATATTGCGGTGCTCGATGCCTGCCGGGATAACCCGTTTGCCGCCGCCAATGGCAGATCCGTCGGGGCGCGGCGGGGTCTTAGCCGGATCGCGGTGCCCGGCGGCATGTTCGTAATGTATTCGGCGGATGCCGGGCAAAGCGCGCTCGACCGGCTGAACGACAGTGATCCCGATCCCAATTCTGTCTTCACCCGCAGTCTGCTGCCGCTGATGAAACGGCCTGGTCTCGATCTGGTCGAACTCGCGCGCCAGACCCGGCGCGAGGTGAACAGGCTGGCGGGTACGGTGGGCCACCAGCAAACTCCGGCCTACTACGATTCGATTCTGGGTGGATTCGAGTTTGCCGTCGGCGCGCCGGCGCCCAACCCGCCAACGGCTGAAGCAGCTGCATCGCCAACCGCGTCTGATCCGGCCTTGGAGATCGCATTCTGGCAGTCGGCAGAGGCAAGCGGGAGCGCTGCGGCCTACCAGACCTATCTCGACCGTTTTCCCAATGGAGTTTTCGCCGAACTGGCGCAGGTGAAGCTGGCCGAGTTGTCGCCCAGTACACCGTCCCAAACAACCGAACTTGCGGCACGAACCCCGACCGAGGCTCCCGAGAAGAGCCCGGTGCAGAAACCGGAACCGTTGGGGCCTGAGCCGACACCGAAGAGTACCGTCGACCTTGACCAGCGGATCGCCCGGTTCAAGTCCGAGCGCAAGGGTCCGAGCTATCAATGTACCCGCGCACGGAGCCGGGACGAGATCATGATCTGCAACTCTGCCGAACTGTCGGCGCTGGATCTGATCCTCACGCAATCCTACCGCGATGCGCGTGACCGCATCTCTGGCGTGGGCAGAGAGACACTGCACTCTAGCCAGTCTGCTTGGCTTGATGAACGGGGCAAGTGCAAGTCAGCGGTCTGTATTCGCGATAGCTATATCAAGCGGATCGGCGAGCTTGACGCGATGTAGACTGCGCAACTTCCGGGTCAGACGATCACGGCGCGTTCTTCCTGCTGGCCAATGTCAAACACACGCCGGTAACGCTCGACCTGTTCCGCCGGCCCCATCGCTTTCTTCGGGTTGTCCGACAGTTTCACGGTGGGATGCCCGTCAGCGGAGATAACCTTGCAAACCAGTGAGAACGGATCGAGCCGTCCATCTGGTGCTAGCCCGCGGAAGTCGTTGGTCAGAAGCGTGCCCCAACCAAAGCCCAGACTGACGCGGCCCGAAAAGTGACCGTGCAGGCGCTGGATCTCGTCGGTGTCTAGCCCGTCGGAAAAGATCATCAACTTTTCAGATGGATCCTGCCCGTGGCGCTTCCACCACTCGATGGCCTGCTCACCGACCGTGATGGGGTCGCCCGAATCAATGCGGATCCCGGTCCAGTAGCGTAGCCAGCCCGGCGCGTTCTCGAGAAATCCCTTGGTGCCATAAGTATCGGGAAGGATGATCAGAAGGTTCCCGCCATAGTCCTTCTGCCAATTCTCCAGCACATTGTAGGGCGCTGCGGCAAGTTCTTCATCTGTCCGGGCCAGCGCAGCATGCACCATGGGCAGTTCGTGCGCGTTGGTACCGACGGCCTCGACCTCGCGGCGCATGGCTATCAGGCAGTTCGATGTGCCGGTGAACTTTTCTCCCAGTCCTTCCAACATCGCCTGTACACACCAGTCCTGCCACAGGAAGCCATGCCGACGACGAGTGCCGAAATCGGCGATCCTGAGCCCTTCAAGCTCGCGGAGGCGAACGATCTTGTCCCAAACCCGGGTCATAGCTTGTGCGTAAAGGACCTGTAGCTCGAACTTGCCAAGCTCACGCAGCACAGCGCGGGAGCGCAATTCCATGATTACGGCCAGCGCCGGGATTTCCCACATCATGGTCTCGATCCACCGGCCTTCGAAGGTCAACTCGTACTGATCGCCGCTCCGTTCGAGATGATAGTCTGGAAACCGGAACCCCTCGAGCCACTCGACGAATTCGGGGTCGAACATCCAGCGCTTGCCATAAAACGTGTTGCCCCTCAGCCAAGTGCTTTCGCCGCGGCTGAGGCTGAGCGTGCGGATATGGTCGAGTTGCTCGCGCAACTCTCCTTCGTCGATCAGCTTGGCCAATGGCACATGGTCCGAGCGGTTGATCAGGCTGAACGTGACACGCGTCTCCGGATTGTGGTGCAGCACCGATTGCGCCATCAGCAGCTTGTAGAAATCCGTGTCGATGACCGACCGGACAATGGGATCGATCTTCCAGGTGTGGTCGTAGACCCGTTTCGCCAGATCGGTCATGAAATCTTAGGCCCTTGCTCAGACAGTATTGATGCGCTCTTGCGCTCACCCGGAATGACCTCATCGCCGGGATGGCGCAAGGGCAACACTGAAAAACCGGCTTTGCAAAATGCACAAATCGGCCACTTTTTGGTCATTGTCTGAGAATACCGCCTGCCATCAGGTCAAAAGAGGCGCTGGGCGTCCGCTGACCGCTCTGTTCCGGAGGCCCGGCACGGTGACCAAAGCTTAGTAAAATAATGGGGATTGTTGTGAAGCCCATGCTCAAAACACTGGCCGCGACAGCGGTTTTCGCCCTTTCGGCTGACATCGCGTCTGCGCAAGCCACGAACGTGCAGGCAGGACCCGCGGATGTGGGATATATCCTAAATAGCCTTTTGTTCCTGATTATGGGCATCCTCGTGATGTTCATGGCAATCGGGTTCGCGATGCTCGAGGCCGGGTTCGTCCGGTCGAAGAACGCGACGATGCAGCTGACAAAGAACGTTAGCGTTTTCGCCGTCGCAACCGTGTTTTTCTATCTGCTCGGCTACCACCT
>CAYYZH010000016.1:6291-37894 GCA_964475765.1 uncultured Limibaculum sp.
ATCATTTATCCGATTCAGGCATCTTGGACCTGGGGCGGCGGTTTCCTGACCGAGACGTTTGGGTTCAAGGATTTCGCCGGTGGCACCGTTGTTCACTCCGTGGGCGGCTGGGCAGCTTTGGCTGGTGCGCTCGTGTTGGGCGCACGTATCGGCAAGTTCCAGGATGGCAGGGTGATGCCGATGCCAGCATCCAATCTGACGCTGGCTGTGCTCGGCGCGATGTTGCTCTGGATGGGCTGGCTCGGCTTTAACGCGGGCTCTCTCGGCGGCATGGATACCGCTGGAAAGATTGCAGACATCTCCCGGATCTTTGTGAACACCAATATCGCTGCAGCAAGTGGTGCTCTGGCGGCTATGGTTCTGACACAGATCCGCTTCGGCAGTGTTGATTTGACGCTGGTGCTGAACGGTGCGCTTGCCGGGCTTGTGTCGATCACGGCCGAGCCGCTGATGCCAAGCTATGGCGCTGCCTTGGCCATCGGGGCCGTTGGCGGTGTTATCGTCGTCGTCGCCATCCCGGTCCTGGACCGCCTGCGCATCGATGACGTGGTCGGTGCCATCCCGGTTCACCTTGGTGCCGGGATCTGGGGCACAATGGCGGTGGTTCTGACCAATCCTGAGGCCTCGATCGGCGGCCAGTTGGCTGGCGTTGCCGTGACCGGCGGGTTCGTGTTTGGCCTGGCCCTTCTGATCTGGCTGATCCTCCGGATGGTCTTCGGGATCCGCGTAGCGCCAGAATCCGAAGTCGAAGGACTGGATCTCACCGAACTTGGGATCGAAGCCTATCCCGACTTCGCCTTGGTTAGCGAGCAGTACTGATAGGCTTTTCCGGAACATCGCGGGCAAGTTTGAATTAGCCCGCGACCCGTTCCGGGGACATCGATAAACCATCAAGGGCGGCGTGCTCAGCACGCCGCTCTTTCCCGTTCAGGGCCTCGCGAGCTCTTCACTGGCGCTTGTGGCTAAAATATGGTCAGTGTTAAGTTCTGATTAAATTATAGACATATATGGCTTGAGTTGAGAATCGAAACCGCGCCTCAATTTCTTATAATCTATTGAAAATAAATAATTTTACCAAATGCCTAACATTCTGGCACGATACTTGTAAGTCTCCCGATGTTGAAGACACGGCGACCACGAGATCGCGGGGGAGAGAATATGAAACTGATCATCGCAGTCATCAAGCCATTCAAGCTCGAAGAAGTTCGGGCTGCGCTTGGTGGCATAGGCGTTCAGGGGCTGATGGTCTCTGAAGTCAAAGGCTTCGGCCGGCAAAGCGGACACACGGAGATTTATCGAGGTGCTGAGTACACCGTGAATTTCCTGCCGAAGCTCAAACTCGAGATCGTCGTCAGCGATGCTCAGGCGGATGAGGTTGTCGAGACCATCTCAAACACTGCTCAGACCGGCAAGATCGGCGACGGCAAGATTTTTGTCCTGAATGTCGAGCAGGCGCTTCGGGTCCGCACCGGCGAACGCGACAGTGACGCGATCTAAAAAGACACGAACGAGAGGGTATCAAATGAGACATACAATCATCCTTGCGGCCGCAGCTATCGCGCTCGCCGCCGGGCCTGCGATGGCCCAAGACGCATCGGGAGCCGTGCCCGCTGACAGCGTGTTCGTTTTCAACACCTTGCTGTTCCTGATCGGGGGCTTCCTTGTGATGTGGATGGCGGCCGGGTTCGCCATGCTCGAGGCCGGTCTGGTCCGCTCCAAGAACGTAACGATCCAGCTAACCAAGAACATTGGGCTCTTCTCGATCGCCGCGATCATGTACTACATCATCGGCTATAACGTGATGTATCCCGGCGACGGCAACTGGATCATCGAAGGGTGGTTCGGCACCATCGCGCCCAAGGATATCAAGCCCGAAGGTGTCTCTGCAGAGGACGGCTACTCCGCCGGGTCCGACTTCTTCTTCCAGTTGATGTTCTGCGCGACCACAGCCTCGATTGTCTCGGGTGCTCTAGCCGAGCGGATCAAGCTCTGGCCGTTCTTGATCTTCACCGCGATTTTGACGGGCCTGATCTACCCGATCGAGGCGTCTTGGCAATGGGGAGGGGGCTTCCTATCGGCCAACGGGTTCTCGGACTTTGCCGGATCGACCCTTGTGCACGCCGCAGGTGGATGGGCCGCGCTCGCCGGTGCGATCATCCTCGGACCGCGTCTGGGTAAGTACCGCGACGGCCGCGTCAACCCGATGCCCGGTTCTAACCTGCCGCTGGCAACGCTGGGCACGTTCATCCTGTGGCTCGGCTGGTTTGGGTTCAATGGCGGATCGCAGCTGGCGCTAGGCTCAGTCGGCGACGCCGATGCGGTCAGTCAGATCTTCGCCAACACCAACACCGCCGCAGCGGGTGGTGCGGTTGCAGCCTTGCTCCTCACTCAGTTCATGTATGGAAAGGCCGACCTGACCATGGTGCTGAACGGTGCACTGGCCGGTCTCGTCTCGATCACAGCAGAGCCGCTGACCCCGTCCCTTGGGATGGCAACACTGATCGGTGCCATTGGCGGTGTGATCGTTGTCTTCACCGTGCCGTTGCTCGACAAGTTCAAGATCGACGACGTTGTCGGAGCGATCCCGGTTCACCTGCTTGCAGGCATCTGGGGCACCATCGCGGTGATCCTGACCAACGACGGCACGAACATCGGGTCCCAGCTCATGGGCATCGTTCTGATCGGCGCGTTCGTCTTCATCGTCTCCTTTGTCATCTGGTTCATTCTGGACAAGGTCGTCGGCATTCGGGTGAGCGAGGAAGAAGAAATCACCGGCCTCGACACTACCGAGATGGGCATGGAGGCCTATCCCGAGTTTGGCACTGGATCACAGTCCATGTGATCCACCGATCCTACCAGATCCCCAGAGGGGGGGCTTCCCCCTTCTACTTCGCCCGGGCTACGTGCCCGGGCTTTTTTTATGCAGAAGGTCTGTCGCGGTGGTAGCGGATCAGAGCGGCCAGTCGGTAAAGCCCGTGGACGAATTTGCCGTAGGGCAATGTGACAAACAGCGCGAGCACAAAGCCTAGATGGAGGGCGAGCAGCCATCCCATCGCGCTTGTGTGGCGCCAGAAAAGAAGCGCCAGCCCCGTTGCGGCGGTGAAGAACAATAGTGCAAGGAGGCCGACATCCATGCCCCAAAGATGTTCCGCTTCGGGTGCGCGGTCAGTGCGAACCTTGACCCAGAAGAGGCCAGCGGTGCCTATCATCAGCATCACGCCGCCAACTGTCCCGAAAACCACTGGCAGTGAGTACCAGCTATAGGGTGCCTGCCAACCCAACCCATAGTCCATGACGGTGGCCAGCGAGGTTGCGGCAAAGCACAGCAGAAAGCCCCACATGGTCGCGAGATGGAAATGTCGGCGGGCCTGGCTGAACCCTTCGTTGAGGTCGTTGCAACCTTCACCGCGCCCGCCGAGATGGCGGGTTGTGGCGGCGTCCCGGAGCGCGGCTCCGATTGAGGAAAGTGGGACGGGCCCGCCGCCCGTTCCGCGCCAATACGACCGCACGCCGAGGAGCATCGCGAAGATCCCCCAGCCGAATGTCAGCGTGCCGAGCCAGACCATCACATTGTGCGGGATCACGGCATAGAATGCACCTTCTCCGCGATGAACAGCCGTCATGACCGTTCCATCCACAAGCAGCATTGCGCCGAGAATGACAGCAAAGATTGCCAGAGCAGTCGCCATGGCGACGAACGCGCCGTTTTTCTGAAAGAGCCGTCCAGCCGCGCGGGGCCAGGCATGCTTGGCATACGTCTCGGCCCGTACGGTCGCGAGAGTTGCCGGCAGGTTCAGACCAAACTCATGTGGAGGTGCATACTGGCACGCATGCCAGCATCCCTTGCAGTTGTGGCAGAGATTTGAGAGATGGCTGATGTCGCCGTCAAAGAAGTCGCGGCGCGCGAACATGTCGGGAAAGACCGGGCAGTAGCCTTCGCAATACCGGCAGGCATTGCAGATCTCGAAGGCGCGACGGGCCTCGGAGAACGACTGGGGGAGCGGGCTTTGGTTCATCTGTCGGTGACCTTTCCTCCAGGCCAAATGTGGCCATGTCCGCAAGCAGACCGGGGAGGCGTGCTGTCTCCCGCTGCGCAAGCAAGCTGCGCAGATGGCCGCATCGGCGCCTGTGGATGATGTTGCAGTGAGAGAGCCGGGCGCATCGCTCAGTTACGTAGTTGTCGGGCCGCGTCTTCTCCGGCCTTTCTGCCGAAGACCGCGCCGATGGTCATGCCGATCCCGGCGAGATAGCCCTGACCGAGTATGTTCCCCGCCATGACCTCGCCTGCGGCCCAGACATTGGCGGCAGGCTTGCCAGAGGCCATCTCGACCTTGGCGGCCTCATCCACCCCGACGCCGAGATACGTAAAGGTGATCCCCGGCCGCATCGGATAGGCGTAGTAGGGCGGCTGGTCGAGCGGGCGGGCCCAGTTGGTCTTGTCAGGGTCAAGCCCGTTCGTGCGACATCCGTCATGGGCTGTCTGATCGAAGTCCCCCCCCGTACAGGCAACGTTGTAGGCCTGCACTGTCTTGGCGAGCGCGGCGGCATCCAGGCCAAGCTCACCCGCCAGCCCCTCGATACTGTCTGATTGCACCGGCGGGTAAAGCGACGGCATGAAGAGCTGAAGGGCCTTGGCATCGATGATGGAATAGGCGATCTGGTCCGGCTGCCCCGCGATCAAGCGACCCCAGATCGCGTAGCGCTTGGGCCAGAAGTCCTCGCCCTCGTCGTAGAACCTTTGCGCGTCGCGGTTCACCATGATCGAGAACGGTACGCTGTCGATCCGGCTGACGATGCCGGCATCGAATTTTGGTGCGCGGGCATCGAGCGCAATGGCATGGCACTGATCGGCCTCGGCCACCGGGTTCATTCCCTGATTGAGCAGAGCGCGCAGCAGCGTTCCTTGGGCATAGCGCGTGCCGCGCACCGTGAAGTTTCGGGCGGCCGGCCCCCAGGCTTCCTCCAGCCAGTCGAGATTGGCCTGAAACCCGCCGGACGCCACGACGAGCCCGCGTGCGCGCAACACCGTCTCGAACCCGCGCAGCCGCAGCCGGGCGGCGTTGAAGAAGCCGTCCTCGATATCGAGATCCAGCACTTCGGTGTCATAATGTATGACCACGCCAAGGCGTTCCGCCGTGCGGTATAGCGCGTTCAGGAGCGCCTTGCCGCCGCCGAGAAAGAACGGGTTGGTGCGTCCCAGAGACAGCGTCCCGCCAAGCGCCTTCTGGAACCGGACCCCGCGCGCATGCATCCAGTCCGCGATATGAGCGCTTTCTGCAATGGTCATTCTGGCCAGACGCTCATTGGTCTTGCCCGCCGTCACGCGCATCAGGTCGTCAAAGTACTCGTCGACCGGATAGGCGTCGGTGAGCACATCCGTCGGTGCATCATGGGCGGAGCGGAAATTGCGAGTGTGCCGCGAATTGCCGCCGCGAAAGCCCTTTGGTGCTGCTTCACACAGACAGACCGACAGGCCCTGTTCTGCAGCAGAAATCGCCGCCGAGAGCGCTGCGTTTCCGCCACCGGCAATCAGAAGGTCATAGGGGCCGAGATCTGTCAGGGCTCGCGTCTCCTCTGTTTTCATGCTATGTATACAATTGTATGCAATTGAGCAAACCCAAGCTTGTGCCAAACCGATTGAAAGGAGATTGATATGTTCGACCAAGCGTCCCCCTTGCACCGGGCCCGCGCAGCGCTGAGCGATGCACGTGCCGAGCTGGATGAGGAAATCCACAGCTATCCCACACCGATTTCGGGCTGTGATGCGCAATACAACCATTTGCTGGCCGAGCGTCGTCGGGTGCATGCCGCGTGGGAAGCGTTGGAGGCGGATGTCCATATTCCAACGCCGCGCGCGCCCTGAATACACCGCGGAAGTTCCAAAGGGTCCTGCACGAGGACGCGCAAGAGACTTGATCGCCACCCGTTGCTCTGCCTGAATACGAGGGTAGAACCGGAGACGATCCAATGAACCGCCACATCCCCAACCCGACGCCTGCGGATCAACCGTTTCGCGACGACCCCGGCGCATCGTTCACGATGCCTGCGCGGATGTATCACGACCCGGCCGTCTTCAAGGCGGAGCAGGCGGCAATCTTCCACCGGTCATGGTATTATGCCGGTCACGTCAGCCAGGTGGCCGAGCCCGGGCAGTACCTGACTTGTCGCATCTACAATCAAAACGTCTTCGTCATCCGCGACCGTGAGGGCGGGCTCAACGCCTTTCACAATGTCTGCATGCATCGGGGGCATGAATTGTTAGACGGTACGGGCCAGACAAACCTGATCCGCTGCCCTTATCATGCGTGGGCCTACGATCTCGACGGCACGCTGAAGGCGGCGCGCAATTCCGAGAATGTCGAGGGGTTCGACAAGTGTGCGTTCTCGCTGAAGCCCGTACAGGTCGAGGTGTTCTGCGGGCTGGTGATGGTCAATCTTGATCCCGAGGCCACGCCGTTCGCGGAGCAGACCGGTAATCTGGAGGCAGAAATTCGTCACTACGTGCCTGCGGTCGATGACCTCGCCTTTGCACAACGCGATACCTATGACGTCGCTTCGAACTGGAAGACGATGATCGACAATTTTCTCGAGTGCTATCACTGCCACTGTGCGCACAAGGATTTCGTCGATCTCGTGGACATGGACAGTTATCGGACGGTCGTACATGGGATCTACTCCAGCCAGACCTCGGACATGCCGCGCTCGATGAATAACAACGCGTTCACCTTCGAGGCGGGCGAGGTCGAGTTCGGCTACGCCGGATGGTTCGTCTGGCCGAACCTCTCGATCTGGGCCTATCCCGGAGAGCCAAATCTCTCCGTTCTGCAGATGACGCCGGAGGGGCCGGAGCGGTGCATTGAATATCAGGACTGGTTTGTCAGAGATGGCGTGGTCACATCGCAACTGCGCGATGCGATGGCCTACCAGAAGGACGTGCTGCAGCCTGAGGACATCGGGCTATGCGAGAGCGTACAGCGTGGCCTGCACTCGCTTGCCTACAACCAGGGCCGGTTTATCGTCGATCGCGGGCGTACGGAACTGAGCGAACATGCCGTGCATCATTTTCAGAGTATGGTGATGGCTGCCCTTGGCGAGACGACGCACGCTGCTTGAGCCATGGTGCGTGCTATTACGGGACGGTCACGATGACGACCAGCGGTGCGCCGATCTCGCCGGGTTACTGCCATTGCAGATCTTGCCAAACTTGGCATGGAGCACCCTTTAGCGGTCGGAGCGCATGGCCAGCCGATCAGGTTGAGATCACAGTGGAGATCAGAGTTTCGAGCAAGGATCCTGTCAGTGGTCGCGTCTCCTGCGCGGGGCGCGAAGCCAACATCGCCAATCTTAAATCGGAATGGGGAACAGTGGCGCTCTACCCGGCGGTGATCGGCGAAGCCACGTTCGAGCCGCAGTTTAATCTGCATTATGGCGAGCGACTTATTGATCTGGCCGATGGCATGCCCAAATTCCTCAACGCGCCCGAACGCATTGGCGGAGATGGCGTGTTGGCATATGAACCCTTGATGACGCGCTGGAGCAGGGCGGGGGCATGACTGACCCGGAGCTTTGGCAACGCATAAAGGCCCACAGGTTCGATAGCGCCGCAGGCTCCGAGCCCTATTCCGTCAAGCTTGCAACTGCTGAGGGATGGTCCCAAGCACACGCCTTTGAAGTGATCCAGGAGTACCGTAAGTTCCTCTATCTCACGCAGATCTGCGATGCGCCGGTGACGCCCAGCGAGGCCATCGACCGGGCCTGGCACATGCACATGACCTTCACCCGGAACTACTGGGAAGAGTTGTGCGACAAGGTTCTGGGTGCGAAGCTGCACCACGATCCCTGTGCAGGGGCCGAGGAAATGCCGCGCTATCACGAGCAATACGCAAAGACCCGTGCGCTTTATCTTGCAGAGTTCGGCTCGGAGCCGCCCTTACCGATTTGGCCCGAGAGCAAGGGGTTTCGTTTCGGCACAAGCTCGAAGATTTGGATGGCGATCGGCGGGGCGCTCCTTGTTCTCAGCGGTTTTCTGTTTGTGGGAGGATCGCTGAAGACGGCATTTCTCTGCCTCGTGTTCGGCCTCGGCGCTCTGGCCATGTCTTTGATTTTGGCCTTCCCTGCCCAACGCAACAGTAAGGGAGTGTTCGGGGCTGGTTGCGGAGGTGGGAGCGCCGGATGCGGCGGCGGTGGGTGTGGTGGCGCCGGAGGCTAGCGCGCTTTGGCACGACATGGAACGATCAGTTCTTCGCTGCCATCCCTAGGTACTTGCGCGGCATGGGCCATACCGGTCGCCTGATTACCTTTCGAAGCGCAGCAGGCTTGTCAAACCGCCGCGAAGAGGCCATCCACTGCCCAACTCATTGCCCACCGGATCAGGAGACTGCTGTGACCGATTACGTTTTTACCCCCCCGGAGACGCCATCTGCCGCCATTCACGGTACCGAGACCCGGTTTCCGGTCCGCCGGATCTTTTGCGTCGGGCGCAACTTTGCCGAGCACACACGTGAAATGGGATTTGATCCGGACCGCGAGCCGCCGTTCTTCTTTGGCAAACCGCCCTCCGAGATCGCGCTGGACGGAGAGGACATCGCCTATCCGCCGGAGACCGACGATCTGCACTATGAAGGCGAAATGATCGTGGCGATTGGGCAAGGTGGCACTGACATCGCTGTCGAGGATGCCAATGCATTTATCTGGGGCTATGGCGTTGGCAACGACCTGACACGGCGGGATGTGCAGGGCGTCGCTAAGAAAATGGGCCGACCGTGGGACTGGGGCAAAGGCTTTGACAAGTCCGCGGTCGTCGGACCGCTTCGGCCAGTCTCCGAGACCGGTATTCTCGAAAGGGGCTTCGTGCGTTCGTGGGTCAACGGCGAGCTGCGACAGGAGGGCGACCTTGCCCAGATGATCTGGTCTGTGCCCGAATGCATCAGCTTTATCTCTCGATCCATGCGGCTGGCGGAGGGCGATCTGATTCTGACGGGCACGCCTGCCGGGGTCGGCAAACTGGTCAAGGGTGACGAGATCCGTGTTGCCGTCGAAGGATTGGGGGAGCTGTCGAACCGGATCGTCTGACAGGGCACGTGCATACAGCGAGGGTTCATGCCATCGGTCGCTCGTGGTACTCTGCTGTCATTGATCCATGACATTCAGGACCCGCGGTTATGACCTTTGTCACAGAGCTTCCTTATGACGAGACGCTATCCCATCTCTATGATCCCGCCGTCGTACGGCTGCGCAACAGCACCCGCACGCGGATCGGCCAGATCGATACGGGCATCACGCGCCATCCCGCCTTGGGGTTCTCCGGCAATGCTCCGCCTGAAAATCTCAGGATCGATGAGGGGATCAACCTGGTTGAGCCGGGAGAGCCGCCTTTTTCACCGCTCGATGCCCGCGAGGGATTTGCGAACTGCCTGGCGTCGGACAAGAAGCTTGGCGATTGTCTGAACGATTTTCCCGACCACGGCACGAAGACGCTATCGGTGATCCTTTCGGATTCTGATGAGTTGCGCGGCGTCGCTCCCGGGGCGCAGGTCATTCCCTGCCGGATCGCCAACGGGCCCCTGTTTAACAGCGATGAGGCCCGCGCCAATATGGGCCGGGCAATGAAGCATCTCCTTGATCTCGACACGCCGCCGCGGGTGATAACGATCAGCATGGGCAACCCTGCGCATGCCGGCCTGCTTCAGATCCTCTTCTCGGTCGTCGGATCCAAGCCAGGTTTTCCTCAGGAGACAAAAGACCAGTTCCAGCGCGCCTACGACATGGGCGTTATCGTTGTCTGCGCGGCAGGTCAGATCATCGAGCAGGTTATCGCGCCCGCTCGTTATCGCACGACGATAGGTGTCGGCGGGTTTCGGAAAGGGCCAAAGCATGTGCGCGCCCACTACCCGCAGGAGGGCTATGACCTCCCGCAACCGCCATTCGTCGATGTCTGGGCTCTGGCCGATAGCATCAACCGCGCGGTCAGTTTCGAAGATGAAAACGGTAATCCTGTCTACGCACATTCCGAGGGCGATCCCGGTTCCGAAACGGGCGATGTCAGCGGAACGTCCTATGCAACCCCACAGGTTGCCGCCGCCGCCGCCCTTTGGGTCGAGACATGGTGGGATGAGTTGCCCGCCATCGGGTCAGAGGGCGCACACAAATGCGTGGATTGGTTCCGTCTCGCGTTGAAAAACTCTTCTTCCCGCGACAGGCTGACATTCCCTTCGGGTGGAGAGGGAGAATTCCCTTGCCTGAACATCAATCGGCTGCTTGGGCGGCGTCCGGGAAGCTGAATTTCCGGGCTCGGCGCGCGGCGCACGATTTTGTGCACGCTTGGATCTGTTTCCGGGGATCCCAGGCACTAGGTAACTTTTGTGGTCGTGATGCCGGAGGAGACCCATGCGCCTGACAATTGCTGCCGTTGCCATTGCCGCACTTTCGCTCGCGGTATCACCGTCGGTCACTCAAGCAGAGACCGCGCGGCTAGTGATCGAACATGATGGTTCTGAGCGTGAAGCACTGATCGATTTCTCCCCGGACCGGACCAACCAACCCGTATTGATCGCGCTGCATGGCGGGCTGGCCGGGCCACTCACCGTCCGGCGCAAGGCCCGTGTGACATTGGCGCGGGAGGGATGGGTGGTGGCCTGGCCCTATGCGCTGGGCGATTGGAACGACGGGCGGGTCGACACCGAAGGCGTGCCCTATGACACGGCTGATGACATCGGCTATCTGCGCAAACTGATCGGCGAGTTGGCCGCACGAGGCCTGGCGGACCCCGAACGTGTCTACTTCGCAGGTCCCTCCATCGGCGGGATCATGGTGTTGAAGCTTCTTTGCGATGCGCCCGATCTTGTTGCTGGCGCAGCCATTGCCATCGCCAGTCTGCCCAGTGGGGCCGAGTGTGCTGACGGGCCACCAAAGCCGGTGCTTTACCTGCATGGCACCGAAGACGATCTGGTGCCGCCCGGCGGTGGGCGGATTGGCGGGTGGAGCCTTCTTGTGCGCGACCGTGGTTGGGTGCAGCCGGTCGAGAACACGTTAGCCATGCTGGCCAACCGCAACGAGTGCGAGGGCTTTACCGAGACTGCGCTGGCCGATACCGACCTTGAGGACGGCTCCACCGTGGTCCGTCGCGACTATCTTTCGTGCGAGGAGCCCCTGGTTCACTTCGTTGTCCAGGGCGGCGGGCATACTTGGCCCGGCTCGAGCCCTTCTCGTCTTGGCAAAGCCATCGTCGGTGAGACCAATCAGGACATCTCGGCCACCGCCGAGATCGAGGCGTTCTTTCGCAGCCTTGCAAACCGAAAGAGCGACGGCGCAGCGCTCACGGATTGACGCCCGGGCTGGTCCCTTGCGCGTCTTGAACGGGCCTTCTACGGTGCTCCCGCAACGTAGCCACAGGTGCCCCATGAGAATTCTTGTCCTGCAGCACGCCGATTGCGAGCATCCCGGCTTTTTTCGCCAACTTCTGACGGAGGACGCGCATGAATGGGTGCCGGTTGAGCTGGATGAAGGCGAAGAAGCGCCGCCGCTTGACGGGTTCGACGCGCTGTGGGTCATGGGCGGCCCGATGGACACATGGCAAGAGGATGCGCACCCTTGGCTCGCGGGCGAGAAAGCGCTGATCCGCGAAGCGGTGGCCGAACGCGGGATGCCCTATCTCGGCCTTTGCCTTGGACATCAGTTACTGGCCTGTGCGCTGGGCGGTGACTGTGGACCGGGCACGCCAGAGATTGGCGTGTTGCCTGTGATCCTGACCGAACGGGGCGCCGAGAGCGTTTATTTCGATGGGATCGATTCGCCGCTCCACGCGCTGCAATGGCATTCGGCGGAGGTGACCAAACTGCCCGAGGGCGCGACGGTGCTGGCAACCTCTCCGGAATGTGCCGTGCAGGCCATGAGCTGGGGTACGCGGGCGATGTCGATGCAGTTCCACATGGAGGTCGAATCCGACACGGTCGCTAACTGGGCCAAGATCCCCGAATATGCGGACGCGTTGGAAAACGCGCTCGGTCCCAACGGTATGACCGAAATCGGCGAAGCCTGTACCCGGCATATGGCTGAGTTCAACAAGAATGCCGAGCGGGTCTACATCAACTGGCTTCAGGCCGCGGCGCAGACATGAAGTCGGGACATCGGATCATAGGATACGCGGCCGCTTTCGCGATGGTCTGCGCGCCTGTTTTGGCGGACGAGCCGATCGGGGATGCTGTCGCGGAGTTGCCGATATTCGATGCTCACATCCACTACAAGCAGCCAGCCTGGGGCGTTTATTCCGTCGAAGATATCGTTACTTTGATGGACAAGAGCGGTGTTGCGATGGGGCTGGTATCGTCTTCACCCGATGAGGGCACGATCATGCTTTGGGAATACGCGCCGAACCGGATTGTGCCGGAGCTGCGCCCCTATCACGGGGTGGCGCGGTCCTCAGACTGGACGGATATGCCTGGGATGGATGCCTATCTCGAGCGGCGGTTAGAGAAGTATCCGCATGAGGGGATCGGCGAATTTCACATCCGCAGTCAGGCGATGTGGAACGAGGAGTTGTTCACCAAGATCATCGCCATGGCGAAGGCGCGTGACCTCTATCTCCATGTTCATTCCGGACCGGAACCAATCCGTTGGTTGTATGACCTCGACCCAGAGGTGAAGATCATCTGGGCGCATGCCGGTCTCGGCGAGCCGGCTGAGGTCGTGTTCGAGCTGATGTCGGAGTTCCCCGGTCTGACCGCAGACACCTCGCTGCGCGAATGGGCAATCTTGGGCAGCGGCGACGATCTCGATCCCGAATGGAAGGAGATCATTTTCGCTTTTCAGGATCGGCTGATGATCGGCAGCGACACATGGGTCAACGGCCAGTGGGACGACTATGAAGGGATCATCGCATCGAACCGGCAATGGCTCTCGAAGCTGCCCCGCGAGGTGGCGGAGAAGATCGCCTACAAGAACGCTGAACGGCTGTTCGGGCGCGAGATTACCATGGATCAGATCGGCACGAGATAAGCCGCCCCGGGTTGCCCCGGAGCGGCGCTGTCAGATCAGACGCCCATTTCGGTGACAAACTTGGTGCGCAGATAGGCTTCGAGCCCTTCGATGCCGCCCTCAGACCCGTAACCGGATTCGTTCACGCCGCCGAACGGCGTTTCCGGCATCGAGACCATCGGGTGGTTCACGCCGACGAGACCTGCATTGATCTCGCTCTCCATCGCCTTGGCCTTTGCGCCGTCCTGCGTGAAGACATAGGACGCGAGCCCGAAGGCCAGCTTGTTCGCCTTCTCCAGCACTTCATCGGTAGTCTTGAACGGGCTGACCGGGGCAACGGGGCCGAACGGCTCCTCGCTCATGATCTTGGCGTCTTCGGGCACGTCCGAGAGGACCGTCGGCTCCCAGAAGTAACCCTGGTTGCCCATGCGTCCGCCGCCCGCTGCCACCTTGGCGCCGTGGTCCTTGGCGTCGGAGACCCAGTCTTCCATGATCGGCAGGCGGCGCTCGGCGACCAGCGGACCCATCTGCACGCCATTATCCATGCCGTTGCCGACCTTGACGCTCTTGGCGACCTCGGCAAAACCATCGACGAACTTGTTGTAGACGTTTTCCTGCACGTAGAAACGCGTCGGTGAGATGCAGACCTGTCCAGCATTGCGGAACTTGTTCGAACCAATCACCTTGATCGCTTTGTCGACATCAGCGTCGTCAAAAACGATGACCGGGGAGTGCCCGCCAAGCTCCATCGTGCAGCGGATCAGGTTGTCAGCGGCCAGTTTCTGCAGGTGCTTGCCGACCGGGACCGAGCCGGTGAACGACAGCTTGCGCACACGGGCATCGCCCAGCACATGCCGCGAGACCGTGTCCGGCACGCCGAAGACCATATTCAGAACACCATCAGGCAGGCCCGCCTCCTGAAACGCCCGGGCGATCGCAACGGCGGTAGCAGGCGTCTCTTCGGACGGCTTGATGATGAGCGAGCAGCCCGCGCCAAGCGCGCCGCCGATCTTGCGCACAACGTTCACGCAGGGGAAGTTCCACGCGACAAAGGCCGAGGCGACGCCCACAGGCTCCTTCATCACCATCTGCCGTGCACCGGGCACACGCGGCGGAATGATCCGGCCGTAGGCGCGTTTGCCCTCTTCGCCGTACCAGCGCAGGATGTCGATGCCGACCTGCATCTCGATCTTGGACTCTCCGACCGGCTTGCCCATTTCGGCGGTCAGATTGGCCGAGATCCGGTCGATATCCGCGGTCAGGATATCGCAGGCTTTGTTGATGATGGCCTGACGGGCCAGCGGGGTCGTGGCCTTCCACGTCTGAAAGCCCGCCTCAGCGGCATCAAGCGCCTCGTCGATGTCCGCGGCCGAAGCGTGCGGCACTTGGCCGATGACTTCCTCGGTGGCCGGGTTGAGGACATCCTCGGCCTTGCCGTCCGATCCCTGGCGGAACTGGCCGTTGATCAGCAGATCAAGTTTTTCATAGCTCATGAGATTGTCTCTCCCGTCCGTGCGCGTTCATTTGAGTGATGGTTATGTACAGCTGTGAGCTATTTTCAACTGCCTGTCCACCGGCCCGCTGATTGTTCTCATGACAATGCTGTGGCAAGCAGGACGCGCGACCATGACCTAACAAAGTCGAGACAGGAGAAGACGACGATGCTGACCGCGCCTAAGGAGGCCCTGGCGGCGGGCGACCGCGCCCCAAACTTCATTCTGCCCGACCATACCGGTACGGTGCGTATGTTTTATGAGCGTGTGCAGGGTCGGCCCACCGTTCTCTTGTTTGTTGGCAAGCTTCAACCCCCGCTCCTGCCTGCGGCATTCAGTGCATTCGAAGCAAAAGCGGACGATTTGGCTGCGGCCAGCATTGATGTCTTTACCATCACCGTCGCTGCGCCCGAGGCCGTGAGAGCATTCTCGCCCAAAACAGCGCTATGGGCTGATCCTGAGGGCAAAATCACCGCGGCTTTTCTTCAACAGATGGGAGTGGACGAGAAAAGCGTTGTCCAGAATGGCGAGGCGGTCGCGGCTTTTCTCGACCCCAATCAGAGATTGCAGAAAACGGTCTCGGCGCAGGAAGGCGATCTGGCGGAGGCGGCTTTGGCCTTCTTTGCAGCCCGGCCAGCCGTACCTCCTGCGCAGGTGCGCAGCGCGACGGCGCCGGTCCTGATCATCCCCGACCTGCTGGATCCCGACATGTGCCAACAGTTGATGGCAATGTTCGATGTCGGATCGGTAGCCGAGGCAACCGTGGGGTCGGTCATCGCGGGTAAGGAGACAGAACGGCTCGCGCCCGACTTCAAGAAGCGCCTCGATCTCAAGATCGACGACCGCGAGATGCACAACACCCTGCAGAACGTGATTGGTCGGCGAGTCGTGCCGGAACTGGCCAAGGCGCATAACTTTCAGGGCTTCAAATTCGATCAGTTTCTGGTCTGCCGCTATGCTGCGGACCGGGCGGACAAATTTGCCAAACATCGTGACAACATATCTCCGGAGACTGCAGACCGGCGCTTTGCCATGACGCTGAACCTGAACGGAGATGAATACGAAGGCGGCGAGTTGGTGTTCCCCGAATATGGCCCGGACAAATACAAGCCCGGCAATGGCGGGGCGGTGATTTTCTCCTGCTCCCTTTTGCATGAAGCGTTGCCGGTGACGAAGGGCGTGCGCTTTGCGCTTCTGACCTTCCTGCGCCAGCCCCAACAGGCGCAGCAGGGCGGACCGAAAAGATAACTGATTTGCGAGTGGACCTGGTGGGGTGAGGTGAAGATGCTTCAGGAGATCCCGGCGCGGCGCGGACGTGCGGTGCGTCTTGAGCGCGGGCAGTCACTTAAGATCGTGAATACCCATGGCCATCAGGTCGTGGATTTTTGGGCGTTCTCCGATGGAGATGTCTCAGAGTTTCTTTCGATGGAGCACCTGCGCGCGACGCTGACCACGGTGTTTCCGCAGGCAGGCCACGATCTCACGACCAATCGACGGCGCCCGATCCTGCACTTTGCCGAGGATACCTCGCCCGGGATCCATGACACGCTGATGGCCGCCTGTGATAATGAACGCTACGGGCTGCTGGGCTGTACGGAGTATCACGACAACTGCACCGACAATTTGCGCGCTGCGATGGCCGAGATCGGGGCAGGCCCGCACGAAGTGCCGAGCCCGCTGAACCTCTGGATGAACATTCCTGTTGCGGCCGATGGCACGCTGGGGTGGGGGAAACCGGTTTCGGGCCCGGGGGATTACGTTGTACTGATAGCCGAGATGGATTGCATTGCGGTGATGTCCTGCTGCCCGCAGGACATCTTGCCTGTGAATGCGGGCAAGACCGTAGAATGCCATTTCGAAGTGGTCGGCTGATCCTACCTCCAAGTTTGCGTCTTCAGCGCAGCTGGATTCGGTGCATGGCATTTGGCCGACGTTTGGCAAAATGTGCGGACGTTCGATGGTTTGGCCCGATCCTCTTCTGATTTCGGATTGGCGACAAGCGCGCTTTCCGAAACTTGCACTGAGCTTGCCGCCTTGCACGCCGCTATGCGAAGTCGCGGAAGGTGCACCCTTGTCTACTCCACTGTGACAAACTCGAACTTTGGCAGGTCTGCCGCGGCGCCTTCTTTTGAGAGCGCCTCAATCACATCTTCCCAAGCTTCAAGATCGGTATGAGCTTTGGTCCCCGAAGGAAAGTATGTCTGACGCACTTCCTCTAGGGCGCCCCTTCCTTGGTCAAGCGAGCTTTTGGCCTCCGTTGCCTTGCCCAACGCGAAGGACGTCGCAGCCGACAGAATCAGGATCAGCGTGCGCTCGAAAGCATGGATCTTGAACCCGGAACCTGAAGATATCTGACGAAGCGCTGTCCAATCCACCTCCGCCTGCGCAAAATCTCCCAAATGATGCGCCAGTCTCGCCCGGGCATAGCGCAGGGCGAAGTCGGGCTCTCCCGCATCGTCGGTCTTTTGCGCGGCCTCGTTCACCAAATCAAAGGCATGTTTGGTATGCGCGCGGGTCTCTGCCTCCGTCGGCTCTCGGCCAAGAAACTCACCGGTCGCGTCCCGTGGCCGCGCCAGGGTCGCGAAGGCGTCGACATAATCCGACAGCGCTTGTGAGGTTTCTGTGCCGACCGTATCTGCAGTGCGCACCGGTTCGCTCGCCGCCGTCACATCCAGTTTGTTCCAATCAAGTGCGAAACCGGCGAAGGTCCCGTGCGGACCCGGCAGACGATCTCCGATGCTCATCCAGAGCGTATCGTTGGCCCGGCCGCGGTCGGGATCGGCGCGCGCGATGCTGCCCATCAAGCCGTAGGCTTTGCAGATCGTCCGGCCAAATGTGCGCGGTGCGCCGTCGATAGCGCCATCCGCGTGGCTCGCCAAAAGCTTCATCGCCCAATCGGTGCCGATGTTCCCGTTGGCATCTCCGTCAGACAACGCGTTCTTGACCGTCTCGATTCGCGCCCGCGTCTCCAGCCACTTTCCGAAGGTTGGCGTGAAGTGCGCGTCCTCGAAGAAGTCGTTTTGCTCGGCCATCCCGTCCGCAAAGAAGTGGTTCGATTGCTCGAACCGGTCACCCAGATCCATGCGCGCAACACGCTGTGTGCCGCCATTGATCTCGAACCGCGCGGACGTGCCGGTTTTGGCGTCGCTGACAACGATGGTCCACGAGGCAAAGTGCCGAACCGATTTCAGCAGATCCTCGGCCTCATCCAGGCTCCCAGCCTCGCGCAAAATGCGCTGCTGCATAAAGGGTGCTAACGCATAGCCGCGGCCCCTCTTGCCCGGGTCATAGCGCACCGTCGACATCTGGTGGATCGAGGCCGCGATCCCGGCATCATTCATGCCCGAGATCCCGCCGGAGTAGATCAATCCTGCCGTCCCGATCGCAGCATAGCGGTGCCAATTGGAATTGGTCTCGCGCTCATCGATCAGGAACAAGCCGGGAAAGTCGTTCCAGGTGAAGAACGCGCCGTCAAAGTTGCGCGCGTGAAGCCCGATCCCGTCTTCGGTCAATGCCGGTGAGACACCGACCGCTGTGCACCCGAACCCCACCCGGCGCGCGGGCTGCGCAAATCTCTGCAGACTACGGCCCAACTGCTCCTTGCTGGAAAGCGCGGATCCCGTTCCTGTCGGCATCGTCCGGCGATAGCGCCGCGCCGCGCCCAGCACATAGCCGATCGTCTCGGCTGCCTCCGGCGCCAGCGGCTTGGTCATTCGCCGCGAAAGTCCTTCGCCAAGATTGCCAACATCAATGGCAACCAAGGCATCGCGCACATCTTCGGGTGTGAAGCGCGGGGTCTCCAACTCGTCGAACATCCCTTCGCCGAGCGCCTTGACGCCGTGGCGGAACTCTTCGGAGCAGGCATCGAAGACATCGTCGCTCATGCGTCGGTAGACGGCCGAGAGGATCCAGTCGACCGTATCCGACGGCGTGTCGACCCCGGTGCGGATTGTGTCGATGATCTCGGGAAAGACGCCGTTCTCGACTTCCCCCGACAGGAGCCGCCCGTGATCATAGCAGATGTCTGCGAATTCGCCTTTTTGGCGCAAGATGAACATGCGCTTGCCAGCGATCTCCGCCCATCTGAGCGAGCTGTCGGCCCGTCCGTTGTCGAGAGTGATCGGCTCGCCAATCTTGATCGTCATCGAATGCTCCATCGTCTGAAATCCGGCGAACACGCAGAGCGCGTTTCCTGCATGACTGCTGCAACTTCAATACCATACCAGATTGCGGGGGCGCAGGCCCGGACTTCAAGCGAATGTGCGCTTTGGCACGGGTGTGAGACATTTTCCGGCGCTTGTCAGAATGCTGTGGGTCGCCATATCAAGCAGGAAGTATGGAGCGAAGAGCCGGTCATGGATGGTGAGACTATTTTGCGCCTTGGCGCGTTTTTCGGCATTTTTGCTGCTATGGCGCTTTGGGAGACCTTGGCGCCCAAGCGTGTACGTCTGCTGACACGCGGTCAGCGCTGGCTGACCAATTGGGGGATCTCAGTGGTCAACACGGGCGTAACGGTTCTCATGAAAACGCTGTTGGGCGCGGCTGCGGTGCTTGCTTCACTGAGTGCGGCAGATCAGGGCATCGGGCTCTTCAACCATGTCGGCTGGCCGGTCTGGCTCGAGGTTCTGATCGCCTTTGTTGTTCTGGATTTCGCGATCTGGTTTCAGCACCTGATAAGTCACAAGGTTCCGCTTCTCTGGCGGCTGCATCGGGTGCACCACGCGGACCGCGATGTCGATGTGACCACCGCGATCCGCTTCCATCCCGTCGAAATAGCGCTTTCAATGCTGTTCAAGATCGCGCTGGTCTACGCGCTCGGCGTGTCGGTGGTCGCGGTGATCCTGTTCGAGGTGATCCTGAACGGAGCTGCAATGTTCAATCACGCGAACATCCGGTTGCCGCAAGCAGTCGACCGGTGGGTCCGGCTGGCCATCGTCACACCGGACATGCACCGCATCCATCACTCGGTCGAGCGGGCCGAACATGACGCGAATTACGGCTTTAACCTCTCGGTCTGGGATCGTCTTTTCGGAACTTATATCGACGAGGCGGGGAAGGGAGAGCCGGGGTTGGTGCTGGGACTGTCTGAACATCAGACCACAGATCCCGCGCGGCTGACTTGGTCGCTGGCCTTTCCGTTTCGGCGATGATCGTAGCGATTGAGGAGGGGGCCGGCCTGCACGGGCTGAGCGTGGTCGGTGCGCTCCATCCTGAGGCTAATGATCTTGTGCCCGACGCGTGTAAGACCCTGATCCTGCTCGGACCTTCGGGGCCTGAGATGTGGGCGGCATTTTCCGCCTCATCAGAAGCCGCAGACGGGGAGCCCAATCCAATGGACCGTTGGTCCGAACGCGTGATTTCGGATCTGGCGGCACGTCTTGGCGGGACGGCGTTCTTTCCCTTTGGGGGGCCGCCCTGGCAGCCCTTTCAGCGCTGGGCAACGCGGGGCGAGGGTGCCTTGCCGTCGCCGGTTGGGATGCAGGCGTCAGCCAAACGCGGGCTTTGGGTTTCCTATCGCGGGGCCATAGCTTTGCAGGAGCGCCTGGAGATCGATAAGCCACCGAGCAGTCCCTGCAGCACTTGCGCGGCGCCTTGCTTGACTGCCTGTCCGGTCAATGCCTTCGCCTCGGGCATCTATGACGTGCCGCGCTGTGTTAGTTATCTCAACGCGCATCCCAAGGCTCCGTGCCATGAGGGATGTCTGGTCAGACGGGCCTGCCCGCCCGGGGCCGAGGTCAATCTGCCCACCAGTCAACGCGCGTTTCACATGCTGGCTTTCGTGAAGGCGAACTCAGACCAATCCAATGGCTGAGGGCTTTTCTGGGGACAAAGCTGTGGATTGGTTAACAAGACGTTGACGAATCGGATGTTGGCCACGGCAATGGTGACATGAAAAAAGTGATCCTGCTCCGTCATGCGAAGTCGAGCTGGGAAGATCCGCAGCTTGACGATCATGACAGACCGTTGAACGGGCGCGGCAAAGCGGCGGCCCCCGTCATCGCCGAGTGGCTGACCGAGAGGTCGCACAAACCTGATCTTGTGCTCTGTTCGTCATCGACCCGAACCAAGCAGACGGTAAGTGGCATGAGAAGGGTCATGTCCGATCTGCCGGAGCCCGAAGTCGAGCGCGAACTCTATCATGCTTCTCCAGCGGCTTTGAGGGAGCGCCTTTCGAAGCTGCCGGAAGACTGCGACACTGTCTTGCTGGTTGGCCATCAGCCGGGCCTGGGCGCGCTGACCCGCAAGCTGGCGAACGGTGCCGAGACCCGCCGCTGCAAACGCGCCTACGAGCATTTCCCGACCGGCGCTGCAGCGGTGCTCGAGGTCGATGTCGACGATTGGTCCGAGGTGGAATTTTCCAGTGCGCGGTTCGTCGATTTTGCCAAACCGCGCGAGTTGATGGACGCCTGACGGCGTAGGCCGTTTTACGCGAACGCGATCGAACCGATGGCAGCCATCATCAGGGCGCCGACAGTCATCGGATAGTAAAGCAGATAACCCATCTCAGCTCTCCTTTCTGGGTCAGACGGTCGTTTTCCCGTCGCCTGTTGTCTGGCACAGGATGTGCCGTGGCACAGTGAGCTATGCCACCAAGCTGAAAATTGAAGAGGGCACCTGCGGTTTTGCCATGCGCTGGGCGCAAAGCTGATCGGCGGATTTGAAGAAGCTTCCGGGGTTGTGCGCAGGGTCTATCGCTGAGGGGATGTCTGCCGCTGCATGTCCGCGATGGCGGCGTCGTGAATCTGCCGAATGCCGGGGTGGGACAGGGCCTCTTCCATCAGCGCGGTCAGCTCCGGCAGATGCCGCTGGATGCTGGTGTCGGTCTGGTCGTTGAGATTGTAGAAACCCCAATAGGCATCGTCCTGATGGCGGTCGGAATAGACGCCGGAGCGACGTTGGCGTTTGCGCTCGAACTCGGGCCGCGTGCGTACGGCGTAGTGATTGACCTGTGCCCAGGCGAACTGGCCGGTGACCCAGGGCAGACGCAGGGCGGGGGCGCTGTCCTGGTTGTACCGGTGATAATAGAAGACCTCAGGCACTTCTTCGCCCGCGCCATGCAGCCATCGCAGCCCTTGTTCGCGAAAACTTGGCCTGAGGATTGGGCGATGCGTGTGCAGGCCTTCGACCGAGGCTGACCAGCGAAATAGGGTTTTGACCGGCTCGTGCAACTCGGCGCGTGCACGACCACAGCGCGTGAACCTCTCGGGTGTCGGCGCAGATTGCCATTGGGGCAGGTCGCTATCGCCAAAGAGCCGCCAATGAACGGCATAACCATCGGCGTCCGTAAGGGCCTGGAGGAGAGCCGAAACCTGCCCGTCGCCGGTGTGAATGTTGAGAAACTCATCCGTGTCGAGCCACATGATCCAGTCGCCCTCGGACCAGGGCAGGCTCTCGCCGACTCTTGAAGACGCATGAAGCTGCGGGCTGACCCCATCCGGTGTCGGGTTCGGGATGTGCCGAAGCCAGCCGATTGCCTCCAGCCCGTCGAGTAAGAGATCTGTTCCGTCCGTGCAGCCGTTGGAGCAAACGATGATCTCATCGAACCCGATGAGCCGGTGATACGCGATCCATTCCACAGCGTAGAGCGCTTCGTTGCGCATCGAGCTGAAGAGCCAGGTCTTCACTCAGAGCAGCCCGGCAAAGTGAAGCGCAATCCCAGCCAACACGCCAAACCCCACCAGTTTGAGCATCCCGGCTTTGAGCCAGAACACGAGGCCGAGCGAGACCACGAAGAGTGCGATCTTGACCCAATGCGGCTCTGAGAGCCCGTTCGGCAGGAACGCGGCCTCGGCCAGAAAGAGCACAAGGTTCGCGATTACCCCGACGACTGCCGCAGACACACCGGCAAGCGCACGGCGCGCCCAAGGGACGTTCTGGATCCGCTCCACAGCAGGAGCAAAGGCGAGGATCAGCGCAAAGCTCGGCAGGAAGGTGAAGAAAGTCGCGAGGATCGCCGTATGCGCCCCTGCGCCGAACGTGGCCGCGTCTGACCATCCGGCGAAAAACCCGGCATAGGTGTTCACCAGGATCAACGGGCCTGGGGTTGCCTCGGCGATGGCGAGACCGTTGAGCATCTGCTCGGGGGAGAGCCATTGATAGGCTTCGACCGACTGGCTGGCGACATAGGGCAGCACTGCATAAGCGCCGCCGAATGTGACCAGCGCTGCAGTCGTGAAGAGCGCCGCGACCCCGTCATGAGGGCTAGATCCGGTCAGCCCGCGATTGGTGAGGTAGATAGCAACGCCGATTGCTGTGGAGATGCCGATCACAACCAGCGCATGGCGAAGGATGCCGCCCGTTTGCGGGTGGTCTGCAGTGGTGGTCTCTTCGGAAAAGGGCAGCGCAAACCCGATTCCGGCGGCCGCGGCGACGACAAGAGGAAAGGGCAGCTTCAGCCAATAAAGTGCCGCAAACGCGGCGATGGCAATGGCCCAATGCAGCGGATGCTTGAGGGCCCGCCCCGCGATTTTCTGCATTGCCGCGATGACCAATGCGATCACCACGGGCTGAACCCCGCCAAAGATCGCCGCGATGATCGGCACGGAGCCATGGGCCGCCGCGATCCAGGCCAGCGCCATCATCAAAAGGGCACCGGGCACGATGAAGGCGAGGCCCGCGACAAGCCCGCCAGCCAGCCCGTGCAGGCGCCAGCCAAGCCATGTGGCAAGCTGTTGGGCCTCTGGTCCTGGCAGAAGCATCGCGAATGAAAGGCCGCGGTCGAAGCTCTCCGGCGGAACCCATCCGTGCCGGGTGACGACTTCGTCCTGCATCAGGGCGATCTGCCCGGCCGGCCCGCCAAAGGACATCAGGCCGATCTTGACCCAGACGGGAGTGGCCTCCCTCAGATCTGGCAGCGTGTCGTCTCCGGGGCTCAAAGTGGGTGATGGAGGTGTGGTCATGGGATTGGGGGTGCCGGGCATAGGTCATCGCTCCCTGAAGCAGGTTCGATGCGATGCTTGGGCCGGCAGCCGACCAAAACGCGGGAGATCGCCTTACCCCGCGACGCAAACGTAACGTCGGGAAGACGGACGGGCAAGTTTCATTCAGACGATAAGTTCATGGTTCGGGAAAGATGGCAGGCCAGCCCGCTTGGTCCACTTCAAACTATATATCGCGTGCAAGAGGGCGACGAGCACCAAATGAAGTTGACTTTCGATTGAGGTCAAATTACCCAAATCCAACAGGCGCTCAGACGCGGAACTTTGATTGCCTGATGCATACGGCAGGCCTGACGGATACACTCCGTCAGGCCTGTTCGTCATTGTGGCACTGACCTTTTGCGTAGGTCTTCTCTTCACTGACCGTCGTGTCAGAGGTCGTTCTCGGGAGGATTGAAGTCTCGGGAAAGACCGATGCCGGGAGGCCCCCAAAAAAGGAAAGAGACATCAGGCGCTCAGACGCGGAGTCTATGCATGCGCTCGAAGAGCGCGGCCTGATGCCTCTCCCGGACCTGCCCACCCGGAGGCGGCTTGGCCCCGCCACTGACTTCCGTCCGAGGACTTCCTTCAGTAACGTGAAAAAGATGACAACGCTATGCTGTTGCTTCAACAGAAAAGCGATGATGTGGATAAGTATCTTGAGGAAGGATCTGTGGATAAGCTGTTCATAGTGTGGGGTTTACTTCAGAAAATTCATGAACAACATGTATTTGCTTCGGGAAAACTTTGCCCGCTCGCTTGATGGGATTTTAATTCTCGGGGTGCTTGTTTCGAGGGACATGGCGACCCTTCGGCAAGAGTTTTCAAGCAGTACGGCGGATCGTCCATGCTAATCCACGAATCAAAGGCCACCGGCAACGCCCGGTCGATGGCGCGCATGTTCGGAAGAAGCTCTCTCGGGAAGATTGGGATCCGTCGTGATCGGTGATCCCGTTGGGTTTTTTGCGGTCAGCGATCCGCGATGCACCATATTGCGCAACCTCGCCGGAAATCAGGCAAGGGCGACAGGCCTGCCGCATATCCAAGCCCCGTGGCCGCGTCACCAGCCATTGGGGAGGTCGTCTCAGAACCGGTTCTGTTGACGGTGTCTACGCCGCCATTCCTAAAACACGGTTAAAATTCGACATAAGTTGCGCGGAGCGAAAGGGGCCTAGATGATAAGGATGCGAACGATTTCCAGACCGATCAGCAGGATGATGGGTGACAGGTCCAGCGGGCGCGTGTCCGGCAAGGCTGCGCGAATGGGCCGATAAACCGGCTCAAACAACTTCTCCAGACCCTGCCAGATCGACCGGACAAAAGGCTGATTTGGATTGAGGACATTGAACGCCAGCAACAGCGAGATGATGATGTGAGCGAAAATCAGAAATCGCGCAGCGCTCAGCAAGAGCAGGAGGATTTGTTGCAGATCGCTCATGACATCAGGTTCCCTTTGACGCGTCGCGGCGCCCTAGGTAATCGCGCATCCGCCTCTGCGCAACGCGGTTGACAGCCGCAGTCCGCGGCTCGTTGTTGGCGCGCGCGGCGCCTGGACTTTGTCGGGTGAAAACAGCTTTCGTTCAGGTCCCTTCAGCCTTTCCCGATTGTATCGCCCGCCAGACCTTATCGGGTGTCGCCGCGCCCGAGAAATTTCTAACGCCCAGGGGCCATAGCGCGTCGATCACAGCGTTGACAATTGCGGATGGTGCGCCAACGCATGCCGCTTCCGCAGCGCCTTTTACGCCCAACGGATTGGTGGTGCACCGTGTCGGGTGAAAGGCCACGTCGAAGGGGGGCAGGTCATCCGCTCTGGGCATCGCGTAGTCCATGAACGACGCAGCTTGCGGCTGACCACTGTCTGGGTCCACAACGACACGCTCTAGAAGCGCCTGGCCAATGCCTTGCGCCGCCGCACCGTGCGCCTGCCCGTGGACGATCATCGGGTTGACGATCACGCCATAGTCATCCGCGATCGTGTAGCTGATGAGTTCGACCTTTCCGGTCTCGGGGTCGATCTCGACTTCGGCTGCATGTGCGCCGTTTGGATAGGTCATGTGCTCACGGGTCCAATGGTCGTAGGTATCCAAAGGCGACCCCGCCTCACGAGCGATGTGGGCAACTTCGAGTATCCCGACAGACCGGTCGGTTCCGGCAATACTGAAGAGCCCGTCACGAAATGCGATGTCTTCCGGGTCAGCTTCGAGTGCGCCTGCTGCAAACTCAAGACCTTTGCGGATGATCTCCTCCGACGCCCGGTACATTGCCGTGCCTGCCATATAGGTCGAGCGCGAGCTGCCATGCCCGCCACCTCGCTCAATGCGGTCGGTGTCATTGTCGACGAGGGTTACGCTGCTGTCTGGAACGCCGAGGAGGTCACTGATGATTTGGGGAAAGCTCGTCTCGTGACCCTGGCCGATGCTCTGGGTGCCGCTGATCAGCGTGACTGTGTCGTCTTCTTCGAACCGGATCTCGACGTTCTCGTATGGCACGCCGCCGGTCGCCTTGATGTGACAGGCATGTCCGAACCCTCTGAGGCGGCCATCCTCTTCGCTTTGTGTGCGTCGCGCTCCAAAGGTTGCGAATTGCGCCTCAACCAGAACCGCATCCAGACAGGCGGAGAAGTCGCCGCTGTCGATGCTCTCACCCAAAGCACTGGTAACCGGCATCGCTTCGGTTTTGAAAAAATTGCGCCGACGCAGATCCGCGGCATCGAACCCGCATTGCCGTGCTGCAGTATCGATCAAGCGCTCCATGATGAAGCTCGCCTCGGAATAGCCCGGCGCACGGGTCACACCCAGCGGCGTGGTGTTGGAGTAGACGGCAGATGTTTGAACCGATATCGCCGGGATGTCGTATATTGTGCCGGCTAGATTGGTGAACAACGTCGCCTGCACAGCGCCGGAAGAGCCAACCATGTAAGCGCCGAGATTGACAGCGTTGCGGATTTCGAGCGCCTGAAATCTGCCATCAGTGTCGATGGCAAGCCGAGCCCTGGCCGAATGATCGCGCGCCTGATGATCAGTCAGGAACATTTCTGATCGGGTCGCAATCCACTTGACCGGTCGCCCGACCCGTTTTGCTGCCCAGGCGATCAGGGGGAACTCTGTATAGGCAAAATTCTTGACCCCAAACGCGCCGCCGACGTCTGGCGCGACAAAGCGCACAGCCTTGCTTTCGACACCTAGGGATTTTGCCGTGGCATCGCGCATCAGGTGGAGATGCTGACTGCTGACATGCAAAGTGTAGCGACTGTCGGCCGGGTTCCACTTTCCCAAGACGCCGCGCGGCTCCATCGGATTGATGATGATCCGCGGATTGCTCACCGGCATCTCGACCAGATGAGCGGCGGTGTTCATCGCCGTTTCTACGGCATACGCATCACCTAGATGTTGCTCAAAGCAAAGATTGCTCGGCGCAGAGGATGTTAGTTGCGGCGCATCCACGGCCTGAGCGGCTTCCGCTGTCGTGACATTAGCCAGAATCGTGTACTCGACATTGATCAACTCCAGTGCATCAAGAGCTTGATGCAGGCTTTCCGCAACCACCAACGCAATGGGTTCCCCGACGTATCGGACAATCCCATGGGCAAGCAGCGGTTGGGGCAAGAAGTTGAATGGCATGCCGGTTTTCGGATGACTGACCGTGCCCGGGTAGAGCGGCGCGAGACCATCAACTAACGCGTCGCCAACGGTGAGAACCGCAAGCACACCTTTTGCAGCGTGCGCGGAAGAAACATCCACCGCATCGATCCTCGCATGGGCATGCGGCGAACGCAGAAACGCGGCGTGACCGAGGCCTTTAAAGGCAAGGTCGTCAAGGAACGTCCCCTGTCCCTTGAGGAACCTGACATCCTCACGCCGTTTTGGGGCATCGCCGATCTTTGATCCGGTTCGCTCTGACATGGGATCTAGTCTTGCGCGTGGAGGATCCGCGGCACAATGGACTTCTTCAGGTGTTCTGACCAACGCCGCTATGGCGATCTTTGACGACCTCCATCACGGCATACGAGTTCGTCTGCAAAATGCCCGGCAGCCTGTTCACCTTTTCCTCCAGAACAATGCGGAAATGCGCGATGTCCCGGGTACGGATCTGCATGACGTAATCGAATGACCCCGCGATCATCAGGCAAAGCTCGACCTCGTCGATCTGCCGGACGGCGGCGTTGAACCGAGCCATGGCGTTGTCGCTGGCAGATGCGGCAAGCGAGACCTGCACGACGGTCAAGTGCCCAAGTCCGAGCTGATCCTTGTTGATGACCGCCCGGAAGCCCTGAATGAACCCCTCCCGTTCGAGCCGCTTGACGCGCTCGGAGCATGGCGTGTTCGTCAGGTTCACGCGCTGGGCAAGATCGACGATGGACAACCGTCCATCCGATTCCATCTCGTTGAGAATCTTCAGGTCGATATTATCGAGGTTTCTGCTCATCAGGAATTTTACCTAAGAAACGGCCAATATCTAGAAAATTTACCATAATATACACCGCAAAAATTGCCAATAACTAGTGAAAATACCTAATACTGCAGGTGCGTTGCATCAATGCTGCAATTGCGAAATGATCACGCGAAGTGGGCAAGTCTCACTCAGCTCAAAATTGAATCAGATAACGGAGCTTCAGGGATGGCAGTCAAAATCGTCATAGGACTGGATGGCACGGAGACGGGGGGACGCGCACTTGCGTTCGCCCAGAACCTGGCATCACAAATAGACGCCTGCGAACTGATATGTGCGTATGTCGTCGAGTGGTCGCCGTTCACCTTCCAAACCGCTGAGGAAAATGAACAGCGTCACAAGCGTCGCGAAGAGGAAATCGCGATCGCAAAGGAGCGGGTCGTCGATCCTGCTGTGAACAGCCTCGAAGTCGCCGGCTTCAAGGTCAGAGGCGTCGTTCAGCACGGCGACGTGGCAGAAACGCTCAACCGCATCACTGCGGAGCATGGCGGAAGTCAGATCATCGTTGGCCGGGTGTCGAACGATGGGTTCACCAAACGGATCTTTGGCAGCTCGACCCAGAATCTGGTGATGCACGCAGATGTGCCAGTCACCGTCGTGGGATAGGGGTACAATGTAATGAAACGCATTTCTGGAATTCTCGCGGCTGGGGCCGCATCACTGACAGCTCAAATAGCCTCGGCACAGGAGGCCGTCAGCATCGATGAGAAGGTCAATCAGATCTTTGCAGATGTAACCGGTCCCTTTGTCAGCTTCATCTTCGCGCCGTTCCCTGGAACAGAGTTCCCCTGGATCGTCATGTGGCTGGTTGTGGCGGCCAGCGTGTTCTCGATCTATTTCGGGTTCGTACAGTTCCGCTTTTTCGGTCACGCTATCGGGTTGGTGAAGGGCGACTATTCTGACCCCAAGGACGCGGGCGAGGTCAGCCACTTTCAGGCGCTGGCAACAGCGCTTTCCGGCACAGTGGGTCTCGGGAACATCGCAGGTGTCGCGGTCGCCGTCGGAATTGGCGGGCCGGGCGCCACCTTCTGGATGATCCTCGCGGGTCTTCTTGGTATGGCGTCCAAGTTCACCGAGTGCACGTTGGGCGTGAAGTATCGCAATGAGTACCCCGACGGGACCGTCTCAGGCGGGCCGATGTACTACATCTCGAAAGGATTCAAGGAACTCGGTCTTCCCGGCGGAAAAATCCTTGCGGTACTCTTCGCGATCTTTTGTATCCTCGGTGCACTTGGCGGCGGAAACATGTTCCAGGCCAACCAGGCCCATGCCCAGATCTCCGGCATTGTGGGCGACTATCCCGGCTGGATCACCGGCATCATCTTCGCAGCTGTTGTCTTCGCGGTCATTGTCGGCGGGATCAAATCGATCGCCAACGTGACGGAAAAGGTCGTGCCATTCATGGGCATTCTCTATGTCGGCTCGGCTCTGATCATCCTGATCGTCAATGCGGACATGATCGGTTGGGCGTTTGGACAGATCTTCGCTGGCGCCTTCACCGGGCTTGGTGTTGCAGGCGGTATGGTCGGCGCGCTGATTCAGGGGTTCAAACGGGCCGCGTTCTCGAACGAAGCCGGCGTTGGATCGGCGGCGATCGCACACTCGGCGGTGAAAACCAAGGAGCCGATCACTGAGGGGTTCGTCTCGTTGCTCGAGCCGCTGATTGATACCGTGGTTATCTGCACCATGACGGCGCTGGTCATCGTGATTTCGCAGCAGCTCATCATAGATGAGGCGACGGGCAACTACATGCTCAACGAAGCTGGCAGCGCGATTGCAACGGTCGACGGCAATACCGGGGTCGCTCTAACGTCGGCGGCATTTGCCTCCAGCATCTCGTGGTTCCCCTACGTGCTCGCGATCGCAGTGGTGCTCTTCGCGTTCTCGACCATGATTTCGTGGAGCTACTATGGGCTTAAGGCGTGGACCTACCTGTTCGGTGAGGGCAAGTTGACGGAGTTGGTCTTCAAGATCATCTTCTGCATCTTCGTGGTGATTGGAGCTGCGGCGAGCCTCGGTCCGGTCATCGACTTCTCAGATGCCGCGATTTTTGCCATGGCTGTTGTGAACATCCTGGCGCTCTACTTCCTGATGAAGCTGGTGCGCGAGGAATTGCATAGCTACGCGGCTCGTCTGAAGAGCGGCGAAATCAAGAAGTTCGCACACTGAATCACCCTCCGAAGAGCGCTCCGGCATTACATCTTGCCGGAGCGTGCTACTGAGGCGTGGCCGGTAGGGTGCCGGGATGAGCACCCGTATGTGCGGTCCCGCGAGGCATGGGGCCGGTATGCGGCTTGGTGACCGGTTCCCATCACCGGCGGGGGACCTTAAACGTGTCGACGCAGCAAACATTCGGAATTCAAGCCATGGATTACACTGGCGGCCCCGAGCCTGAGGAACAGGACTTGCACATGGGCGAAGATGACTACGATTGGGGAGACGACGCGGCGACCTTTGGGGATCGGCTGGCCATTGCCCGTCAGCATCAACAGATGGATCAATCCGCGTTGGCACGCCGTCTCGGCGTCAAGCTGGAGACCGTGCAGAACTGGGAGAATGACCGCTCCGAGCCGCGCGCGAATCGTTTGCAGATGATCGCAGGGCTCCTGAACGTTTCGATCGTCTGGCTGATGACCGGCGATGGGACGGGCGGGCCGTCGCAGGAAGTCTCGGATAGTGAAATCGCGGATGTCGATGCGCAGGCGCTCTTGATGCAGTTGCGCGAACTTCGGTTGGCGCAGGTCCAGATTTCGGAGCGGACCGGACGGATCGAGAAGCAACTCCGCAACATTCTGTCCAAGGGCTGAACGGGTCGCCCGTTGCGATGACGCCTGCCTGGTTCGGTATTGATCTCGGCGGAACCAAGATCGAGGCGGTGGTTCTCGATGCGGCGGGTTCGGTGATCGCGCGCGAGCGGTTACCAGCACCATCAGACAGCTATCCCGATACATTGGATGCGATCACAACGCTTCTGGCGGAGGTCGAGCGGCTTTCCGGGATAAAGGCCACGCATGTCGGCATCGGCACGCCTGGAGCGCTTTGCCCCAAGACGGGGCTGATGCGCAACGCCAACTCGACCGCCTTGAACAGTCATCCCTTCGATCAGGACCTGACCGAACGCCTGAGCCGCCCGGTACGGCTTGAGAACGATGCGAACTGTTTTGCGCTCGCGGAGGCGACATCCGGGGCAGGGCGGGGCAAGCGGACCGTGCTGGGCCTGATCCTCGGAACAGGCGTCGGGTCCGGGATCGTGGTCGATGGACGCGTGCTGGTCGGCCCAAACGCCATCGCGGGCGAATGGGGGCACAACCCTCTGCCCAATCCGGGACCTGAAGAGCGCCCCGGCCCTGTCGGTGATAGCGGACGGGTCGGCAGCATCGAGGCCTGGTGCTGCGGCGCCGGTCTTGCAGGCGATCATCTGCGCCGGACCGGGGCCGATATGGATGCGCCGATGATCGCCGCCTTTGCCGAGGCCGGAGATGCGGAATGTCGTGAAACTCTGATGCTGCACCGGTCACGGCTTGGCCGCGGGCTTGCCGGGGTCGTGAACATCCTCGACCCGGATGTGATCGTGCTCGGGGGCGGGCTCTCGAACCTGCCCGGGCTCAGGGAAAACCTGCCGGACGCCCTCAAGGGCCAAGTCTTCAGCGATACCTTTGCAACGCCGATCCTGCAGAACGAGCTTGGCGACAGCGCCGGTGTAATCGGGGCGGCCCGGCTTTGGCCGACCGAGGAGACCCAACCGTGACCGAAACACGCGAGACCCGCCTC
>CAYYZH010000017.1:0-37313 GCA_964475765.1 uncultured Limibaculum sp.
TCGAGCCGCCCTTGCCGCGGGAGTACCCGCCCTCGCGCCCGGTCAACTCGGCCATCACGCCTTTGGGATCCATCCCGCAGGCCAGCATGTGACCGTGATCGCGATAGGAGGTGATGACCTGATCGCCTTCCTTGCAGTTCGCTTGCAGCCCGACAACGACCGCTTCCTGCCCGATATAGAGGTGACAGAACCCGCCAATCAGCCCCATGCCATAGAGCTGGCCTGCCTTTTCCTCGAACCGCCGGATCAGCAGCATGTCCTTGTAATGGGCCAGGACCTCTTCCGAGGGCGGCAAATTCTTTGCGGCCTTTGCTTTTTCAGCCATTCACGTCTCCATTCGGACAGCGGGATACATCCCACAGGTTTAAGCGACCCTATCGGCTTTCCCGTTGGATTGCAGCAGGGATCGGCGCAACTGTGCTGCGTTATTTCCACACCGGCGAAAAATTATTGCTGAAGGGTTAACGGACCACGATCTCGTCGTCTCGCACAAGACCCAGAACCGTTCGGGCGCGTTCGTCCAGAAGATCAAGGTCGAGATAGCGATCGCTCAGCCGGATCACCCGGTTCTGCATCACAGCGCGTTCGCCTTGAAGAGTGTCGAGTTCGGCCTGCAGCCGCCGCTCCTGATCTCCGGCCTGACGGAAGGCGGCCAGCCCGTGATCGCCCTGCAACCCGGAATGGGCAAAAATCGCAATGAGGCCCAGCAGCACAATATATGCCACCGGAATCAGGACCTGACGTAACCGTGCCTTGATCAAGAGTGTGCCTGCTCTGATGCCCGGGCGGCTCTTGTGGCCACCTCTCAAAGTGTTCTCTCACACATCGCTAGAAAAGCGAAGACCCCGACGAAGAAAAATCATGAAAATCAAGGCATAGAGTCTTTTTCGACACAGCTATAGTTACCGGAATGCTGCAGGTTTCGATCTAATTTTAGACATTTCGTTTGCGAGCGTTTGCGAGCTGTCAACGATGACCTGCGCATGTTCCCGGCAGTATGTGTTTCAGGAGCGTCTCATGACTTATTGTCCCCCGCATGGTTCCGTCCAGTCCTATGAATTTACCGCCCTTCAGGGGTCCGACATTCTCGCCGCGTGGGACAGCAATCTCGGATGCGGTGACTGTTTTGACATGCCGGACAGCGCGACCACCTGCATCACCGTCTATGACAATGACGCATCGCTTTCAGGCGACGCCTGCAACAACGAATGGGGCGACGACTCGAGCTGGCAGATCGCCGACATCAAGGTCGATGGCGAACTCGTCCACAATGGCGAGAAGATCTATGCCGAGGAGATCTATTCGGTCCGGGATCAGCACGGGAATTGCTACTGGCTGGTCGAGATCGAAGTGGTCGGCTCAGCCGAGGGTGACAGGGATGACTTCTACGCCTTTGTTGGCAATGTGCCCCCCGCGGATGCCGTTCTGACCGTTGTCTCCAAGCAGAACGTCTCAGGCAATTGGCTCGATTATCGCGATCTCTCGGCGGGTCTGAAATGGGACCTGGACGAAGACGACAAGGTCACCATCGAAGCCGAGGACATGGCGCTCTGGGGCTACAAGGTCGATGATGTCGCCGCCGCTTCGGGCGGCGAGGTGATCCGCCTGAAGAAGGGCTCGGGCGAAGCGTCCGTGACCTTCGGGGCCGAGACCGGAACCTATGATATCGAACTTGCCTATATCGACGAGAACGATGGCGAAGGCACGATCGAGGTCTGGCTGAACGGGGTGCTGCTGCACACGGTCGAGCTGGACCAGAACAACAACGGCAACGGCAATGACTGGTCCTCGATATCGACCGTGAAAATCGAAGACGTGGACATCGCTCAGGGCGATGAGATCGTGCTGCGCGGTACCCGTGACGCGTGGGAGTTCGCGCGCATTGATGCGCTCACCTTCTGCCTCGACCAAAACGAGCCGCCGGTGGCCGAAGACGATGCCACCGTTACGGACGAAAACACGGCCTTCACACTAGATCTTCTGGCTAACGACGGCGACCCCGACGGCGATCCCATCGTTGTCAGTCAGGCCGGCGGCGTCGCTCCCGGCACCGAGTTCACCGTCACTAGCGCGGGCGGGCGCACAGCGACCCTCGTGGTTTCGGCCGCGGGTGTTCTGACGCTGGACCCGACCATCGCATTCAACGATATGCGGGCTGATGAGACCGACACCGTGACGTTCAGCTATGAGATTTCGGATGGCGAGTTGACCGACACCGCCAGCGTGACGGTCCAGGTCAACGGGCTCAACGATCCGCCCGTCGCCGTAGACGACTTCTATAATGTGTCGGAGATCAGCACGACGGTGCTCGACATCCTGACAAACGACTCCGATCCCGAAGATGACGATCTGACCTTCGAGATCCTGACCCAGCCGATCGAGGGGCAGGTCACGATCAACGCCGCGGGAGAAGTTGTCTTCGACACGCTGGACGACTTCACCACGCTCAGCGACGGGCAAACCGCAACGGTCAGCTTCGATTACCAGATATCGGATGGCGAGTTTACCGATACCGCGACGGCCACCATTACCGTGCATGGCGAGGGTGACTGCCCGATCACGCCGCAACTCGTCACCGGCCTCGGTGCCCTGCCCAGCGGCGATTTCCTCACCGTGGGCCTCGAAGCGCCGGATATCACCAAAGACGGCACCGCAGATTTCCGCTTCTCCGTATCGCTCGGCGATCTCGAGACCGAACTCTACAATGTTGTCTACATCATCGACGTTTCCGGCAGCACCGGGGCCATCGACAGCTTCGGGCCTGGCACGACAGTACTCGAGGCCGAGGTGGCCGCACTGCAGAACCTCACGGCCGATCTCGTCGCCTCCGGCATTCCGGAAGGGGCGCTGACGATCACAGTTATTCCGTTCAACAGCCGCGCAGCCCCGACCGAACCTGTTGATGGCGAGGTCTTCCCCATCGAAACGTTCGGCGACAACGAGGTCCTCGATGCAAGCCTGGTCGATGCTTCCCTTACCGGTCTCGCCTCGGGTGGGGAGACCAACTACATCGCCGCGATCTTCGCCGCGACAGGTACGATCCTGCAGCTTGAGGCGCAGCGCGGCGATGCCAACAACCTCGTCTACTTCTTGTCGGACGGCAATCCGTTCCCCGAAGCGGGTCAGTCGCCGCCGCAACTTTCCGCCCTTTCAACCACGCTGAAATCGCAGGCGGATGTGCACGGGATCGCGCTTGGTGAACTGGTCGAGACCGAGTTCCTTGATGCCGTCGATAACACTGGCGGTGCGGTCCATGTTTTCGACACGGCCGAACTCGAAGAGGCCATTTCCGAAGCGCCGATGGAACCTGATGTGATTCTCGGTGCCGAGCTGACTGTCTTTGCACCGGACGGCTCGGTCGCGGACAGCTTCCAGTTCACCGGCGCAGACTTCGACGAGACCCCGCTGGGCTTCGAGCTGAATGTCGAAAGCGTTGCCGGCCTTGGCGTCCTTGTTGGCGACGTCAATACGGCTGAGCTTGTGGTCGAATTCGACGAGAACGGCGATCAGATCGCCGATGAAACGGTCAGTCTCTCGGTGGACATCGAAGGCGTGCTGCCGCTCAGCTTCGATTTCTGATCGCGGGGGCACTGCGTTTCAGCGTCCCGGGCAACGACCCGGGACCTCGCAACCTGGCATTCTGCCGCTCAGGTCCGCCAGCCCCCGGCCATCCGCTCGCGCATCCAGATTTTGAGATCCGTGATCCGATTACCCCCACTGAGATAGGCACCCACCAGATCACGCATTCTTTCGGTATCGAAGGATGGGAAGTGCCCGCCATGCACGACCGAAGGGGCCAGATCGCGGATCCGTTCCAACGTTCCACGGAGAACGTCGGGTTCGGAATGGTGCAGGCTATCCAGCAACTCACCATCGTAGAGCGCATCGCCGCTGAACAGGGTCCCTGTCGTAACCTCATAGAGCCCAATGGATCCCGGCGAATGGCCGGGCAAATGCAGAACCTGAAAGGCTCGATCGCCCAGATCAAGCACATCGCCCTCGTCCAGATACCCCGTGAGAGGTGCCGCGCGCACACGAAACCGCTCCGGATCGAAATCGGGAAAGGCGCGGGGGTCAATCAGCTCTCCCGCCGCCCAGCCCCCGCCATAGACCGTGTTCTCCCAATCGGGCGCGGCCAGAGTGGAGGCCTCGGCCGGATGGCCCCGGCGATCCTCGAATTCATGCAGCCCTGCCGAATGGTCGAAATGCGTGTGTGTCACAATTGCCGTCAGCGGGCGGTCGCTCAGGCGAAGGATTTCTGCCTTCAGCGGGCTCAACCCCATGCCGGTATCGATTAACAGATCGCGGTCGCGACCGCGCACATGCCATATGTTGCATCGCAACCACGGCGCGACACCGGTTTCAATGATCCGGGTCACCCCATCCTGAAGACGGGTCAGACGAAATGCTGGGCGTGTGGCCATGGGGCGGCAGTTTTGCCTGCCCCGCCCGGATACGCAAGCCGGTGACAAGGCGCGCCGGATCGTGCCATAGATCGCGCGGATATCGGGAGCCGGAAACATGGCCGAACAGGTGGAAACAGTGGTGATCGGCGCCGGCGTCGTTGGCCTTGCCGTCGCGCGCGCGCTGGCGCTGACCGGGCGCGAGGTGCTGATCCTCGAGCGCGAGGACGCGTTCGGCACCATCACGAGCGCCCGAAACTCCGAAGTCATCCACGCCGGCATCTATTATCCCAAGGACAGTCTGAAGGCTCGGTTCTGTGTCGCCGGGCGGCGCGCGCTTTACGACTATTGCCGAACCCAAGGCATTGCGCACAAACAAACGGGCAAGCTGATCGTCGCATGCAGCGAGGCGGAAGCCGGAGACCTTGCCGGGATCGCTGAACGTGCCCGGGTGAACGGCGTCGACGATATCCGGGAGATCTCAACCGAGGAGGCGCAGGAGCTGGAGCCCGCGCTGACCTGCACCGGTGCGCTATTGTCACCGTCAACCGGCATTGTCGACAGCCATGCCCTGATGCTGGCCCTGCTTGGTGAGGCCGAAGCGCACGGCGCGATGCTGGTGTTGAACACGTCGGTTGAGGCTGTCTCGCGCCACGAGGACGGCTTTCTCGTCAAGACCCCGGATCTCGACCTGATCGCGCGCGAGGTAATCAACGCCGCTGGCCTCGCCGCGCCGGGGCTGGCCAACGACATCACTGCGCTGCCAAAGGCTGCTAAACCCAAGGGGCACACGGCCAAGGGCAATTACTTCTCGCTTACGGTCAAGGCCCCGTTCGAGCGCCTGATCTACCCCGCGCCGGTGCCGGGCGGGCTTGGCATTCACCTTACGCTTGACCTCAACGGGCGAGGTCGGTTCGGCCCGGATGTCGAGTGGCTTGAAACCGACGAGATCCGCGACGCTGACTATGCCGTCGATCCCGCCCGGGGCGAGGTGTTCTATGATGCGATCCGGCGATACTGGCCCGGTCTGCCCGATGACAGCCTTGCGCCGGACTACTCCGGCATCCGCCCAAAGCTCTCCGCCAAGGGCGAAGCGGCCGCCGACTTCCGTGTTTCAGGGGCGGCAGAGCATGGGCTGCCGGGATATGTCGGTCTCTACGGGATCGAGTCGCCGGGGTTGACCAGTTCACTGGCGATCGCAGCGCATGTCCGGGACACAATTGTGGACGACCTGCGCTGAAGCATTCCGACGTCATTGGACGCGGCACGGGGACAGCGTTATCTTGCGCTCAACCAGTTTGGAGACTGCCATGAACGACCAGAGCGATCTGAAGGTCACGCCGTTCGCCACCCATTGGGGCACCTATCATGCCGAGACGCGGGATGGCCGGATCACCGGTGTGCGCGACTACAGCGATGATCCCGATCCCGCGGTGATCGGTCCGGGCATCATCGACATGATCGACCATCCGACCCGGATCAGCCAGCCGATGGTACGTAAGAGCTATCTCGAGAGCGGGCCCGATGGTGATCGCACCAAACGCGGCCGCGAGCCGTTCGTCGCGGTCTCCTGGGACAAGGCGCTGGGCCTTGCAGCGGCGGAGTTGGAACGGGTGCGCCGTGATCACGGCAACGCCTCGATCTTCGGCGGGTCGTATGGCTGGGCCAGTGCCGGGCGCTTTCACCATGCGCAAAGCCATGTCCACCGGTTCCTGAACCAGATGGGCGGCTATACTGCGTCTATCGCCAACTATTCCTATGCGGCGGCTTACGCGATCACGCCATGGGTCGTCGGCCCGATGCGCCAGCTGTTGTTGGACAAGGCCACGTCCTGGCCGGTGATTGCCGAGCACTCCAAACTGATCGTCGCCTTTGGCGGGCTGGCCCGCAAGAACGCGCAGATCACGTCGGGCGGGGTCGGGCGCCATGTGCTGCGCGAGTCGCTGATCAAGGCTAAGGCCAACGGCGCCGAGTTCGTCTCGATCAGCCCGATCCGCTCGGACATGATCAAAGAGGTCGAGGCGGAGTGGATTGCGGCGCGCCCCAACACCGACACGGCGCTCATGCTGGGGCTGGCCCATACGCTCTTTACCGAAAACCTCCACAATCAGAAGTTTCTCGACCAAAACTGCACCGGCTGGGACGCGTTCCGCCCCTATCTGACCGGCGATCAGGACGGTCAGCCAAAGGATGCGGACTGGGCGGCCGAGATCTGCGGGATCGAGGCGGAGACAATCCGCAGTCTCGCACGGCGCATGGCCGCCACCCGCACGATGATCTCGGTGACCTGGTCGATCCAACGCTCGGACCGCGGTGAGCAACCGATCTGGATGGCGATCGTGTTGGCCGCGATGCTGGGTCAGATCGGCCTGCCCGGCGGCGGGTTCGGCGTCGGATACTCGTCCGAGAACGGCGTTGGCGTCTCGGTCATGCCGTTCAAGTTTCCCGCCGTGCCACAGGGCCAGAACCCGCTGCGCACCGCGATCCCGGTCGCGCGGATCTCGGACCTTCTGATGAACCCGAACGGCACCTACGAGTTCAACGGCGAGACCCGCACCTATCCCGACACGCGGCTGGTCTACTGGACTGGCGGCAATCCGTTCCATCACCACCAGGATCTGGCCCGGCTGGTGCGCGCATTGCATCGGCCCGAGACGGTGATCGTCAATGAGATCTGGTGGACGCCGATGGCCCGCCATGCCGACATCGTCTTCCCCGCAACCACGGTGCTCGAGCGCGAGGATCTTGGCATGACCCATTGGGAGCCGCTGATCGTCGCGATGCGTCAGGCCGTCGATCCGGTGGGTGAGGCCCGTTCGGACTACGAAATATTCTCCGGTCTTGCGCACAAGCTGGGCTTTGGCGAGGATTATACCGAGGGTCGCACACCCGAGGATTGGATCCGCCATCTCTGGGATCAGACCCGGCAGCGCGCAGGTGAAGCCGGGTTCGAGTTGCCGACGCTCGAAGGTTTGCGCGAGCAGGAAACGATCTCACTGCCGCCGATCCCCGAGGAACTGGTTCTGTTGTCCGATTTTCGCGGCGATCCCGATGGACATCCGTTGAGCACGCCATCAGGCAAGATCGAGATCTTTTCCGAGAAGATCGCCAGCTTTGGTTATGCCGATTGCCCCGGGCATCCCGTCTGGATCGCGCCGGACGAGTGGATGGGCAATGCAGCCGATGGCGAACTGCACCTCATCTCCAATCAGCCGAAGACGCGGCTCCACAGCCAGTTCGATCCCGGCCGGGTCTCGATGGCGTCAAAAGTTCAGGGCCGCGAGCCGATCCGTTTGAACCCCGCAGATGCAGCGGCGCGCGGGATCTCAGAAGGCGAAGTGGTCCGCGTCTTCAATGATCGCGGTGCGTGCCTTGCAGGCGCAGTGATTTCCGACCGGCTGATGCCCGGCGTGGTGCAGCTTTCGACGGGGGCCTGGTTCGATCCTGCAGAACCCGGTGCCGAGCCGGTGCTTTGCAAGCACGGCAATCCGAACGTGCTGACGCACGACAAGGGGACCTCGCAACTGGGTCAGGGGCCCGCTGCGCACTCTGCCCTAGTGAGGATTGAAAAGTTTGAGGGCACTCCGCCGCCCGTGACGGCGTTCGATCCCCCGGAGATCATCGCAGACCCGGATGGCTGACCCCGCGTGGCACCACGAGGAGGTCCCGGGTCAGGCCCGGGACAGAGCATTACTTGCGCGTTGAGACTGTGCGATGCGTCGCGAGGAGGTCCCGGGTCAAGCCCGGGACACCGCGTGCGGCGGTCAGGGGCGCAGAACCACGCGCCCGCCGGATTCCTTGTCGGCCACCACCACGGCGCGGTGGTCGATCCCATCTCCGGTCAGAACCAGCGTGTATTTTGTCTGGTGCGACAGAAACAGGTTGCCTGCGGGCCACTCAATCGTTCCGGCCTTCACCGGAAGCGTGGCCACCTCCTTATCGTCGCGCATGATCGTGAGCGTCTCGATCTTTTTCGCACTGGCGCCTGCCACCACGATATCAGGGATCAACGGCACCGCGGGGACGCGGCCGAAATTGCGCATGATCACGCTCGCATTCGTCGAGTCCGTCTCGATCAGAGCGACAGGTTCCGGGCAATCGACCTTGATCCGCGCCAGTTCCGAACCACCGGTAATCTTGACGTCCGATTTGCCGATGATGACCGTTCCGCCACGGATCGAGATCTCATCACACGCGCCGTAATGCGAGAGCGTCATCTCGGACTCCGCGCCCAGCCGGAGTTCCGTGCCCACAACGACTTCATCGAAAAGATCCAGGCCGGGTTCGACTTCGCCCGCGACATCCAGCACGAGCGCGCCGATATCGACCGCGTATGCCGGGCTCGCCACTCCAAGCAAACCGATGAAAAGCCCGTGTGAGAAACGCATCCCCGTTACCTCTTTTCGTTTTGCCGTACGCTGCACATGCACTGTGTCAAAAGTAGGGATGATTGGCCCGGCCCGCAACCAGTCTGAGATGTCCCATCATTGCGCGCTCGCCGCGATCCGCGCGATGGGGAAGGGCGTATCGCTGTTGCCGATCAGGAGTTGCGGGCGCTGGTTAAAGTTCTTTTCCGCCGCCAACTGCCTGACACGCTTGCGCACATAGTCCCCAAGGGTCAGCGCATCGGCCACCCCATCGGGTGATGAAAGCTTGCCGGTCAGCGCCTCCTTCAGCGCATACATGAAGACCCCGTTATTGCCGTCATGCCCGTCCAGCGCCTCCTCGTATTTGGTAGACGCGGTCAGCACCATGAAGCCGGTTTCGTTGTTGATGTTCCCCGCCGCCGCTGCTGGAAACGCGCCGGAGTAGCAGGTATCGAGCATCAGCATCAGGTTCTCGACGCGCACATTCGAGAGTTTGTCGACCAGCAGCGACTGATCGACGGATCGTGTGCCCAACTCGTCCAGCGAGGCCATGTCAGGCGGGATGAAGTGGTATCCGCCAGCGTCGTCCTTGAAGCCGTGCCCGCCAACATAGACGACCACCGAATCCTGCGGCGCCGAGCGCGCGCTCAGATCCTCAAGCGCCTTGGTAACGCCTTCGCGGGTCGCATCGCCGTCGACCAGATCGGTGACGATCACCTCGCCATAGGTATCAGGCTTCGAGGTTTGCACCAGATTGGCAATGGTCTCGGCGTCGGGTCGGGCGTATTTCAGGGCGCCAAACAAGCCTGTGTAGGTGTTCGCGCCAATCGCCAGAACGTGCAGGTTAGGCAGGGTGGTCTTCTCAGGTTCGAGCCTGCGCAGCGCGAGTTCCGTCGATTTGCCGTAGATCCCGCGGTCGTCATAGGCGCGCAGCTGGAGGCTGTTCACGCCCTCGAGCAGAAAGATCTCGCGCGATCCCTCGAAGGATTTTTCCGCCTCGGGCGCTCCCGCAAGTCCGATCCCCCGGGTTTGCCCAGTGGTCTTTCCGTTGCGAAAGACGTCAATCTTCTCAATGCCCTCGGTGGCGTAGGTGATCTTGTACTTCAGAATGACTCGCTCGATTTCAGCAGGCACGATGCGCACGCCGTCGAGAAATTCAGTGCCGGGCGTTACCTCTTCCTTGGCGGCCTCGATCTTGCCGAGGCCCCGCTTGGCCAGTGTTGCGGGCACGCATGTCCCGGCCACCCCATCGACGACCGGGCAGAACTCCAGAAGCTCGATGCTGGGCGCGGGCGCCTCCGTCACTTCGTTCTTGGCGGTCTTGACCACGGGCTGGGCCGCAGCTTCGGTCTGCTGGCCGGTCATCTGGGCGCTTACCGCCTCGGGTGCGTAGAACGTGCTGTAGAGTTGGCTGAAGTCGATCCAGTTCGCCAGCTCCTTGGCCGAGCGATTGAGGTGATAGCCCGCCAGTTCCTGCCCGCCATTGGCGGAGTGGTTGAACCGCCCGTCCGGCAGCCACGCGAGCCAGCGTAGTTTCTCGCGGGCCACATAAAGCGCGCCTTGCTCTTCGATGGCACCGTCCACCAGCGCGTACCAGCGGATCGATCCGTCACCCAGCGCGGCCAGGAACCGGCCATCGGGGAAGTTCGCAACACCAAACGCCGCAGAGCTGAGCTCACGTTGCGCGATCAGGACGCCGTCCGGGCCGTAAAGGTTCACCGTCCGGTCCCCACCAAGCACGAACCCGCCATCGGGCCTTGCAGCGATGGAAAGCGAACGCTCCCTGAGCTTCATGCGCAGTTTGGTGCCGCGGAATTTCGGCTCGGTCGAGATCCGCCAATCCGTGACGTCTTTCGGCGCGACCGGCAGATCGAACGTTTCTCTCGCGGTGCGGATGCCGGCATTGTCCAGCGGCTCGAGCTTCTGCTCGGCAATGTCGAAGAGGAACGAGCCGATTTCGCCCGCATTGTCGTACTGGAACGCGATCTGATTGCCGTCCTTGGAAACGCCAAACAGGTTCTCGAACACCAGCCGATAATCTGGTCCCGGGCGTTTGATCTGATAGCGCACGGTGAAATCGGGGTTGATGATTCCCCAATGCGGATCGCCGGAGGCGAACGCCACTGCACCATCGGGCAGGCCCGTCAGCGCCGTGATCGTGTCGCCCGCGACGGGCAGGTCGTGGTACAGTCCGGGATCGGAGATGTTGGGCCAGCGGCGCACGATGATGCGCCCGCGGGTGTCGGAGAAACCGCCGCCCGCCCAGACCTCCTGACGCCCGCCGGTTTCGACCCATGTCAGCGTGTTCAAGCTGGGCTCACCGCCATGGATGATGCCCGAAAGCTGGCCGATGGTCTTGAGCGAAGACATCGAGATCAGGTCGACATAGCGCCGGTCATAATAGCCGACCGCGATGGTCTTGCCGTCCGGGGAGACCCGCGCAATCGAGGGCTCGTTGCCCGACAGTTTGACCGTGCGCAGCGCGAAGTCACTGTCATAGACCCGCAAGGTGCCGCCGGTGACCGTGACCACCAGCGAGCCGTCCGGGGCCCAATCAAGCCAGCTTGGCGCACCGCCGAGATCGATGTCCTGATTGACAATGCGCGCCCGCGCGTCGCGGACCTGGATCGCGCCGCCCTGTTTGGCCGACAGCGCCAGCCCGATCAGTGTCTCCTCGCCGCCGGTGTGATAGACGATGCGGCGCAGCACCCCGCCAAGCGGCAGGCGCCCGGCGATCCGCTGTTCGGCAGGTTTCAGGACGTAAAGGAAGTTCTGCCCGGCCCATTCCAGACCGGAGATCCCGCCCGCCAGCAGCGAGCGACCGGACGGAGCAAAGGCGAGCGAATAGAGCACGCCCTCGGCGCCATCGCCTACCGGAATGCGCAAAGTGTCGATCAGCGTGCCGGTGCTGCTTTCCCACAGGCGCACGGTCTTGTCGTCGCCCGTTGTTGCGATGACGGCCCCGTCGGGCGAGACCGCAACATCGTGGATCGTCGCCTGATGCTGGACCGTATCGATGCGCAGGATCGGATCCGGAGACGGCTCCTCAGCCACCGCCTGACCGGTCAGGGCAAAAACACAGATGAGGACGATCAGAAGCCCGGCAAAACGCCGGGCCGCCGTCATATCAGCCGAGATCGAGCTCCAAATCGCCGGTGTCCTTCTCAGCGGTCTGGATCTCTTCGATACACTCATCTCGCTTGCGCACATTTGTCAGACAATCGCTCTGCAGTTTTTTGACATTGGACTTGTTGCTGGCCGTCAGCGAACCCTCGGGCGTGCCGGCGGTTTTCTTCGGCTTCTTGCGGCTGACGCGCGTCGAGCGGCGGTTCTTTTTGTATTCGCGCACCTCGAGCGACTGCGCATTGTTGTCGGCGGCGACCTCGTTGTAGATCGCGGCATAGCTGTCGGAGTTCTCGGCAATCTGGTTGGCGATCTCCCGGAACTTCGCGACGTCTTCATTGTAGAGCGCGCGAATGTCGGCCATCTGGGCCTGTGCCGTTGTCTTGTCGATGGTCTTGGCGTTGAAGCTGGCCTGAACCGCGCGGCCCTGATCGTTGCGGCAGCCGCGCAGATTGCGGAACGAGCCGAGAAGCTCGTCGATCTTGCGGTTCTCTGTCCGGATATCGTTCGAGGCCGATCCGATGATCGAATCGGCGCTTTGCCCATCCTGGAGTTTTTTGCCGAGATAGCCCGCCGCCGCACCGACGGCGCCGCCGATCAGGGCTCCGGCCCAGATTTCATCGCCGCGCAAGGCCGCGATCAGGCCGCCTGCAATGGCGCCTGCCGCCGCACCGCCAACCGTGGCGGCCACCAGTTCCTCATCGAAGAAACTGGCATGTTCGGCCATCGCCTGGCGCTGCGGCAGGCATGCATCGTTGGAGTTCGACAGGTACTCGTCACTGAAGAAGGCGCCCGACGTGAGGTTGGTGAAACCGTCGCTGATGGATTGCCCAACATTGGAGCCGGCGCACCCGGAAAGCCCAATTACCAAAGCCATCGCGGCACTGGATTTCAGAAGTCGTGTCATAATGAGGCCCCCCTCAGAAAAGTACTGACCAGCTAACCCATATAGGATGCACCATTTTCCGGTGTTTTCAAAACGGGTTTTGAGGTTCTCGCGGACGTGTGACCGAAATGACCGTGCGTCTACCGCTCTGTGAAAATCGGCAGCAGCCCGACGCGAACGGCGGAGGCATCCGCGGCGTGACGCTCGAGCAGAGCCAGCAGCTCTTCGGGTGCGGGCTGCCCGTCCAGCCGGTCCAGTTCGGTGTGCAGACCATGAAGCCGGTTGCGGCTCGCCAGCGCGATGACATGATCGGCGCCAGTCGGCGGGGAGACCGGCGAGGGGCCGAGACGTTTCTCCCGCTCCCCAGGCTTCAGCTTGTCGTGGTCCTGCTGGGTATGACCGGGCGAGGGGTAGATGAATTGAACCTCCCCGGTGCTGGCAAGGTTGACGATGGTCAGGTGATTGAACGCCTGATCCGACGGCGCGATGGTGATGTAGATCTCCTCGCCCAGCTTGAACCGGCGGTCATCCGGCTCCAGCCGAAAACTGAGCGCCCGCTGCGGCGTCCAGCGCAGCAGGGGCTGGACCGCGCGCCATTTCAGCACGGCCTGATCCAGTTCGACATCCGAGCGCACCTCGGCGATCACATCGGCCGTGGCCCGGTCGACCAACTCGCCGGACTCGCGATCCCAGAGGAGCCGCGCCGTCTCCTCGGTGTCGACGACCTGCAGACCGCCAAGGAAAACGGCCCGGTCCGGCTGTTGACCGCGCACATAGAGATTGGGCGCATCGGCCAGCGCCAGAGCGGGCTCGACCGGCGCGGGGGCAGGGGTCGTCGTCTCTTCCGTGCGGTTGCCGAAGATCGCGCCCAGCCCCTTTGTGTCGCCGAGGGCCGAGGTGATCTCGATCGCCCGTGAAAACGTCACCCCCGGGGTCTGGCGCGTGCCCGACAGGGCCCGGACCTGTTCGATCACATAGCCCTGAAAATCATCGAGACTGGTGCGCCCGTTGGTGCCCGCCGCCTGTCCGCCGAGCGCCCGGGCCACGCTCCAGCTCAGCGCGCCGCGAAAGGTTCCGTCGATTTCCAACTCCGGGATCTGCTGATCGTCGCGCCCGGCATGGGCATAGACGACGTTCGGGAAGTCCTTGAACTCGATGGCCCGGGTCGCCGCCGCGGGCTTGGCCAGCGGATCAGCTTCGGTCACCGGCCCGACCTCGACATAGCGCATCGGCCCGAGATCGCCGCGTGGATCGACCGACCGGGTCATGGTCCCGCTGTGGCAACTGTCGGCCACCATCAGAACGCCGACATCGGACGGCACGCGCGAGAGCATCGCCGAGATGTCGTTGTCGCGGATCCGCTCGGAGAGACCCTCGCCCTTCACGTTGAAGCCGTGCAGAATGAACGTCTCGTCCATCCCGTCGGGCTCGTCGCCCGCCAGCGCCTCTGGCATCTGCACGCCGTGGCCTGCATAGGTGATCACGATGGTATCGCCGCTTTGCACCCGACCCAGAATGGCGTCGAACTCCTGCTCGATCCGGGCGCGGGTCGCATCGCGATCGAGCAGCAGCGTCACCTCGGCATCGCGTTTGCGCAAGGCCTCCGCGATGTCACGCGCATCGTTGACGGCGCCTGCCAGTGACGGGACATAGAGGTAATCATCGACCCCGATGACCAGCCCATAGATCTCGGCTTTGGCAGGCAGCGGCAGGGCCATGGCAGCAGCAACCAGAACGGCCCGGGCAAACGTCTTCATCAAAACCAGCCTCGCATTCCTCAAACGAAGCGATTTTACCGCGTCTTGGCCGATCTGCCCAGAGGCCTGCGAATGGCCAGCCAATGGCCTGCCAAACACAACCGGTTCAGCCGGTCATCGCTTGATGCACAAGCCGATGGAAGTGGTGAATGCCCTGTTCGCCCTCGCCGCTGGCCTTGTCGCCGGCGATCATCGGGCCCTGACTGTAGCCCTTGCTCATCAGACCGCGCTGCACGCTCTCGCAAAGCGCGATGTCTTCGGGCGCCAGCACATCCGCGGTATAGGCGCGGCGCGCTTCGTTCGAGGTGCCCCGGTTGATCAGATGCCCTTCGAAGCTGGACGTGGTCGCATCGATGGGGCGGATCGCAAAGATCGCGACCTCCTCGTTGCCGGGCAGGATGTTGATTGTCGTGTTCGGCCAGAGATACCAGAAGTTCGACGTCTGATAGCCCTCGTCCGGATCGACCTCATAGGCCGTATTCTTGTGCCGGATCTCCCCCGAGGTCTGGCGCTGCCAGTACGGGCCGCAATCGTTCATGTATTTTTCCATGCAGAACAGCGACGCGAAATCGGGATGCGCGTGGCTACAGTGATAGCACTCGACAAAATTGTCGACCACGACCTTCCAGCCCGCCTTCTGTACGGTATCGCCCAAGAGATCGACGCGCGCGCCATTGGGTTGCAGCTCGCCAATGAACGGCACCCGCGCGCGGATATCCGCTTCGACGCCTGCGAAGGTCTCGGCCATACTCACGGCATCGTCGTCAAGGTTGACGAACACGCAATCGGCGAACATCTCGAGCCGGATTTGCCGTAAGCCGTAATCGGCCTTGTCGAACCCGGGGCGCTCGTCGGAGAACCGGGCCCCGCGTAGCGCGCCTTCGCGCTCGAAGGTCCATGCGTGATAGGGGCAAACGATCACAGACTTGACGTTGCCATGTGGCTCGGACAGCAACTCATGCGCGCGGTGACGGCAGACATTGTAGAAGGCCCGCAGCTCCCCATCTCCGCCCATCATGACAAAGACGTTTTGATCGCAGATCTGAGCCGTCATGTAGTCGCCGGGCTGCTGGAAGAACCCCTTGTGCCCGACATACTGCCAGGTGCGGTAGAAGATCGCCTCTTTCTCGCGCTCATAGACCGCGGGATCGGTGTACCAGGACGACGGCAACGTGAACGACGTCGCCACATCATCGGTCAGCGGAAGATCGAGATCGGGCATCGCGGGTCTGGCCGCACCGGATTTCACATCGAGCATCGGACGTCTCCCAGGGTCATGATCGGAAGCTTGGGACAGACTGATCCGGCGAAATCGCCGGGTCAAGCGGGGAGTGGTCGGGTCGACTTTTTGTACATACGCCTGCCATACGCGAGCCATACGCTTGCGGTACAGATGCCATACAGGTGCCATACGCTTGCCATACGGGGTGAATCCCAGCCTCAGGCGATATTTTGTCGGCCTTAGCGGCGTATATATTTAGTATTTGTTGCGTCTCTTCTGCACCCTCTGGTAGATGTGGGGTGGGGGGGCTGGTATCTTGCCAGGGCATCGATTTGGGGAAGGTCTGGGGTATGTTTTGATGCGTCGTTTGGCATTCATGTTGATTGCAACAGGGTCTCGCGATCGCGAAGGGACGGGCTGACCATTGTCGGGCCGACACTACCTGAAATCCAGGCTTGGCAGGAAGATCGTCGCGGCGATGATCCTGGCCAGCGCGTGCCTGTCGGTGATCTCTGCAGGTATTCAGCTCTATTACAGCTACGAGCGGGGAAAAAGCGTTCTTCTTGATGAGTTTACCATCGTGGAACGCAGCTTTGAGAAGGGGCTGGAGGCGGCGCTCTGGCACTTCAATTTCGATCAGATCGACCTCTTGCTCGATGGTATCGAAGCCCAACAGGGCGTGACGATGCTGCGCCTTTCCACACCCGCCGGAGAGGAGTTTGTCCGGGGAGATCAGACCGATTCCAGCTTGTTTTTCGAGGAGTTCCCGCTGATCTTTGAGAACGACCGCTCGCCCATGGGTGTCGGTACTCTGACAGTCGGAATATCGCTGCAAACCCTCAATCAGGACATCTCGGACCAGTTCTTCGTCCTCGTTGCGTCGAACTTTGCCAAAACCGTCTTGGCGTCGCTGTTTATGCTCCTGATCTTCGACTGGCTGGTCTCGCGACATCTGCGCAGAATTGCCGAGCATATCGGTGACGGGGGTTGGCTGACCCGCGGGGAAAAGCTGGAACTGGCGCGGGCCGATACTGGCGAAAGGGATGAAATCTCCAGCATTGTGACCGAGCTGGAAAACGCCCGGGCTGAGGTCATCAGCGGTCAGTCCGCACTGGTCCAGCAGGCCGAAAACCTCAAGCATCTCAATGAACAACTGCATGATGCTAACAGGGAGCAGGCCGAGTTCACCTATGCTATTTCGCATGATCTCAAGTCGCCGAACAACACGGTCATGATGTTGATGCAGGAGCTGGAAACACTCGAAGCGTCGGGGCTGTCGGAGAACGGTCGGGGGATCATTCAGGACGCCGCGCGCACCTCGCGCCGTATGGGTAATCTGATCGAAGACGTGTTGGGATATGCTCGGACCATCGAGCAGGAACTGGACTTCGGGCCAGTCGATATGAATGATCTGATTGCTCAGATCGTTGAAGATCTGAAAGGCGATATCACGACTGCGAAAGCGCAGATCAACGCCGAGGACCTGCCGGTAATCCAGGGGAATTTCAGGCAGTTACAGATCCTTTTTCAGAACTTGATTAGCAACGCGATCAAGTTCGCCAGCCCGGCCCGTTCGCCGGTGGTGACCATTGGTCCCGCTGAAATGGCCGCACATGAGGTCGCGATTCCCGTGATGGACAACGGAGTTGGCATCGATCCAAGCTATCACGACCGCATCTTCAGTCTTTTTCAACGACTTCAGACATATGATGACGTTCCGGGGTCAGGACTCGGGCTGACTTTGTGCAAGAGGATCGCGTCCAATCATGGCGGACGGATCAAAGTGCAATCCGAAATTGATCGTGGCTCGACTTTCACGTTGGTTGTGCCTAGATAATGCTGCACCCCAAGGTTTAGTCGGAGACAGATTGTGAAGATTTCGACTGTGATGCTCATTGAGGATGAGCCGATCGATCAACGCATGTACCGGCGTGTGTTGGAGCGTTCGGAACTGGTCGATCGGGTGATCTCGTTCTCCCTCGCGGAAGAGGCGTTGGAGCATCTTCGTTCAAGTCCGGACGAGCGGGTCGATCTGATCTTTCTCGACATCAACATGCCGCGCATGAACGGGTTCGAATTTCTCGAGGCGGCGCACAAGGAGTTCGGGGCTGCGTTCGCCGATATGGTGATCATTATGCTGACCACGTCGATTGACCCAAAGGATCGCGACCGCGCCGCCGAATTCGATGTTGTCCGGGGTTATATCAATAAGCCCCTGACCATCGAGGATGTGAAAGAGGCGGCGGAAAAACTGCGCAGCGCGGGCGTCAACTGACATCTGATCGTGGTGATCTCGGTGAGGGTCAGCTTCTTGTGGACATTGCCCGCATGATGATGTCGCGATCAATCTCGCCGATCAGCCGACGGTTCTCATCTATGACGGGTAGTGGTTCTTCGCGGCCTGTGGCCTCTTCGATCAGCGCATCAAGCTTGGTCTTGGCATCGACGCCAACGCCCTCGGCGTGCAGGGAAGTCGCCTCCGGCCCTGCCGGGCGCATGACCTTTCCTGCGGACAGAACCTTATAGCGCGGCACATCTTCAGTGAAATCGCGCACATAGTCGTCCGCCGGGTTGGCCACGATCTCCTCGGGGGTGCCGATCTGACTGACCTCACCATCCTTCATGATCGCGATATGGTCGCCCATCTTGATGGCCTCGAGAAAGTCATGGGTGATGAAAACCATTGTCTTTTGCATTTGGGATTGAAGGCGTAGCAACTCGTCCTGCATCTCGCGCCGGATCAGAGGATCAAGTGCCGAGAACGGTTCGTCAAAGATCAGGATTTCCGGATCGACCGCCATCGCGCGCGCAAGTCCAACCCGCTGTTGCATGCCGCCCGACAACTCGCGGGGATAGTTGTCTTCCCAGCCGGACAGGCCAACAAGCTGCAGCACCTCCATCGCGCGGGCGGTGCGCGCCTCCCTGCTCGTGCCGCGCACCTCGAGACCGAAGGAGATGTTATCGATAACCTTGCGGTGCGGGAAAAGTCCGAAATGCTGAAACACCATGGACATCTTGGAGCGCCGTAGCTCCATCAGATCGCGCTTGCTGAACCCGGTTATGTCCGCGCCATCTATGAGAACCTCTCCTGCCGTGGGCTCGATCAGCCGGGAGATACACCGCACCAAGGTAGACTTGCCGGACCCCGAAAGCCCCATGACCACGAAGGTTTCGCCAGTTTGAATATCGAAGGAGACGTCCTTGACCGCGACGACATGGCCGGTCTCGGCCTGAACTTCGGCGCGGCTGGCCACCGGATCGATCTGGGCCAGGGTCCTCTCGGGGTTGTCACCGAACACCTTCCAGACGTTGCGGCAGACGATTTTTGGCTGGCCAGACATGATGCTCCCCGAACGCTCGCCTGCAATCTCTGCAAAGCAATGGCACGGGAGCAAGCAAAACTTCGCAGTCCTCTCCTGTCCGTTGTGATCAATGCCTCGCATAATGCAGTTGATTTGACAGGGGTTTGGTGACTGAGTGAACGCCAACGCAGAGGTGTGGATGACCGCGACAACCGAGCAAACCCCGCTGGTGCCGAGGATCAAGGTGGCCGGTGCCGACGTGACAGGCGTTCTGGCTGGCCTCGCGATCCTTGCGGTCTCGGTTCTGGTTCTGCAGCTCTTCGGTGCGAAACAGGTTTTTCCCGAAGCGATCACCAGCCGGTTCCCCTTCGTCGAATGGGTCAATGAGGCCGAGGACTGGCTGAAGGACAATCTGCGCTGGCTGACCCGGGCGATTTCCGACTCTGTGGGATGGGCGCTCGATACGCTGGAGGAGTTTCTTTGGACCACACCATGGATTGTGGTCCTGATCGCTCTGGTGATGCCCGCCTTGGCCTATGGTGGTCTGCGTCTCGCATTGCTGACGACCTTTGGCGTCATGATGTGGGGCGCGTTCGGCATGTGGTACGAGGCGATGTCGACGCTCTCCATGATGGGTGTCGCCGTTGCGCTCTGTGTCGTGATTGGCGTCGGGCTTGGCGTGCTTTGCGCGCAATCGGACCGGGTCGAGAGCTTTATCCGGCCCGTGCTCGATACGATGCAGGTTATGCCGGCCTTCGTCTATCTGATGCCTGCGATCTTCTTTTTCGGGATCGGAGCCACATCAGCGACGATGGCCGTGATGATCTATGCGCTGCCGCCGATGATCCGCCTGACCAATCTGGGTCTGCGGCAAGTGCCATCGACGATGATTGAGGCCGGACGCTCGTTTGGCGCGACGCGCGCGCAAATGCTCTTCAAGGTCGAGATCCCGCAGGCGATGCCGTCGATCATGCTCGGAGTGAACCAGACGATCATGATGGCTCTGGCGCTGGCCGTTTTGGCCCCATTTGTCGGTGGCGGAGGGTTGGGCGCAGAGGTTTGGCGGGCGATCACCAAGCTCAAGGTTGGCTGGTCCCTCGAGGGCGGGCTTTGCATTGTCGGCATGGCGATCATTTTCGACCGTCTGAGCCAGGCAATGAGCCGGCCCCGCGCGCTCTCGGTCCTTGGCCCGGGGGAGATGCGGTTCCGGTTGTTGCCACAACATTGGGACAAATACGCTTTGGCCCGCGCGATCGAAACACCGATTGATCTGGTCTGGAGCAGCGTCGGCAAAGCTGTGATGCGTGTCGTTGAGACAATCGGGCGCGCATTCGATGCGGTCCCGGCCATTGGCAACGTCCTTGCGGATGGGGTGCGAAACCGACCCTACTTAGTCTGTGGCGTCGTCCTGATCGCAGTCTGCCTGTTGATCGAGACCTATGCGCCGCGCGGCTGGCGGATCGGGGCGTATCCCGGCGCCTTGGAATTTTCGATCCGCGAGACGGTCGACCACGTGATCCAGTGGCTGACGGTGAATCCGACCTTCATCGCGATCACAAAAGCAATCCGTGCGGTTACGTATCTTTACTTCCTGAAACCTCTTGATCAGTTCCTCACCCATCTGCCGTGGTGGTATGTGATGGCGGTTTTCTCCGGTCTCGTGTGGCTCGGCGCGGGTTGGCGTCTGGCGTTGGCGACCTTCCTAGCGCTTCTCTTTTGCGGTGCGGCTGGCCTCTGGAGCGATACCATGTACACGATGGCCGGGACGCTGGTCTCGGTCGGTGTCTGCCTGGTGATTGGCATACCGATTGGCATCCTGGCGGCCCACTCTCGGCCGATGGAGACCGCGGTGCGTCCGGTTCTGGATCTGATGCAGACGATCCCGACCTTCGTCTACCTGATCCCGGCACTGTTCTTTTTCGGTGGCAATCCGACAACGGGCATCATCGCAACGGTTGTCTATGCCATCCCGCCGATTATCCGCACCACGATCCTAGGCCTGCAGCAGGTACCGGCGGAGATCGAAGAGGTCTCCCGCTCATTCGGCGCCCGCACATGGCAAAGCCTTGCCAAGATCAAGTTGCCGCTTGCTTCGCCGTCGATCCTGCTGGGAGTGAACCAGACGTTCATCATGGCTCTGGCGATGCAGACAGTGACCCCGCTGATCGGGGGTCTTGGTCTTGGTAAGGAGGTCTATGATGCGATGAACCGCTCGAACACGGGGGCGGGGCTGGCCGCTGGGATCGGGATCGCTTTGATGGCCATCGTGCTCGACCGGGTGACGCACGCGATGACGGCCAAGCAGCGCGCGGCGCTGGGCATCAACTGAGACCATGCCGGGTATGATTGGCGTTATCGACATGTGATCCGGACGGCGCTAGCATCCATGTGACCCTGGGGAGAGGCCCAGCAAAAGAACAACGCAACAAGACTTCGACGACACTAAACGGGAGAGTAAAAACATGAAGAATATCAAGTCTCTGGTGGCGGCTGCTGCGGTGGCGGGCCTCACGATGCCGATCCCTGCGCAGGCAGGCGGCTTGCTCAAGGTGCCGGTGCCGGATTGGACCGGTGGTGCGCTGACCTGTGAGATCCTGCACACGGTTCTTGAAAACCACATGGACTACAAGGTCAAGCGCATCACCATGCCGTCTGGCGTGGCGCTGGACGAAGGCATGATCGCGGGAGATCTGGATTTTGGTTGCGAACGCTGGCCGACTTACGATCCCCTGAAAGATAAGTATGTCGCGGAGTACGGCGGCGACGGATCGATTGTCTACTACGCGCCGACGGGGATCGTTGGACAGTCCGGCTACTACGTGCCGCGCTATCTGGTCGAGGGTGACGGGGCGAAGGCACCGGATCTGAAAACCTGGGAAGATCTGAACAAGTACGCCGATCTTTTCAAGACGCTGGAATCGGATGGCAAGGGGCGTCTAATCGGCTGCCCCGTCGCGGCGTGGGAATGCGAGGATGCCAAGCGTCTTGAGACCCTGGGGGTCGATTTCGTAGTGACGGAATTGGGCTCGGAAACAGCGCATTTCGCCGAGATGCAGGCCGCCTACAAGCGGGGCGAGCCGTTCCTCGCCTATGCGTGGGAGCCGCACTGGATCTTTGCTGTAATGGATCTGGTCGAGGTCAAACTGCCCGAGTATGACGCCGACAAGTGGCCGGCTACCGATTGGGGCGAGGATGTCACGCAATGGTATGGGCCGAAGGCACTTGCCGAGAACAACCCGGACATTGTCGAGCTCTTCAAGAACGCCAAGCTTACCAATGCTGAGCAGGCGAACATGATCTTGCGTATCGATCAGAACGGCGAAGAGATGGATGCCGTTGTCGCGGAATGGGTGGCGAACAACGAAGAACGCTGGAAAGCGTGGCTGCCCGGCACGAACTGATTGACGATTGATCCAAGACGACAAGGGCTCCGGAGAAATCCGGGGCCTTTTTTGCGCCTAGTGCGCGATAGACGTCTTGATGAAGTCGATCACCGCGGCCCGGCATTGTTTGGCGATGGTGATCTCGAACATGTCGAACGCGTGGATGCCGCCGGGATAGACTGCGAGACGGGCCTGATTGCCGGCTGCCCGCCAACGCTGCGCCATGAAGAGCGTATCATCGAGCAGCGGGTCGAATGTGCCGACCTGAAAGAGCGCAGGCGGCATCTTCGCGAGATCCGCCAGCAGTGGTGACATCTCGGGCGTGCCGCGATGTTTGCCGCCGGGGTCAGTGTTCTCGGTGAACCAGTCCACGATGGGTGTGGAGAGCACGAGGTAGCGTTCTCCCCAAGTCGCCATGGACGGCGTCATGCGAAGATCGAAGCAGCCATAGGTGAGCGCAAGCCCGCGAATACGCGTCAGCTTTTCCTCTTCGCGTAGACCCAAAGCAGTCGTCGCCGACAAGTGTCCACCTGCCGACTCGCCACCTATCACGACTGGCAGATCGGTGGTGTCGATCACCCAACGCGCCGCAGCCATGCAGTCGAGCTGCTGAGCGGGCCAAGGATGTTCGGGAGCCAATCGGTACTGAACCGAGACCACGCGCACTCCGGCTGTCCGGGCGATCTCCTGATTGAACCGGTCGTACTGATCCGGGGCACCGATGGTCCAGCCGCCGCCATGAATGTGGAGGTAGATGCCCTTGGGTGGGCCGTCCGGCTCGGATATCCGCACCCGACCGGTGCCACCCTCTGCGCCCGGGATCTCCTGCCAGGTCGAACCCTCGAGCGGCCCGCCACTCGGGAAAATACCGCGCCCTTCTGCCCGCGCCTGGCGGGTCAGAACCGGATCGACCTTGTGCACCTGAGGCAGCTTGGCCAGTTCGCTCTCGAACTTGGCGTTGAAGTCAGCGGTCTCCTCGCTGATCGCGGATGGATCAAAAAGGCGGTTGAGATCGAAAGTCATGGGCGCTCCCCCGGAATGTCGGGTTCAGAATACCCATCGCGGGCGCGCCGGAGAAGGCGGAAATTCAGTCCCGGCGCAAAAGACGCGCGCGCTGTTCCGGGACGTGCTTTGTCTCGATCCCTGTGAAGACATGCAACGTATTCAGCTCGTTATCGATCACCGCATGATCCGAGACCCAGCCCCCCATGACCAGATAGGTCCGCAAAAGCGGCGGCATGCCCCGCAGTGCCAGTTTCATGTTTGGCCGGCGCAGGCGCAGGCGGCTCGCGTACTGAAACACCCTTGGGGCCTTGACCTTTGGCAACCAACGTTTCGGGGCGAGGTGCTTTTCCTTCAGAAGCGCAAACGCGTCGGCATAAGCCTCGGCATCCACACCGTGAAAGCTGGAGCAGCCGATCAGCAACTCGACGCCTTGATCGTCGACAAACCGGGTCATCGCCGTCCACGCTACGCGCAAAATCGCGGGATCTTTCCACGCAGGATGCACGCAGAACCGCCCCATCTCGACCATCTTGCCTGGATAATCGGAGAGCGCATCCAGATCGTAGAACTTTGCAGAATATGTGCGACCAATTTCCGACCCGCTTTCCAGCGGCATCATCCGAAAACAACACACGAGTTGGCCCGAGCGTGTATCCTCGACCATCAGGTGGTGACAATCGGCGTCGAATTCATCGTGGTCGCGCAGGTCGCCGGGCACGTCCATGCCGCGGGCCTCGATGAAAGCCAGATACCGCAATTGTTGGCACGCGATGACGTCGCGTTCCGTGTCCGCCAACCGTGCCTTGAAGCGTCCGAGCGTCAGCATAATCGTGCTCCGCCTAAGTTGCTTGTTTCGTGAGTGACTGCAATTTCTCGTTTCGTCCTATATATGATCCGGAAGGCTACACCAGTGTGACGGATGTAAGAACGTTTCCCGTCGGTGCCAGATGCCGCAGCGTCAAAGTAAGGAGCGCGAAATGGATCAGAAAGTGACGACGGACAAGGTGGTGAAATCCGATCGCGAGTGGCGTGATGAGCTTACGCCAGAGGCGTATCGCGTAACCCGCAAGCACGGCACCGAGCGGGCTTTCACCCATGACAACTTCCCCAAAGATGCGGGGACATTTTCCTGTGTTTGCTGTGGCGCGGCCCTTTTCGGGCAGTCGACGAAGTTCGAGTCCGGGACGGGTTGGCCAAGCTTTTACGCGCCATTGGCTGCTGACGCGGTGGGCGAGACCGAAGACCGTAGCTGGTTGATGCGCCGGACTGAGGTGCATTGCAGTCGGTGTGAGGCACATCTCGGTCATGTCTTTCCCGACGGGCCGCCGCCGACGGGCCTGCGCTATTGTATCAACGGCGTTGCGCTGAATTTCGAGCCGGACGAGACGTAAGGGCAGTCAGGCCTCGGCGCGGATGATCCAGGACGACGCGCGCAAACGCACGGCGCCGTCGTGAACATGACGGCGCAGCCGCTCGGACAAAAACACCTCGGCTTCTTCTTTCGCCGCATCTGGGGCGCCCCGCAGACGGGCTGCCAAAGGTCCGATTCGCATCATGAACCGCACAGCACGCGCCACTGGGTCCGGGTCGTCGCCCTCGGAGATCTCGGCCGAATACGCGTGCTCGTGCTCCCGGATGCCGGTGAACCCGGCCTCTGACAGAATCGGCCGGAATACCTCTGGGCTAGCCCACGCGAAGGGGCCGGGGCCGGAGGACGGTCCGGGCGCGTGCGGGGCATCTGCTGCGAAAGTCATGGGAACCGAAGCCCAGTGATTGCGCGCAGGTTCGCGCCAGGCAACGAACACGACTGGAGCCCCCGGTTTCATCGCACGTTTGAGATTGGCAAATGCGGCCCGCGGGTTGGTGAAGAACATCGAGCCAAAGCGGGAATAGAGCGCATCAAAGGATGCCTCGGCAAACGGGTGCGTCTCGGCATCGGCTTCGGTGAGGGTGATGTTGGGTGTCGTGCCCAACGCCTCGCGCGCCTGTCGCATGAGGTGGGTGGAGACATCGATGCCGGTCACTTTGCCGGAGGGTCCGACACGGTCGGCAAGCGCCTTGGTGCTGGTGCCAGAGCCACAGCCGAGATCGAGCACATGCATACCTGGCTGGGCGTCGAGCGCTGTCAGGCCTGCTTCCGCCGCTGGCCCGAGTAAGAGGTCAAGTGCCCGGCCGCGCCGCGCCCATTCCTGTCCTGTTCGCCCCCGCCATTCGTCGACGTTTGCCACCCACACTCTCCGGATTGATCCGACGCTACGTCACCCTAAGATGCGTGCGTCTCAAATGCCAGAAAGCTTGTCGTGATTATGTTACCTGCTGCTGCCTTTTCCGGGATCGATACGTGGATCTTCGATCTCGACAACACGCTGTATCCGCCGGAGACGGGCCTCCTCGATCAGATCAACACGCGGATGACCGCGTTCATCATGCGCGAGCTGGGCCTCGATCTGGAGGAGGCGTTTGATTTGCGCGCGGCCTATTGGCGGCAATACGGGATCACGCTGGGCGGGTTGGTCGAGCATCATGGTGTCGATCCCGCCCACTTTCTCGCGGACACACACCAGATCGATCTGAAAGGGCTAAAGCCGGATCTCATGCTGCATCAGGCGATCAGCGTCTTGCCCGGGCGTAAGATCATTCACACGAATGGCTCGCGCGCTCATGCAAACGCGGTTCTTCGCGCTCGAGGGCTCGTTGGCAGTTTTGAGGCCATTTATGCAATTGAGGACAAGGCACTGACCCCCAAGCCTCGGGAGGAGGCCTATCGCATCGTCATTGAGCGCGCAGGGGTCAATCCGACCCGGTCCGCAATGATCGAGGATACGGCACGCAATCTCGAGGTCCCTAAAGGACTGGGCATGAAGACGATCCTTGTGACCTCGCCAGGGGGTGAAATGCCGCCCGACCATGTCGATCACGCCACCGGCGATCTCACCGCCTTCTTAAGGAGCGCCGCCGCGACCTAAAGCTCCACTGATCCCATCACGTCCAGCACATGGACCGGGGTGGGGGACATACCTGAGACGAAGGCGTCGGCCGTTTGCTCCAGCAGCGGGAACGTCTTGTAGTGGGCAGGGATCACGCTCTTGAACTCGAAGAACCGTTTACAGCCCCAGGCTGCGCGGGTGCCGTCCATGGTGAAATGGCCGCCGATCGGCACGATGGCATGGTCTGGTTTATGAAGTTCCGCCATCCAGGCCCAGTCGGCCATGATGTCGGTATCGCCCATGGCGTAAAGCGTTTTGCCCTCACCTTCGATCATGAACCCGCATTCCATGCCGGTGTAGACCGGGCCGTTGTCCGAGGCGACTGAAGACGAGTGTGACGCCGCGACCAAGGTCACCGCGACATCGCCCAGCTTCAGGGTGCCGCCCTTGTTGGCGCCTGTGCCCTCGACGCCGTCAATTGCCGTGAACCAGTTGATCAACTCATACATTCCGACCAGTTGCGCGCCGGTTTTCTTTGCCAGATCCGCGCAATCGGCGGTGTGATCGTGATGGCCATGGGTGAGCAGGATTTGCGTCGCGCCCGCTGTGACTTCGTCCGCACGATCCGCAGGCAGTACCGGGTTGCCGGTGATCCAGGGATCCAGCAACAGGACCTCGCCTGCGACTTCGATGCGAAAGCTACCGTGACCCATCCAGGTGATCTTCATGTCCCACATTCTCCCTTGGCGAATCTGTTGCCTCCAGCATGGCCGGGGATCGGAGGGGCCGCAATCGACGATTGCGAGAAGGGTAAGGGGCGCCATCGCGCCCGGTTTGCGCTCTTGCAGGGGGCCGGGCACGGGGCTAAGACCACGACTTTCGTGACCCACTCGAATGAGGCGTCTCCCATGTCAGTCGATCCCGATACCGTCCGGCGCGTCGCCAGGCTTGCCCGTATTGCCGTACGCGATGAGGAAGTCGAACCACTGGCTGGAGAGTTGAATTCCATTCTTGGCTGGGTCGAGCAACTGAACGAAGTCGATGTCGACGGTGTCGAGCCGATGACGTCGGTCACGCCGATGAGCCTCAAACGCCGTGATGATGTCGTGAACGACGGTGACCGGCAGAGTGAAGTTTTGTCGAATGCACCTGATGCCCGCGAGGGTTTTTTCGCAGTGCCCAAAGTGGTGGAGTGAGTTGGATGGCTGACCTCAACAAACTGACCATTGCCGAAGCACGCGACCGTTTGAAGGCTAGGGACATTACGTCCCGAGCGCTGACCGAGGATTGCCTTGCGGCGATCGATAGTGCCGGAGCGCTGAATGCGACCTGCCACAACACGGCGGAGAAGGCACTGGAGATGGCGGACAACGCCGATAAGCGCCGCGCGGCAGGAGAAGATGCGCCCATGCTGGGCATTCCGGTGGCGGTGAAAGACTTGTTCTGCACCGAGGGCATCGGCAGTCAGGCAGGCTCGAACATCCTCGGCGGGTTCGTGCCGCCCTACGAATCCACTGTGACCTCGAAGCTTTGGGCTGAGGGCGCGGTCATGGCCTGCAAGGTTGGGATGGATGAGTTCGCGATGGGCTCGTCGACCGAAACCTCGTGCTATGGTCCCGCGATCAACCCTTGGCGTCGTACCGGCGATACGGCTGCGATTACGCCAGGTGGCTCGTCCGGCGGCTCGTCCGCAGCGGTTGCCGCCGATTTGGCGCTATGTGCACTCGGCACGGATACCGGCGGGTCCATTCGTCAGCCCGCCGCGGTCACCGGGACCGTGGGCATCAAACCGACCTATGGGCGTTGCTCGCGGTGGGGGATCGTAGCTTTTGCCTCATCTTTGGATCAGGCTGGACCGATGACAAAGACCGTGCGCGATGCGGCAATTCTGCTTGGCGCCATTGCGGGACATGACGCGAAGGATTCGACCTCAGCCGATTTGGCTGTGCCCGATTTCGAGGCTGCGCTTTCGGGAGACATAAAGGGCAAGCGTGTCGGGATCCCCAAAGAGTACCTCGAAGGCCTGCCGGAAGAGACCGAGAAGTACTGGCAGGATGGCGTCGCCATGATGCGTGATGCGGGCGCTGAGATCGTCGACATCTCGCTGCCGCACACGAAATATGCGCTTCCGGCCTATTACATCATTGCACCTGCCGAGGCGTCATCGAACCTCGCGCGCTATGACGGGGTTCGCTATGGCCAGCGCGCGGCTCTGAGCCAGGGCGATGGTATCATCGATATGTACGAAAAATCCCGCGCGGAGGGCTTTGGGCCTGAGGTGCGTCGCCGGATTCTGATCGGGACCTATGTGCTGAGCGCGGGCTACTACGATGCCTATTATCTAAGAGCGCAGAAAGTGCGTCGGTTGATTCTGAAGGATTTCGAAGACGCATGGGATCAGTGTGACGTTATTCTGACGCCGACGACGCCCGAGCCAGGATTTGGTCTGGGAGAGGTATCCGACCCTCTGACGATGTATCTTCAGGACATCTACACCGTGACCGTGAACCTTGCGGGGCTGCCGGGTATCTCGGTCCCCATCGGGCTTTCGGCTAACGGGCTGCCTCTCGGTTTGCAACTGATCGGCAAGCCGTGGGCGGAGGACGAACTTCTTAACATGGCCAGCGCACTAGAAGCGCGCACCGGTTTCGATGCAAAGCCTGATCCGTGGTGGCGTACTGCCTGATCCGTTCTTCAGGTATTGATCAGGAACACGCTCAGCGCCGCTGCTGCGAACGCAAAGAAAGCCATTTCACGTTTGATGCTGAAGATCGTCAGCCCGACGATCAAAGCGGATGCCAGTGCGAGCAGAGCGATATTCGGGTCCAGGCTCGCGACGCCCAATGACATGGGTGCAGATTCAAAGTTCATACGACAATACTCCAATAACGCGAGCCCAATGCGACAGACCAGGAGGGCTCTTCACCTTTTACTCATACAATTTTACCTCAGCAGACGATCCGCCACAATTCGCCACATTCTGAATCGAGCAACTTTTTTCAGTGCCATTTTGTACGTTAAGGTGGCGCTCTAAAATTCTGAAAAATAAACAATAAAATATGGAAAACCGGGGCATTCTTCAGGCGCGTTCATGTCTTTGCCCGTGATGCGAGAATCGAATCATTCAGCGCTCTACCGGGTTGAAAGATGGCGGGATTTTGACGTCACAGTGGCACCCGCACCACGATTGCGCGCCAGGCATTCAACCTGTGCGGGAGCCGTTTCAGTGTGCAGACCCCGGCTAAGGTCAGGCCGTGGTCAGTTCGCTGGCCAAAACCCGGCCGTCCCGGCCTTCGGTCACCTGAAAGGCGACTTTCTGATTTTCAGCTAGGGCTTCCATGCCTGCATCCTTGACGGCGGTCACATGCACGAACACGTCCTTGCCGCCTTCGTCAGGCGCGATAAAGCCATAGCCCTTTTCGGTGTTGAACCATTTCACGGTTCCTGTCGGCATCGTCTCGTCCTCTGAATAGTGACGGATACCCTCGCGCGGCACTTCAACTAATAGTAGAGTGTAACACTACAATGGTCGGATCGCGACAGTGAATTGTTCAGGTGTCGAACCAGGCAACTGCAGCCGCTGCGGCCTGCTCTGCTTCGGCCTTTGTCGAAAAACATGTCTCGCCGAAGAATCCTGTGCGAGCCCAGCCACGGGGGTCTTCGGGATCTCGGCGATATTCCTCGAAACCCCATGATCCATCGGGGCGCTGAAAGAAATCCACGCAAAGCCTGCCGCCGGGCGCTTCGATGGATGAGAGGACTTTGTTGTCTGCCATGCCCAACAGATTATGGTTGCGACGTCATTCGAGGAGACAGGCATGGATTGGGCAATACATCACGTCAACATCTGCGCGCCGGATGTGGCACGGACACGGGCGTTTCTTGGCGGTCTGCTGGGACTTAAGGAGGGGGAGTGGAACTATCCTGATGACGATCAGCTCGGTGAGATCGGTCACACGGACGAGATGATCGCCTATTATGGGTCCGGCAACCGGGGCATCCATGCCGTCCGGCCCATTGCCACCTTTCCCACGGATAACGGGTTTTTGCATAACCCGACGTTGGGCGGACATGTCGCGATCACCGTGCGAGACATCAATGCGGTCGCAAAGGGTCTGGACAAGGCTTCGATCCCCTATTCCGACGCTGGGATCTACGCGATGCGCGGTGTTCACCAGATCTATTGCTATGATCCGTCATGGAACGTCATCGAGTTCAATCAGGTGATGGACGAGGCGCTGCCGGATAACATTCAGCCCTGGGAGGAGGACTGGGGCTGGGGCATTCACCACGTCAACTTGCAGGCCCATGATGTGCGCGAAAGCGCGGCGTTCTTCTGCGAAGTTGCAGGTCTCACCGAGGGGCAGTGGGATCGTGGCGGAACCGCCGGTGACTTCTCGATAGATCCCGAAGACCTCACGATCTTTCCACTGGGGGACGGTAACCGCGGACTGCATCTGATCAAGCCAGACCCCGGATTTGGTCAGCGGAATGGGTTTGTCGTGAACCCATCCATAGGCGGGCATCCTGCTTTCATGGTGCCGGACCTGCCGGCTGTGATGGCGCGGATGACGGCAGCAGGCTGGCACTTTGATGATGCCGGGGTCTATGCGATGCCGGGTATGCATCAGATCTACTGCTACGATCCGGCCATGAATGTGATTGAGATCAACGCGAGGGTTTAGCCTTCGTCTGGTTGGCTACGTCATTGAGCGGCGACCGTGCTGTCGAGCAGGCCGAGCCCGGCAAGTGCGGCCCGAACCGCCGCTTTTTGCTCGGTGGTGGCCGGAGAGGTCGGCCTGCGGGCCTGACCTGCTGGCACGCCCTGTAGGCTTTGGGCGTATTTGCAGAGGCTCGGCATGTTGTCCTGACCGATTGCATCCCAGACTGGCATCAGACGTTCATGCAAGTCGCGGGCCGTTGCGTGATCACCAGCCTTAGCTGCATCCCAGAGCTTGCACGACGGACCCGGTGCTGCGGTCAGGATGGCCGCGATCGAGCCCCGCGCGCCCAGCGTGTAAGACAGGTAAAGGAGCGCATCGACGGCCGAGAAGATTAGGTTCTGTGGCTTCGCCCGGCGTTGGAGATCGGCAAAGAGCTTCATGTCCCCAGCGGATTGCTTGACCCCGGCAACTCCAGGAACCTCATCCATGATGCGAAGCAACAGATCGGGCGACAGATAGCAATGGGGGACGACATTGTAGATCAGGATCGGTAGCCCGCACTCACCGTGGATGCGCCGGAAGTGATCGACCATCGCATCGTCATCCGGGCGGAACAGGTAGCTTGGCGGTGTGACCTGAAGCGCAACGACGCCAAGATCGGCTACTTGCAGCCCCCGCGCGGCGGTCTCTGCGGTCGAATTCGAGATGATTCCGGCCACAACAGGCACGCGGCCGTCAGCCGCGCGGATGGTCTCCGCCAGAATATCGCGATGCTCCTCGCGGGTAAGGGCATGGCCCTCTCCGGTCGAGCCGCCAGCGGCAAGCCCGTGAACGCCCTCGCCTAGAAGCCAATCGACCTGCGCAGAAATAGCGCTGAGATTGACGCTGTCATCATCGTTGAACGGAGTGGTGAACGGGGCGACAACGCCCTTCAGGTTCTCAAGCATCACATCCTCCCTGACGTGGTCAGGCGAGCATGTGGCTAATGGCAGCGCCCCGCAAGAGGGCGCCGGCCGATATTACAATTGAATTGGGATCAGAGCAGAACCAGCTCGTCGGCAGAGGCACGGCCATCCCGGCCTTCCTGCAAATCGTACTGGATCTTCTGGTTGTCGTTGAGGCCCTCGAGCCCCGCACGCTGGACCGCCGTGATGTGCACGAACACATCTTTGCCGCCTTCGTCGGGTTCGATAAATCCGTAGCCTTTCGTGGCATTAAACCACTTAACCGTGCCGGTAGGCATTCGTTCAGTTCCTTTCTTGCGAGTGCATAAGCACTCATCGGGACCAGTGTCCCATCTCAGAGGCGCAGACTGAAATGACTTCCGCGCCTTCTGTCGTGCGCAAGATAGAGAGTCTCAGACTATGCTCACGTTCTGACGTCAGAACGCTTCTTTAACCTACAGAATGTGGCGGGTTTCGACAATCACCATTTCCCCAAATAAGGCGTCTCTTGAGGGTGTCGGTCCGTAATTGGGCCAGAAAAGGGAGGCTTTTGGTACAATCCTCGTTCGTCAGCTTGTTGTTTGAACGGCCGGCATGGCGGCTGCCGCACTGGTTGTACCCGTGCCGGCGGCTGTCAACCGCGCGCGGAAAAAACTGCGGCCGTCTGATGTGAACTCAGCGGTCAGGTCTCCGCCCATGGTGCGCATGATTGCGCGGCTGATTGGAAGCCCCAGCCCTGCGCCCTGATTGACATTGGCACGTTCGCCACGAATGAACTTCTGGAATACGATTTCGGCTTCCGCTTGGCTGATACCGCCGCCGTTGTCGATGACGTCGATTAAGACGTCCGTGGCCACTTGCCCAAGGCGGATCTTGATCTCCGGGTCAGGGGCTTGGTTGTACTTCACCGCGTTCGACAGCAGGTTTACCAGAACCTGATGCAGCCGATCCGGGTTGGCATTGACCACTGGCGCTGGGAGCGAGGCCTCGAAGTCGATCCGGATGCCATTGTCCTGGATGAGGCCCGAGATGCTGGCCAGAACGGAGTTAACTGCCGCATTGGTGTCAACCGGCATCGTCGGCAGATCGGCGGTGCCCGCCTCGAGGCGACTGATGTCGAGGATTTCGTCGAGCAGACGCGTCAGTCTTAGGCTCTCATCCTGAATGATCGAGATGAAGCGGCGGCGGTCTGTATCGCCTACCTCGTCGCCGCCGAGCAGAATTTCCGAGAACGAGCGGATTGACGTCATCGGCGTACGCAACTCGTGGCTAACCTGAGTGAGAAACTCATCCTTCTGGGCGTCCAGAATACGCAGACGATCATTGGCTTTTCGAAGCTGAACCGCGGTTTGTTCAAGTTCGACCGACTTCTCCGAAAGCTGGCGGGATGTCTCGATCAGTTGTTGGGTTTCATCGGCGATGTCGATCAGTTCCGTCATGCCGACGGTACGGTCACTTGCGATCCGGGCCACCATGGCATGCGCCGATGCAGCACCGACGGACCCGGCAAGCTCCCGTTCGAGCCGTGCGATCACGGCCTCGGTGGGCATGGGCAAGCCCGAGGTTCCACCCTGCGTTCGGACCATCTCGTCGAACAGACGCCGTGCGGGTGTTGTCCCGAGAATGCGCTGCGCCAGAATGAAAAGATCCTCGGCGCTGGCCGAGGCCGGGGCAAAGCTGGCCGCTTCCCCAGCGTCGATGCGGAAGACATCGACAAAGAGCGCGCTTTGCAGCCGCTCAAGCGAGCGCGGCTCTGAGGCGACCGAGACTGTCAGGAAGAGGACCAGATTGATGCCCACGCTCCAGATCAGGGCATGGACCAGCGGGTCAAGTTCCGTCAGGCCAAAGAGCGCCTGCGGACGCAGAAATTCGATCCCCCACGGACCGTCCTGTAGGACCGATGCGCTGAGGAGGAAAGCGCCCTCGAAGCTTGGCAGGAACAGCGTATAGGCCCAGAGCAGAAACCCGGCGATCATGCCCGCCAAGGCGCCCGAACGCGTTGCGCCCCGCCAGAAGATGCCGCCGATCAGACTGGGCAATAGCTGCGCGACACCGGTAAAGGCGATAAGGCCGATGGAGGCCAGCGCGCCGGACCCGCCGGAAAGCTGGAAATAGAGAAACCCGAGACCAAGCACGACCGCGATGCTGATCCGGCGCGAAGTCAGCAGCAGGCTGCGCACATCGCCGGAGACTTCGCGCCCGCTTGACATGAAATTGAGCGCGACCGGCATGACGACATGGTTCGAGACCATGGTTGAGACGGCAATGGCGGCGACGATCACCATGGAGGTGGCCGAGGAGAACCCGCCGAGAAACGCCAGAAGGGCCAACTCCTCGCGCCCCTCCGACAGGGGCAGGGTCAAGACGTAAAGGTCCGGGTTGGCGGTGGCGGGCAGCACCTTCAGGCCGACGATCGCGATCGGCATGATGAAGATCGACATGCCGAACAGGTAAAGCGGGAAGAGCCAGCTCGCGGTGGAAAGATGTCGCTCGTCGATATTCTCGACTACGGTAACTTGGAATTGGCGCGGGAGGCAGATGATCGCCGTGGCGGAAAGGAATGTCAGTGCGACCCAACGTGGCCCGAAGATTTCGTCCCCGCCATAAACGACTTCTGCGGGTACATCGTTGAAGACGTCCCCAAAACCGCTGGCGATCCCGTAGACCGCGAAGATGCCAACGGCGATCAGCGCGAAGAGCTTGACGATGGCTTCGACTGCGATGGCCGCTACGACACCGTGGTGGCGCTCGTTGGCATCGAGATTGCGGGTGCCAAAGAGAATGGTGAAAACAGCCATACCCGCGGCGATCCAGAAGGCAACCTTTGTGCCATCAGACTCCGCAGCAATTAGCAGATAGGCGCGTGTCATCGATTGCAATTGCAATGCGATATAGGGCGTTGTCGCGACCAGCGCGATGAGGGTGACGAGGACCGCGAGGCTGGGGCTCTTGCCGAAGCGCGACGAGATCAGATCCGCAATCGAGGTGATCCGGTTGCGACGCCCGATCCGGACCAGCTTGCGCAGCAGCCACCACCAGCCGATGAACACAAGAGTTGGGCCGAGATAGATTGTGATGAATTCCAGCCCGTTCCGTGCAGCCGATCCGACGGCGCCATAGAATGTCCAGGAGGTACAATAAACTGAGATCGACAGCGTGTAGATCACTGGTGAGTGCAGCCACTGCATACGTCCTTGCCGGGTTCGCCGATCTACGAAGAATGCAATCGCGAAGAGTAGCGCGACATACACCCCGCAAACCAGAAGAACGAGATCGACGGACAGCATGCGCGTCACTCCCGATCTTCGACCGATTGTTCGTCGTCTTGCATCCGCCGGGAGATGCGCATCGCGGCAAGGATCAGGATCGCCCAGACACCGAACAGATAGACAAGTGTGAACGGGATACCTGCGATCTTCGTTTCAAGGTGAAAGACGATGGCCAAAGGCGGCATTAGCAGCAACAGTCCGAGAAGCAGCACGACCGCCGACCGGTCACGCAGCCGTCGCTGTTCGGGGCCATGATCCGGGGTGGTGTTCACCGCGCTATCACCATCGAACCCTTGCTCTCCATCAAATCTGGATCCGCATCAGTTCGCGCGCCCATTCGCCAGTTCGCCGACGGCCTCAACCAACTCTGCATTGGAGAAGGGCTTGGAGATGAACATGTCCGCACCCGCAGCCAACGCGTCTTCGCGGTCTTCGCGCTGTCCCTTTGCCGTCAGCATTAAGACCGGCAATTTTCCGGCATCGGGGTCGGCCCTGAGCGCGCGTAACACGTCCAACCCGTTCATCTCTGGCAGCATGACATCCAGAACCATCACATCGTGCCGACTTTCCGTTGCGACTTTCAACGCCTCCCGACCATTCCCGCAAATCGTAAGGTCATAGCCTGCGCGCTCCAGCAGAAACCGCAAGGACTCGACAATATTTGGCTCATCTTCAGCCACCAGAACGCGTTTGGTCATCGCGCCCCCTCCCTGGACTTGGCCGCCCATCTGACGTGAGCGTGTTACGAGATTAGACGGCAGAAGGCGAATGGGAACAATCTAATTCCGTTGCAAAATCATATGTAAAACCTGCCACCGAGGTCTGGATTACTCGGCCAGCGGGTCGTCGACTCGGTGCGCACAGGTCTCACGCGGGCAAAGGCGGCAGGCGATGCCAATCTCCTCGACGGGTGCGCCCGGGGCAGGGGCATAGACGGTAAGTGCTGCGTCATCTGCGCTGATGGTCAGCATATCGGTGAGGAAGTGACGCGGCGCGCCGAACCCCAGCGGCCCTGCCATCCGCGCCCGCGCCAAAAGCATGAACTTCGCGCCCGAAGGAAAGATGGCGAGTTGATGCAGAAATCGCTCAGGCATCTGCTGGGCGCGATACAGGCTCCAAAGCGGACAGGCGGCGGCATACCTTGGCGCTGTCAGCCCGGGGAGCCCCAGGGTTTCGATGGTGGTGCCGGCAGCATTAGCACAGAAATACCCGAACCGGGGCCAGCCATCCCGTTTTGGCAAACAGGCGAGCCGGTATAACACTGTTTCCGGCTCCAGCCCCAAGTCCCGGGCGATGAGCTCCGCATCGAAGCGATGGCGCAGTGCAGCGTCTGAGACGATCTCGATCGGTGCGAGAAGCGCATGCGCCGCGTACTTCGCAAGTGCGCGACGGGCGCGTGCCCGGGCGGTCGCCGTCTCTGTCTGGGTTTGCTGTTCGAGAAACGCGTCGATCTCGGGGATTAGGTGTGTGTCCACGAGCTGAAGTGCCTTTTCGAGGGTTGTGATGGCAGATACTTTCTGGGCCAGCTTCCCCGCTGCATCTTCGACTGGTGCGAAGTGATTGTCGTACGCGTCAAATAACGCTTCGACCTCGTCGAGGGGTGTCAGCGAGCCTTCCGTTTCGGTTGTTCGCTCGAAGTAGCCAGCCAGCGCTTCTCCGACATCGGTAAGGGTTCGGCTTTCGTCCCGGATGATGGCGTGAAACCGCGCTTGCTCGTCTGGCGTGACGTCACCGAACTCCGAAAGGATCTCGGCGGCAGATCTTATTGCGGAGATGCGAGACAACATGCGGTGGATGCTTTCGCCGAGGAAAGGGTCATGAGTCAGGCGGTCGGCCAGAATTCTTGCAGTCTGGCTAGCGTCGCGTTCGGACTTGTCGAGCGCCGCCAGCGCGCGGGCCCAGCCGGGAAACCGCCCGATTAGCTCATCCGCACGATCGGCTTCGACATGCAGGCTGGTCAGCGCGCCGCGATGGGCGATCTCGTTGAGGCTATCGGCCAGACGAAGCTCGGCCGCGCCGTCCAAACCGTCGGCGGGCAGGCCCAGATGCTCTGCGACCGTA
>CAYYZH010000018.1:0-37010 GCA_964475765.1 uncultured Limibaculum sp.
GTCGGCTCATCGAGCAGCAGCACATTTCCCCCGGACTTCAGCAGCTTGGCCATGTGGACCCGGTTGCGCTCCCCACCCGAAAGTAGCTTCAGCTTCTTCTGCTGATCCCCACCCTTAAAGTTAAAGGCCCCGCAATACGCGCGTGAGTTCATTTCGGCATCACCGAGCATTATGATGTCGAGCCCGTCGGAAATTTCTTCCCAGACGGTTTTCTCACCATCCAACGCATCGCGGGACTGGTCGACATAGGAAAGCTGCACCGTGTCGCCAAACTCGATGGAGCCGGCATCCGGTTGTTCTTGCCCGGTCAGCATGCGGAACAGTGTCGACTTTCCCGCCCCGTTTGGACCGATCACACCGACGATACCGCCCGGCGGCAACGAAAAGCTGAGATCGTCGATCAGAAGTCGGTCTTCGTAACCCTTTCTAAGCCCCTCGATCTCGATGACCTTGCCGCCAAGACGAGGCCCGTTGGGAATAACGATCTGGGCGTTGGTGATCTTGTCGCGTTCGGACTGGCCGGCCAGTTCGTTGTAGGCGTTGATGCGCGCCTTTTGCTTGGCCTGCCGGGCCTTGGCCCCCTGTCGGATCCACTCGAGTTCACGCTCGAGCGTCTTCTTCCGAGACTTGTCCTCCCGCGCTTCCTGCTCAAGGCGCTTGGCCTTTTGCTCGAGCCAGGACGAGTAATTGCCCTCGTAGGGAATGCCGCGCCCACGGTCCAATTCGAGAATCCAGCCGGTGATGTCATCCAGAAAGTAGCGGTCGTGCGTCACGATCAGGATCGTGCCTTTGTACTCGATGAGGTGTTTCTGCAGCCAGGCAATGGTTTCAGCATCGAGGTGGTTGGTCGGCTCATCGAGCAGCAACATCTCAGGTGCTTCCAGAAGCAGCTTGCAGAGCGCAACTCGGCGGCGTTCCCCGCCGGATAACGTTGCGACCGAAGCGCTATCCGGCGGGCAGCGCAACGCCTCCATCGCCACATCGACCTGTGCGTCGAGATCCCAGAGATTGGCCGCTTCGATCTGATCCTGAAGGTTGGTCATCTCCTCCATCAGCTCATCGGTGTAGTCCTCGGCCATCTTCATTGAGACCTCGTTGAAGCGGTCGAGCAGCGATTTCTTCTCTGCCACACCCAGCATGACATTGCCGCGCACATCGAGGTTTTCATCCAGTGCCGGTTCCTGTGGCAGGTACCCGACGCGTGCGCCTTCCGCTGCCCAGGCCTCGCCGGTGAAATCCTTGTCTTGCCCTGCCATAATGCGCATGAGCGTGGACTTACCCGCACCGTTGACGCCGACCACGCCAATCTTGACGCCAGGCAGGAACGAGAGCCGGATGTTCTCGAAACACTTCTTACCGCCCGGGTAAGTCTTGGAAACGCCGTCCATATGGTAGACGTACTGATAAGATGCCATGGGTGTCGCTCGCGTCTGAACTGAGTTGGCGTTCTTCTAGGTTACCAAGCCGGGAAGGTCTACAATCATAGGTGTGTGCTAGGCTGTAGGGCCCTGTGGGTCAGACGCCCGGCCCCTCGGCCACCACATCAGAGAAGGTGACGCGATGGCCACCCGCCTTGCCGCCCGCGCGACCCAAGACGAACCCGGCGTATCCATCAGCGGCAGAGGCATCGCACATGCCGCGATAACGCACCATCCCGCCTGCATAGGGCATGAAAACCCTTGGCTTGCCCGGCACGTTCGCGCCCCAGTACCAGCTATGACCGGCCTCGGGCAGCAAGGTTGCGAAGGCAGCTTCCCTGACATGGTCGATCCAATCCTGCGCAGCCCTCTCCTCTGCCTCGATCGTGTCGATGGCATACTCCCGGCAATGCGCGATAGCATCGGTGATCCAGTCCACATGCTGCTCGATCGGCACCGGCATATTGGCCAGCACTGAAGGACTGCCGGGCCCGGTTACGGTAAAAAGATTCGGGAAACCCGGCATCGCAAGGCCGAAATAGGAAATGGGACCCGCCTGCCAATAGTCAGCCAGACTGATGCCGTCCGCCCCCTCGATGCCAAGGCGCAGCAACGGCCCCGTCATCGCGTCAAATCCGGTGGCAAAAACGATGATATCGAGGTCATGCTCCGCACCGCTTTCGAGGCGAAGACCCGTAGGCGTGATTTCGGCAATCGGATCGGCCCGGACATCGACAAGCGAGACGTTGTCTCGGTTGAACGTCTCGAAATAATTGGTGTCGATCGGCGGGCGCTTGGCTGCATAGGGGTGGTCGATCTCGGAAAGCAGGCGCGCCGTCTCCGGGTCTGTGACGATCTCACGGATCTTGTTCTTGATGAAATCTGCGGCGGCATTGTTCGAGGCTTTCGAGAGCAAGAGATCCTGAAAGACACCACGAAACCGAAGACCACCCCTTTCCCATGCGCGTTCGAACATCTCCGCGCGTTCGGACGCCGAAACCTCGCCCACCTTATAGGGCGAAATCCTGAACGGGTGCGCGTTTGGTGTGGACAGCACCATGCCCTTGATCTCATCGTAATGATCACGAACCCATTTGGTGAACTCCGCGTCCCATGGGCCATTGCGGGCGGGTACGGAATAGTTGGCAGTGCGCTGGAAGACGGTGAGATGTCCTGCCGTCTCCGCGATCACCGGCGCTGCCTGAATGCCGGTTGAGCCGGTGCCGATTTGCCCAACCCGCTTGCCCGAGAAATCAACGCCCTCATGGGGCCAGTTCCCCGTGTGGTGCCACGCCCCGCGAAAGCTCTCCAATCCTGGAATGTTCGGCACGTTCGCCGAAGACAGGCAGCCCACCGCTGTGATCAGCCAACGCGCGAGGTAGACCCCGCCATCATCAGTTTCGACCTGCCAGAGATTGCGGTCCTGTTGATACCGGCAGGCTGTCACACGGGTCCCGAACCGGATGTCCTTCTTCAGTTCCAATCGATCCGCAACGAAGTTTAGATACCGACGGATTTCGGCATGGCCGGGATAGCGTTCGGACCACTGCCAGGCCTCATGCAACTCGCGCGAAAAGAAGTACGCATATCCGTGGCTTTCGCTGTCACAGCGCGCACCGGGATACCGGTTCCAGTACCACGTCCCGCCTACTCCGTCTCCGGCCTCCAGAACTACGGCGTTGAGACCGAGGTCATCCCGAAGCCGGTGCAACTGATAGAGCCCAGCGAACCCGGCACCAATGACGACAGCATCGAGTGCGGTCGGATCCGAAGATAAGGGTGCGGTGTTCGTCATTGAACGAAGTTTATCGAGGACCGAGCGGTCATCCAAGTGCCGGGACAATCACATGGCCGATCAACCGGTGCATCAGGCATACCGGCTACCCTGCCGTCCCGCGAACAGTGGGCGAATCGAGCAACCAATACAATAAGTTATCGGAAAACACCGGATTGCTGGTGATGGACACATGTTCTCCGGGCAGAAGCAAGACGGTGCGGTAGCGGATCGGGCGGCGCGGTCCGCGACGTTCATTGCCCCCCTGCCGGTCATCACTCAACGCGCTAGAGCGCAGGACAGTGCCGTCACCCTCCTCCAGAATCGACGGCGTGATCCGTCCGGTGTCGGGATCGAGAATCGCAGTGGCCTCGGTGTCGAGCCCCGTCCCAACCACAAGGAACATATCGGTGCCGCGCGGCGTTCCCGGGCGATCTATGGCCCGGTGAAACTGCTCGGCGCGATCGAGGACCTGTTGGAGATGGGATCGTGCCCGGCGCCTGCGCTCGACACTGTCTCGGGCCTTGGGCAACAGGACGGCGAGTATCTCGTCTTGCGACGGGTCCATAAGGCCCCAACGGTTATCTTCCCAGAGCGCCGCATCATATATGTCTCCCACGCTCGATCCAGTAGCACTGCCGGCCAGCACCCGATTGTGACGGGCCCGCGGCATCAGTTGATAGATGGCGACATGGCTGCCGACGAGAGCGGGCGGGTAAAAGGGTTGAAACAGTCCGAACTCCCGGCCATCGACGATCGAAACCATCGATGAGACCGACCCAAGATTTGGCGGCGCCACGAAGATCGCGCACGCCGTGCGCCGCGCCCCTACCCAAGTCAGCTCCGGCAACGAGCCATCGTCCGGCAGGTCTTGAGCGCCGTACATCATCCAGTAGCGCAGAACGAGCCCTCCCATGGAATGCGCCACCACGTCAAACCGTATTCGGTCAGGATCTATGGCCTCGCCAAAGGCTGCCTTGCGAACGCGATGAACCTGTTGGGCCTTGCGCTCGACAAAGGCGTCCAAAGCGCGGGCAGCCTCCACAATATCCCTACGCCAGTCGTAGGGAAACTCGAGCGAGCCGGGGTTCTCGCCGCGACGGGCCTTCTCTTCTTCCAGTGTTCGAGAGAATTGATAACCACCCGCGTTTAGCGAGGTGACCAAACCGTCGTAGACTTCCTCCTCCACCGTCGCGCCGAGAATGCGGGCATTTGCGCGGCGCAACACACCCGATGGATCGACCCCATCCGTCAAAGTGTTCAGGGGCGCGGTCCCGTCTCCAATCGGCAGAGAAAGGTCACTGATTGCGTCAGGTGTGTTTGTGTCCAACGAGAGGCGCCGTGGTCCACCCCAAATGAAGTCGCCATCCGGTCCTAACCTGAGACGGGAGCCGAGAATTCCTGGAATCGTGATAAGCGGACGGCGGCTGGCCACATCGTCATCATAGCTGTAGGCGGTCAGAGTATCCTGTCCCGGAAGTCTAGGGATGCGTGCACAGGCACCACTTGCCAAAGCCCCACCGAGGAACAAACGCCGTTTGATCTTGGCCCCCTTAGAAATCGCCATTGATTTCACGAGGCAGGTTTGCTCGCAGTCGGGCACTCGTCAAGTCAACTCCAAGTGTGTCGGCCATTGAAGCGGATACTGATGGAGGTAGTGGAGTGCCTATCGCCGGATTCGCCACGGTTTGGGGAACCAGTGCTCTTCCAGGTTCTCACCCAATCCGATCCTGTCTACCACCGCAAACGTTGCCTCGCGGTCGAGTGGCGTCAGCACGCCATGCCATATGCCGCGACGATAGTTTACGCCCTGTCCAGGGGCCGTCATGAAAGCCAAAGGCCGCCCGGGGACACCCGCCTCATCGGGCGCGACAATGACAAGGAACGGTTCGGCAGACATTGGCAAGAACGCCTGAGAGCCAAATGGATGACGCTCAACCATCTTCAGATCAAGAGGGAGCTCACGGGGTTCAGCGTGAAACACCGAAATACCGGCGTGTCCATCTTTGCCGAAGTCAAGCGTGGCGAGGTCGTGGTATCGCGCACAGAGCCCTTCGTTGATCATTCGCGCCGGACCGGTGGCTTCGACGATCTCGCCAAAGGGCGCGAACAGATCCGCTGTAAGAGGTTGAACGACAATCTGCTCCGTGCCTCCACAAGGGTACGTCATGGATGCACCCTTGATGCTGAACCGATCACGAGAACCGGCCCAGCCGCGGATGGCGGTTGACGTCCTTGTAGAGCAGATATCGAAACGGCCTTGGCCCGCCTGCGTAACAGGCTTGCGGGCAGAATGCGCGCAGCCACATATAGTCACCGGCCTCGACCTCTACCCAGTCCCGGTTCAACCGGTAAACGCCCTTGCCCTCCAATACATACAGTCCGTGCTCCATCACGTGAGTTTCCTCAAAGGGAATGCAGGCGCCGGGTTCTAGCGTGACGATGTTAACGTGCATGTCATGGCGCAGATCCGTCGGATCAAGGAACCGCGTCGACCGCCAGCGCCCATCCGTGGCCGGCATTGGCTCCGACGGTTTCTCGGCGTCTGACGTGAAAACCGGCGGCGGCGTTTCCATGCCCTCCACCCTTTCATACCGTTTGCGTATGAAATGGAAGCGGGCAGTTTCATCGCCCCCGTTCTCAACAGTCCATGGAGCGCGTGGAGGAAGATAGGCAAACCCACCGGGCTCCAACCTGTGGCGGGTACGATCAAGCATCACTGTCAACGCCCCGCCAGTCACAAACACCGCACCTTCCGCCTCACCATCCGGTTCCGGTGCCATGCTCCCACCACCGGGTTCGACCTCCATCACGTAGTGGGAAAAGGTCTCGGCAAATCCCGACAGGGGTCGTGCGATGATCCAGGCCCTCGTCCGCTCCCAATGCGGCAGTAAGCTGGCAGTGATATCACTCATCGTGCCGGATGGTATGACGGCATAGGACTCAGTGAACACGGCACGCCCAGTGTGCAGCGCGGATTGCGGCGGCAAGCCACCGGGAGGGTTGGCATATGCACTCATGCAGAGTTACCTCGGACGAAGCGCCGATTGTGTTGAGGCCCGGTCGTTGTCCTCTCTTGAATGCTCCACCATACGGGTCCTGACACTGCGGTCACTCCTCTTCCAGGGGCAATGTCCGCCCCACCTGCTTCACCATCCCGCACCCTGAACCCCAATTTCAAGATTGTGCGAAGTCTTTGCGGTCAGTATATCCCGCCGCCGGGGGAATAGAGCTTCACAACGGGTAGCGTACATGGAGATTGTCCAGACAGCGATCAGCGATGTGGTCAAACTGGTACCACGGCGCTTCGCGGACCAACGAGGTTTTTTCACCGAGACCTGGAACGCAGCGCGCATGCGCGATGCGGGTCTCGACTTCGCCTTCGTCCAGGACAATCACTCGTTTTCATCGGACAGGGGCACCGTTCGGGGCTTGCACTATCAGGCACCGCCCATGGCGCAATCCAAACTAGTCCGAGCTGCACGGGGTGCAGTGCTTGACGTCGCTGTCGATGTCCGAGCGGGCTCACCGACCTACGGCCAATGGGTCGCGGAAGAGTTGACCGCGGACAAGGGCGAACAGTTGATGGTACCGCGAGGGTTCCTGCACGGCTTCATCACTCTGACCGACGATGTTGATGTGATCTACAAAGTGGACTCGCACTATTCGCCCGAGCATGACGGAGCGGTACGCTTTGACGACCCCGACCTTGGCATCGACTGGGGTACGTTGTCGGATCAAGCCATCTTGTCTGACAAGGATGCGGCCGCGCCCGCCTTTGCCGATTGGACTTCTCCGTTCACATATGAGGCTGCGTGATGAAGATTTTGGTGACCGGAGGCTGTGGGTTCATCGGCTCGGCGGTGGTTCGTCAGGCGATCTCGGATGGCGACTCGGTCGTGAACGTTGATGCGCTGACCTACGCCGCCTGCCCGGCCAATGTGGCCTCGGTCGCGGACAATGCAGGCTACGCGTTTGAAGAAGCTGATATCTGCGACCGGGCCGCGCTGGATCGGATCTTCGCCGAGCATCAACCGGACGGCGTGATGCATCTCGCCGCAGAAAGCCATGTCGACCGCTCGATCGATGGGCCCGGTGCATTCATCCAGACCAATATCTTCGGAACGTTTACCATTCTGGCTGCTGCGCGCGCCTATTGGGAAAACAAGGGTACGCCGGACGGTTTTCGGTTTCATCACATCTCGACGGATGAGGTGTATGGTTCACTCGGCGATACCGGGCTCTTCACCGAGGAAACGCCTTACGACCCGCGCTCGCCCTACTCCGCGTCCAAGGCCTCGTCCGACCATCTGGTCCGAGCCTGGGGTGAGACCTATGGCCTGCCCATCGTCGTGACCAACTGCTCGAACAATTACGGGCCGTATCACTTCCCCGAAAAACTGATCCCCGTGATCATCTTGAACGCGCTCGCGGGGAAACCGATCCCGGTCTACGGCAAAGGCGAGAACGTCCGCGACTGGCTCTATGTGGAGGACCATGCAACCGCCCTCCTGACCGTGCTGCGCAAGGGACATCTGGGCGAGACCTATAATATCGGCGGCAATGCTGAAGCGCAAAACATCGAGATTGTGCGGAAGGTCTGTGCCCTGCTCGACAAACATCGGCCCGACAACGCTCCGCACGACAAACTGATCGAATATGTCACGGACCGGCCCGGTCACGATTTTCGCTATGCGATCGACGCGACCAAGATCCGCGACGAGCTGGGCTGGGAGCCGACCGTGACGCTTGATGTCGGGTTGGCCCAGACCGTTGACTGGTATCTCTCGAACGAAGACTGGTGGCGCCCGCTCCAACAGCGCCAAGGCGTCGGTGTCCGGCTGGGCACGACCAAATGAAGGTTCTGGTCATTGGCCGGGTTGGCCAGCTAGGCACTGAACTGGCGCGGCAATGCCCCGATGATGTCGAGATGACATCGCTCGACCTGCCCGAAATTGATCTGACCAAACCCGACATGGCGGCCGGGATCGTTGCCGACGCCGACACCGATCTTGTTATCAACGCCGCGGCGTACACTGCGGTTGATAAGGCCGAAGAGGACGAGGAGATCGCAGCGCTGATCAACGGTGCGTCGCCCACGGCGATGGCGATGGCCGCCGCCGCGCGGGCGCTGCCCTTCCTGCATGTCTCGACCGATTACGTTTACGACGGCGAGGGAACAGCGCCGTTTGCGCCGGATGCCACGACTGGCCCACTTGGTGCTTATGGAAGGACCAAATTGGATGGCGACCTAGGCGTGATCGGGGCAGGCGGGCCACATGCCATCCTGCGCACGTCCTGGGTTTTCTCGGCCCATGGCGGGAACTTCGTAAAGACCATGCTGCGTCTTGGGCGCGAGCGGGACAAATTGACCATTGTGTCGGACCAGATCGGCGGCCCAACCGCGGCAAGTGACATTGCTGCGGCCCTGCTCCAGATGGCCGATGCTTACCGGGCAGGAAACGCGACGGATGGCATTTACCATTTCAGCGGTGCGCCGGATGTAAGCTGGGCCGATTTCGCACGCGAGATCTTCCGGCAAGCCAAGATCGAAGTGGAGGTCGAGGACATTCCAACCATTGCTTATCCAACGCCAGCGACACGTCCACTCAACTCGCGTTTGGATTGTGCCACACTTCGGACAGCGTTCGGCGTTAGACGCCCGGACTGGCGGGAGAGTTTAGCCGCCGTGCTGAAGGAATTGGGAGAGACCTGAGATGGCCGAAGGCATGCAGTCTGGACGCAAGGGCATCATTCTGGCCGGAGGCTCTGGAACGCGGCTGTTTCCGATCACGCGGGCCGTATCGAAGCAGCTTCTCCCGCTCTATGACAAGCCGATGATCTACTATCCACTCAGTGTCCTGATGCTAGCCGGGATAACCGAAGTCGCGATCATCACGACACCAACTGATCAAGAGCAATTCCAGCGCTTGCTGGGCGATGGGTCAGAGCTTGGCCTCAAGTTCGAATGGATCGTCCAACCCTCGCCTGATGGTCTGGCGCAGGCCTATCTGTTGGCCGAGGACTTTCTTGCTGGCGCTCCGTCCGCGATGGTTCTGGGCGATAACATCTTCTATGGCCACGGTGTGCCCGAACTACTTGCCTCTGCTGATAGCAAGACCAACGGCGGTACGGTCTTTGGCTACCGGGTGAGCGACCCCGAACGCTATGGCGTGGTCGAGTTCGACGAGAGCGGCCGGGCGATCTCGGTCGAGGAAAAACCGGCAAAGCCGCGATCAAACTATGCGGTAACCGGGCTTTATTTCTTCGATGGTCGCGCTCCAGCGCTTGCCAGGAACATCATTCCTTCGGACCGAGGCGAGTTGGAGATCACTGAACTGATCGATCAGTACCTCAAGGAAGGCTCGCTGAGTGTCGAGATGATGGGCCGTGGCTACGCATGGCTCGACACAGGCACCCATGACAGCCTGATCGAGGCCGGTGAGTTTGTGCGAACGCTTGAAAAGCGCCAGGGCCTGAAAGTTGGATGCCCCGAGGAAATTGCCTACCGTATGGGCTTCATTGATCGCGACCAACTGCTGAAGCTGGCCGAGCCGCTCATGAAAACCGAATACGGGAAGTACCTCGCCGCCCTCTGACCGAGAGGCCCTCTTCCCTGTTGCCTGGCGATTGAGTTCCCGAAGGGCAACCCCTATCTCCCCAAGTATTGCAAAAGTCCGCCGCGCCAGAACCGGCGCAAGGGGAGATTTCATCATGAGAATTGTCATTATTTCCGACACACACGGCGCGCATGAGAACCTGGGGCCACTGAAAGGCGATGTTCTCATCCATTGTGGAGACTTCGAAAATCTGTTCCGGCAGGAGAGTGGCGCAATTGAGCAGATCGACGACTGGTTTGGCAGGCAGAACTTCGAGTTGATCCTTTGTCTTGGTGGCAACCACGATCTTGCCATGGAGAAACGCGTGCAATCCGGGCAGCCCTTGTTAAAGAACGCAACGTTCCTGACCGAAGGCGAAGTCATTCATCGCGGGGTCAAGTTCTTTGGTGCATCCTGGGTACCCATGCTGGATGGGCATGCGTTCTTTTTGGATGATGAAAGGCTTGAGGATGCCTGGGACAGAATTCCGGACGATGTAGATGTGTTGATGACGCACACACCGCCTGCGGGGATCCTCGACGTCTCCAGCACAGGTCTCAGGCTCGGTTGCAAGTACCTGGCAGCCCGGTTGAAGGATCTGAGCCCAAGGCTCCACTGCTTTGGCCATGTGCATGCCAGCCGCGGACACCGGATCATCGGAGACACGACCTATCTGAACGCAACCTCGGTCAACAGCAACTTTCAGATTGCCCATCGACCATTCGAGTTTGAATGGGTCGACTGACCTCGTTGACCGCTTAAATCCTTTGGGTTTGGAAAACTGCCAAGTTCTGGTAGGCAGCGCCGAAGCGCCGAGGGACAGCATGCTTTACAAGACTGGAGACGAATACTTGGGTGCACCGCGCAAAGCGGTGGCTCTCTTTGGTATGTCAGGTCTTGGTAAGACACGGATCGCAGGACTTCTGCGTGAACAGGCGAACTGGTTTCACTACTCTGTCGATTACCGCATCGGCACGCGATATATGGGCGAGCACATCGCCGACAACTTCAAGCAGGCCGCGATGCAGGTCCCGTTCCTGCGAGAGTTGCTGATGACGGACTCGGTCTACATCGCCTCCAATCTGACATTTGAGAACCTTGCGCCGCTCTCGACCTATCTGGGCAAACCGGGGGATCCGGACAGGGGTGGCATCGCGTTTGAGGATTATATCCGGCGCCAGCGTCAGCACCGCGAAGCCGAGATCAGCGCCATGCAGGACACGGTCTATTTCATCGAGCGGGCTCACAGGCTTTACGATTACGCCAACTTCATGTGTGACACATCCGGCTCGCTGGTCGAGGTGGTCGATCCCGAAAATTCGGACGATCCGGTTCTCTCGACGGTTTCAGAGCATCTGCTGCTGGTCCAGATAAAAGGCACCGAGGATGATGCCGAAGAGCTGGCACGGCGTTTCGACAAGGCCCCGAAGCCGATGTACTACCCTGAGGCCTTCCTCAAGAAGAGTTGGACAGCTTATCTCGCTGAGAAATCCGTCTCTGCCGACAAGGTTGATCCTGATGACTTCATCCGTTGGGGATTTCGCCGCCTGCTGACCCACCGCCTGCCAAAGTACGATGCGATCGCAAGTAGGTGGGGGATCACAGTGACAGCGGCGGAGATCGCTGAAGTGCAATCATCTCAAGATTTCGACCGGCTGATCGCACAAGCGATTGATCGCAAAGACACGGCGACCGCTTAGCGACCCATTGGGTACGCCTCCTACCCAACAATCCTCGGTCCTTTTCATTGCCAGCGCGAGTCACTACGTAGGGTGGCCCAAAACTCCGGAGCCAACCAGATGCCGATCAAGATCCCCGCTGACCTGCCTGCCCACGATGTGCTTAAGCACGAGGGTGTGATGGTCATGTCGGAAGAGACGGCAGATCGTCAGGACATCCGGCCCCTTCAGATCGCACTTCTGAACCTGATGCCCAAGAAGGTACAGACCGAAACACAGATCGCTCGCCTGATTGGTGCGACTCCGCTCCAGATCGAATTGACGCTGATCCGCATGTCGGACCACCAGACAAGGAACACCTCATCCGAGCACATGGAGGCATTCTATCAGCCCTTTCGCGATGTCCAGACCCGGCGGTTCGACGGTCTGATCATCACCGGGGCTCCAATCGAACTGCTGGACTTCAAGGAAGTCAGTTATTGGGACGAGTTGACGGCCGTGTTCGAGTGGTCCCAGACCCATGTCCACGCGACGTTTGCGATCTGCTGGGGCGCGCAGGCTATGATGCACCACTTCCATGGCGTGCCGAAGCACGAACTGGCTGCCAAGGCATTCGGATGCTTCCGGCACCGGGTTCTGCAACCGGCATCGCCCTATCTGCGTGGCTTTTCAGATCACTTTGTGGTGCCTGTCAGCCGCTGGACGGAGACACGGGCGTCAGACCTTCCCGAGGATGGTTCACTCAATCTGTTGGTAGAATCGCGCTTGTCGGGACCGTGTCTAATCGAAGACCCGGGCCACCAGGCGCTCTACATGTTCAACCATTTGGAATACGATTCGACGACCCTGAAGGAGGAATATGACCGCGACGTTGCCAAGGGCGAGCAGATTGCCGTGCCGGTCAACTATTATCCCAAGGATGACCCCACCCGCGTGCCTGAGAATCGCTGGCGCAGTCATGCACATCTCTTGTTCGGTAACTGGCTCAATCAGGTCTATCAAACGACGCCGTTTGATCCTGGGCAGATTGGAGCGAGATAGCCGAGCCCCCTACGGCAAGCGCCTGGTCTCCACCCGTCGGTTAACCGGATCGAAGGGATCTGCGCGAAGCGGCCTGCTCTCTCCATACCCCTTAGCGATCAAGCGATCCGCTGCCACACCACGTGACATCAGATAATCCACAACGGATGCCGCACGGCGTTCCGAGAGAGCAAAGTTGAAACTCTCACTCCCCGTCGCGTCCGTATGCCCGTCGACCGCAAATTTGAAAATACCAAGTTCGGGGCTCAGAAGGGCACTGGCGAACTCGTCGAGATTCTGCCGCGCCTGCGGGGTCAACTGAGCCGATCCGAGCTGAAAGGTTACGAGCAGATCGTAGGCACTGGCCGCCGCCGGAATCACTGCTGTTGCTCCGGTACTGGGGATTGCGACGCCGGACGTGTCCGGTCCAGATTTCGGACGAACCGCGCCGGTCTGCGGTATCACCAAAGGCGTGTCACCCGTCGCAGCTGAAGCCGCTTGATTGCTTGCGGCCGCGGCAGAAGTTGCAGTTGCCTCCGTGCCAAAGCCTGTAGCTCCGATGAAGACACCACGCTCCTTGCCATTGCCGCCCGCAGCCTGCCCAAGATCCTTGGAAAAATGGTCAATGATGTCCTGAGCCGTGAACTGCGGTTCAGCCAAAGCAAGTGCCGGAGCCACAATCAAACCTAAAATTAACGAAATCCACTTGGCGCGCATGTTGAACATCTTCTCTGAAACGATCCTTGCATCACAATTGTGAGGCCTGCGACGGATCTGGTCAATCTGTGCCTGCGCGGTGCTGGCGGGCTGCCGCCAACCGCTGTAAAATCGCATCAGCGGTTAACTTTTATTGCGGAGCCGTGCGTGAAGCTTCTTATCGGTGCGTTCGTCGTCGGCATGGCTCTTTGGGGCCTGACGGCTGCTGCGCAGCAACCCGCGCATGCGCTGTTTGGCAAGCACCGGTTTCCGAGTTCTTCCAACCCGGGGTCCTTTGGGTCTTACGCAAGAGGTTGTCTCGCCGGCGGGCTGGAACTGCGCGAGACGTCCGATGGCTGGCAGGCGATGCGGCTCAGCCGCAATCGCAATTGGGGTCATCCCGAGATGATTGCCTTCATCGAGCGCCTCTCGGTCCGGGCGCGTGAGATTGGCTGGCCACGGCTGTATGTGGGCGATATTGGACAGCCAAGAGGCGGCCCGATGAAGTCTGGGCATCGATCACACCAGATCGGCCTCGACGTGGACATGTGGCTACGCAAGCCGATCGAGCGCGAACTTAGCCGTAAGGAGCGCGAGCAGATCGGCTCCTACAATGTCGTCGCCCGGAATGGCATCGGTCTGAACGACAACTGGTCGGCAGAGCACCATCAGTTGATCCGCGCTGCTTCCGAAGACCCCGCTGTGGCCCGGATCTTCGTGAACGCCGCCATCAAACGTGGCATGTGCCTGGCCGAGAAAGGTGCGAACGGCAAGATTGACGCGCCGTGGCTGCGCAAGGTGCGCCCGTGGAAGGGGCATAACTATCATTTCCATGTCCGCCTCGCCTGCCCGCCGGGCTCGCCCGGATGCCGCGATCAGGCCCCGCCCCCGCCCGGAGACGGGTGCGGTGCGGAACTGGCAAACTGGTTCCCTAAGGGCAAGAAAGCACCGGAAGGATCGATCCGGAAGAAGTCGGAAGAAGCCCCGGAGACCGAAGAGAAGCGAAGTCAGGCACCGGTGCTGCCCCGTCGGGACGTGCCCGGTCTGATGGACGCCATCATTCCCCGCGCCCATGCCGCCCAGAACCCGGCCCCGGCCTCACGCCGCGGGTTCCTGACTCTGGGAGACCTGCCGCAAGCCTGTCAGGCCGTGCTGGCCGATGACGCCGCTGCGCTCGCCAATCTCGATCCTTACATCTCGCAAACCGAAACCGCCCCGCCAGCACCGGTATTCTGGGACACGGCTATCACCGCGCATGACGGGTTCATTGGCACAGGATATTTCTGGACCCCACCCGTGGATTTGAACTCCGCCGAGCAACGTCGCATCACCTTGCGCACCGACGGCGATCTGCCCAACGGTCTTGAGTTTCAGGATCGTGGTGGGGGCAATGGTCTCATCCAGGGCGTTCCGGAGCTCGATGGCACCTGGCTCTTCGATCTCGTGGCCGAGTATCGCGGGCAGGAACAGGGACGGCTCGAGATTGCGCTGACAATCGACAAGCTACGCGCCGAGACAGCCGAGGATGCGGACATCAACTCACTCGAGCACCAGATCACCGATTTCCTGACGAATTTCACCGGTGAGGAGTGTTTTCTGGCAAACCCGGTAGAGGTTGCCGAGAACCGGATTAACATTGAAGCCTTTGCCGATGATGCCGCGCCGTTCTTTGACTTTGATGGTGCGTTCAAAGCGGCTATCGGGATCGAGGCCAATATCGGCGGTCGGGTGATCACCCCGGCGCAATGCGATGCCCTTGCGTTTGTGCGAGCCTTTCCTCACGGCGCACCGCCCACCGTGACCCTAGACGATCAGGACCACATCCTCGACCCCAAGCAACCACTCTTTGCGACGATTACCGGCGAGGACGTGCGCTACATCACGCTGCTCATGATCAATCCCGACGGCAGTGTCGTGGATATCTCCGATTTCATGACCCGAGAAGGCAAGGAATTGAAGGTCGCGGTAATCGTTCCAGGCCAGGGGCCGCGGCTTCTGGTGGCCGTCGATACGGCCTTCCCGCTGGTCAAACCGGACTTCGTGACGCCAGACAAGGTTAACGACATCTTCGCCAACCTGCGCGCAGGCAACACGGCACGCAACTACGACATGAAGACCTCGCTGGCGTTCTTTGTGCTGAGATAGGACCTATTCGTCTCCCTCGGGACGGCACGCATAGCGAAAATCGCAGTGCGACGCGCCCGACATGATGGTCTGCGTGCGCTCCAGCGTGATAGCCGGGTTGAACCCTGTGCAGAACGTGCCATCGCGGTTGCAACTCAAGAGATGGCCGATCTCGCCCAGCCCCATCTCGCGGTACATCTCGGAGTACTTGCACCGCGTGACATTGAAATGGACCTCTTCGTCGGTCTCTTTCAGCATCTCCATCTCAAGCGCGCCCGACGCCTTCCACTGCGCCATGGTATCGCGGAAGGAGAGAAGACCTGTGTCCTCAAGCCCCTCGGCATAAGCCTGACCCTGCGCAATCGAATCACGGATGATCGCGGCACCCAGGATCTCCTGCGCCTGCTCAGTCCCAAGACGGTCTTTCATCTCGTCATAGATTGGCTTCAGGATATTCGCCTCAATGCGGCGTTGTTCCAGCATTGGCAGATCTGTCTTACTCATTCTGGCCTCCCTGATCAGGTCCACACTGGTCGGGATATTCCGACGCGGTCAAGACATTCGCGCTGGCAAAGACGGTGGCCTCGGCGCATGTTGGCGAACAACCAGAACGGGAGACCGGGCCATGCGGATTTTGAGTTTCGTGATCGCAAGTATTCTGCTTGTCAGCGGCGCAATGGCGCAGACACAGGCTGATCCCGAAGTAGCATCCCGTGTGGTTCCCAAGCCTCTTGTCTCCGCAACGTCCCACATGATCGTCGCAGCGCACCCTCTGGCCGCTCAAACCGGCGATGAGATCCTCGCCCAGGGTGGATCAGCCGCAGACGCCGCAATTGCGACGTTGCTCGTTCTGAACGTCGTCGAGCCACAATCGAGCGGGATTGGCGGCGGGGCCTTCGCGTTAGTCCATGGCCCCGGCGGGCTGACCACATGGGATGCCCGTGAGACCGCTCCGGCAGGCGCAACCCCGGACATGTTCATGGACGGCGGCGAGACGTTGCCCTTTCTCGAGGCCGTCGCGAGCGGGCGCTCCGTCGGCGTGCCTGGCCTAGTGCGATTGATGGAAGCTCTGCACGACCGGCACGGCAAGCTGCCCTGGGCCGATCTCTTTCGTCCCGCGATCACGCTTGCAGCAGATGGGTTTGAGGTAAGCCCCCGTCTTGCAAGCTCAATCGAACGGTTCGCAGGACGTCTGACGGGGACCGATGCCGCCCACACGTTTCTTCCCGGCGGCACTGCCCTCTCGGAAGGCGATCTCTTCAGGCAACCTGAACTTGCTGAAACCTATCGCCGCATCGCTGACAAAGGTCCAGACGCTTTCTACCAAGGACCGATCGCCGAGGCGATCATCACGACAGTTACCGCCGATCCGCGTCCCGGAAGCCTCAGCGCAGCAGATCTGAGCGGGTACGGCGTCACCGAACGCGCGCCGGTTTGCGCGCCCTATAGCGGCAACAGGGTTTGCGGCATGGGTCCACCATCCTCTGGAGCAACCACGGTATCCCAAATTCTTGGACTGATCGAGCGCTCAATCCCCGCACAGCCTGCCGCTGAAGGTCTGGCGGTCCTGCCCTGGCATCTTTTCGCCGAAGCGTCGCGGCTGGCGTACGCAGACCGTGCGAAATATCTGGCTGACAGCGACTTCGTGAAGGTCCCGGTCGAGGGCCTTCTCGACAACACATATCTGGGCAGCCGTGCGGCGCTTATTGATCCGGCCAAAGCCGCGTCCGGTAAGGCAGAGGCCGGAGACCCGCCATGGAAGGAAGGACGCTATTATGCGCCTGATAACAGCGAGGACTTGCCGGGCACGACGCATCTTTCGGTGATCGACAAGGACGGGTTAGCGATCAGCCTGACAGCTTCCATTGAAACAGCATTCGGCTCGGGCCGCATGGCGGGCGGGTTTCTTCTCAACAACCAGCTCACCGACTTTTCGTTTCGGCCGACCAACGCCGAAGGCGAGCCCATAGCCAATGCAGTCGCACCGGGCAAACGCCCGCGGTCCTCGATGGCGCCGACCATGGCCTATGTTGGCGATCGGCTGGCAGTCATCACCGGCTCGCCCGGCGGCTCGCGCATACCAGAGTATGTGGCGCAAAGCCTTTTGGGCGTCATGTCGATCGGCGTCGACCCCGCTGAGGCCGTAGCATGGCCGCATATCTCTCAGCGGAACCGCGGGACATTGGTCCTTGAGCCCGGGTTTCCTAAACCCATTGCGGAAACTCTGGGCAGGATGGGCCATGCAACCGAGCGCAAGGACATGACCTCCGGACTGCACATGATCACCATCGGCGGAAACGGCACCCTCTATGGCGGAGCCGACCCGCGGCGGGAAGGCGTCGCCATCGGCCGCTAAAGATGCAAAATGCGAAGATTGGCACAATGATGCCGCAAAGATGCGGTTAACCATGATCTGCAATGTTACTCGCCCTGACGGGCCGGAGAGAGGATATCCGATTTGATCGGTCTGCCACGCATCGGCATGCTATGGATGGAAGGGCCGCTGAGCTATCTTGAGCAGCTCTGTATCGTGTCTTTTCGCGATGCGGGCCACGAAGTGGTACTCTACCACTACGGCCCTCTCGAGAACGTGCCCGAAGGCGTGGAACTGGCTGATGCGGCAACCGTGCTGCCCCGTGACGGTGATGGCCTGACCCATGCGCGGACGGGCTCTCCGGCGCTTCATTCCGATCTCTTTCGATACCGGCTGCTCCGGAAGGAACCCGGGATGATCTGGGCGGACACTGACGCCTATTGCATGATGCCCTTCGACACCGAAAGCGGGCACTTCTATGGTTGGGAGAGCAAGCATCACGTCAATGGCGGCGTACTGGGCCTGCCCGCCGATTGCGATACGCTTGCAGCGTTGTTGGAGTTTACTTCGGACATACACTCAATCCCGCCCTGGTATCCGGAAAACCTGAAGCAGGAATACAACGAGGCAGCCAAGGCTGGCACACCAGTACCTGCAGGTGACATGCCATGGGGCGTTTGGGGCCCGCACGCCATCACCCATTTTCTGCACGATACGGGCGAGGTAAAGCACGCCTTTCCACAACATGTGCTTTATCCTTTCACCTTCGCGGACCGCCGTTTGATGCTGCGTCGCGGGTTCGATGCGTCGGACTATGTGCGCCCTGATACGATGTCGATCCACTTCTATGGGCGGCGGATGCGCAAAAGGCTAGTCGAAGCGGAAGGCGGTACTCCCAAACGCTGGAGCCTGATCGGGAAGCTGTTGAAAAAGCACAATGTCGATCCGGCCGGTGCGCCGATCCCGGTGACGAGCGCGCCCGAGCAGGAGCCCCCTGCGCAGGCGTTTCGCACACTGACCGAACATCCCGGCAAGTCCGCCAATCTAACCGATCTGGCCGATTACTATGGATCAGACAAGGGTTCGAACAAGCACCGGTATACCGAGCTTTACAATCTGCTCTTCCATCCGTTCCGGGACCGCAAAATCAGCTTCCTGGAGATGGGTTTGCAAATCGGCGGGCCGGAGCATGGCAAATCCGAAGACCGTGAAACAACGGATCTTCCCTCGGTACGGATGTGGCTCGACTACTTCACCAAGGCGCAGGTTTTCGGGCTGGATGTCTCGGAGTTTTCGTGGTTCGAGGCCGAGCGCTTCAAGTTCTTGCGCTGTGATATGGACGACCGCGCGAACATCGACGAGGCGGCATCTGACCTGCCGATGCTCGATATAGCCATTGACGACGCCTCGCATGCCTCGATGCACCAGCAGCAGGCCTTTCTGGCGCTTTGGCCCAAGATCAAACCGGGCGGCATGTACATTATCGAGGACCTGCGCTGGCAGCCGGAAGTCTATGAGAACAAGCATCCCGGGATCACCAAAACCGCCGATCTCTTTCAGTCGTGGATCACGAAACGCCGGTTCAACCATTCCGATCCGGGCATGACCGAGGCGTTCAACGCACTGGCACCAGAGTTTTCAGGCTGCTTCCTGCATCAGGCGCTGTTCGACAAGTCCCGCAAGGATCAGGTGTTGGTGGTGCAGAAACGATGAAGGATGCGAACCCCCCGAAATGGCCAGTGAACCTGCTGCCTCCGCGGCAGGTCGCCAAGCGGCACAACCGCATGACCGAACGCGCGCGCGCCTGGCTGGATGAAAACCTCGGCGGCACCTATACGCGGACCTGTCCGGTGTGCACCTATGAGGGCATGTTTGCGCCGTACCGGAACCTTCTGGATGCGCGCTGCCCGAACTGCAACTCGCGGCCTCACCACCGATTGTTCGTGCAATGGCTGGCGGAGACCGATCCAATCACCTCGGCCACACGCCTTTTGCATTTCGCCCCAGAATGGGGCCTGCGCCCGATCCTGCAAGCGCTTACCTCGGACTATACCTCGGCCGATATCGGTGAACGTGGAGATCTGCAGCTCAACATCGAAGCAACAGGCCTGCCAGACGCCGATTTCGATGCGATCATCTGCCATCAGGTGATCGAGCATGTCGATGATGCCAAGGCCCTCGCCGAGCTTTTTCGGATCCTCCGCCCCGGCGGGTTCGCCGTTCTTACAACCCCGGTGATAGAGGGGTGGGACGAGACTTACGAGAACCCTGCGATTACGACCCGAAAGGGGCGCATCCTGCACTTCGGGCAAGGCGACCACACCCGCTTTTATGGCCGGGATTTCCGCGACCGGATGGTCGGCGCGGGCTTCCAGCTTGAGGAATACACCGCCGTAGAGCCCTTCGTATCCGCCCACGCCCTCGAGAGGGGCGGAAAACTCTTCATCGGACGAAAACCGCAATCGGGTGAAACCCCGTCAGTTCCAGGAGCAGTAACATGAGCGAACAGGAAGACGAACTCCCCCCTCGCGGTCGTCGTCACCCACGCATCCCCGGAGATGCCCAGCGTCACGTTTTTCAGACGACCAACAAGGACAGTAACGTCTTTCGCACCTGGTTCCGTGGGGAGCACACCAACTTCAATCCGAAGAAGGCTGACATGGTCGCCTTGGATGCGGTGCGCAAGAACGTGCTCTACGGGTGGGAGCCCGACGCTCCCGTGATCACGCCGGAGACGCAGATCACAGCGTTTGGATCCTGCTTTGCCGAGAACATCTCGAACTGGCTGTCCTCGCGCAATTTCAAGGTACTGACCAAGGACGAAGGGGCGAAGGCCGCCTATGTCGTGGCCTGCGGCGAGGGCATGGTGAACTCATTCGTCATCCGCCAGCAGTTTGAATGGGCCTGGGAGAACAAGGTCTTCGATCAGGCGCTTTGGCATGGCTACAAGGCCGAGGAGTACGGATACGACCCGGCCGTCCAGGCCGAGACCAAACGGATCTTTGACCAGACCGAGTTCTTCATCCTGACCTTCGGGCTATCGGAAGTCTGGTATGATGAGCCCACCGGAAACGTTTTCTGGCGGACGATACCGAAGGAAGCTTATGACCCGAGCCGGCATAAATTCCGCGTCTCGACCGTTGAGGAGAACCGCGAGAACCTCGAGGCGATCTATCAGCTTATCCGCAAGCATCGCCCGGATGCCAAGATCCTGTTCACCCTGTCGCCGATCCCGCTGATCGCGACCTTCAGGAACAACTCCTGCCTGACATCCAATTCGGTCTCCAAATCCGTTCTGCGCGTCGCCATCGACGAGGTCGTAAGAGCACACCAAGACGAAGGCGTTCTGCACTATTGGCCGTCCTACGAGATCATCACGGATGTCTTCAGCCTGCCGTACCGCCCCGATCGCCGACATCCTGAGGGTGCCACGCTCGACTACATCATGACCTTGTTTGAGCATGTATGGTGCAAGGAAGGACCTCAGCCAAAATCTTCACTGCTCGAGGCGTGGGTGATCGCACTGGCCGCTTCGGGCCAGCTACCGCGGGAGGTCTGGAAGTTCGTCAAGAACCGCCGTTTGCGACGCCTGCGCCAAGTCTTCAAGTCTCCTGAACCACTGAGTGAAGATCCGGCAACCGATGCCGCATTGCGCAAACTACTGGGCGCGCTTTGGAAAGAACTGGCCGAAGAGAAGAAAGCCGCGGAACAGGAAGCTGGTGATGAAGCACCAAGCGCAGGGCTGGATGAAGAACCGTCAGCTGAAGATACCGTGGAGCTCGCTGAAAATCACGGCGCTCTGAGCATGGTGAAACTATAGGATCACCACGACCTGAAGGGGATGGCCGATTGGTCGGGCATCCACCAGGACGCTGACGCACTAGCGGGCTGACAACCCTTCGTCGAGCACAGCACGCACAGTGCCGAGATCAACATCGGACGTTACGAACGCCTTGCCTATGCCGCGAGCCATGATGAAGGTCAGCTTGCCCTGGCGGACCTTCTTGTCCTGATACATCAGCTCTATCAGGCCATTCGCGTCCGGCAGATCACCGGGAATGTCCTTCAGGTCCTTGTTCATACCCATGGCATCGAGATGCGCCCGAACCCGGCTGGGGTCTTCCTGCGAACAAAACCCCAACCGCGAAGACACCTCAAATGCTAGCGCGCAGCCAATGGCGACGCCCTCACCGTGCAACAGCCGGTCTGAATACCCGGTTGCAGCCTCCAACGCGTGCCCAAAGGTGTGCCCCAAGTTGAGCAACGCGCGATCGCCGCGTTCGGTCTCATCCCGAGCGACAACGGCCGCTTTCATCTCACAACACCGCCGCACAGCCTCGGCCCGCGCCGTAGCATCTCCCGCTGCCAATGCGGGGCCATGCGCTTCAAGCCACTGAAAAAACGCCTCGTCACCCAGTAAGCCGTACTTCGCGACCTCGCCATAGCCAGCTAGAAAATCGCGAGTTGTCAGGGTTCCAAGCACGTCGATATCGGCGATGACATGGCGCGGTTGATGAAAGGCGCCGATCAAGTTCTTGCCCTGCTCCGCATTCACCCCGGTCTTGCCGCCCACCGAGCTGTCGACCTGAGCCAACAAGGTTGTCGGGATCTGGATAAAGCCGATCCCGCGCCGCGTGATCGCCGCACAAAAGCCCGCCAGATCCCCGATCACTCCACCTCCGAAGGCGATAATCAGATCGTCTCTTTCGACACGCAGTTTCAAAAGCTCTTCGACCACACGTCCAACTTCGGCCATCGATTTCGTGGCCTCACCCGCTGGCACAACAATCGTCTCGCATTCGATCCCAGCTGCAGACAACCCCGCTTGCAGCGTCTCGAGGTGCAGGCCTGCAACGGTTTCGTCCGTAACGATCACGGTATAGGGCCGCGGCAGCAACTCCCGGATCATCGCGCCAACCGAATCCAGCAGTCCAGGACCGATCTCGATGCGATAGCTGCGCGCGCCCAGCGCGACATCAACGGTCGCGGTCATGACGCGTCCCCTGCAAACGCGGAACCATCGCTGACAAGCACTTCGACGATGCGCCGCGCCATCTGTTCGTGGCTCTGACCGGGACGGCTTTCGACCATCAGGTCTGCCTGTGCATAGATGGGATAGCGCTCGTCAATCAAACCGGCGAGAATCTTTCGGGGACTTCCCCTGTTGAGTAGCGGGCGGTGAGTTCTGCCGGCAGTTCGGTAAACCAACAGATCCAGATCTGCCTTCAGCCAGACACTAACCCCGTCCCGTGCGATCACAGCGCGCGTCTCTGGATCCATGTAGGCCCCACCACCGGTTGCAATGACACAAGGTGATGCGGTCAGGAGGCGCGCCAGCACCTTGCGTTCACCGTCCCGAAAATGCGCCTCGCCATAGGTCTCGAAGATGTCTGGAATCTTCATACCGGCGGCAGCCTCGATCTCCGTATCGCTATCGACCAAATCGGTGTTCAACAGGGACGCCAGCCTGTGACCGACAGACGTTTTCCCCGACCCCATCAGTCCAATCAACACAATGGACCGAGAGAGAACCGGAAGATCTGACAACGGTCGATTCCGGCCCCTCCGCCCAGGAGCATCTTTCTTTTGCGTCACGTGCCGCGCCCTACAATTGCCTTTGACCGTCGGATTGCAGTAGTCTTCGCGAAAGCCTGACGGTATGGCCGAAGCCTCGGGCGGTTCTAGACCAGTGATCCGCGCGAGGAAAGAGAAGCCGCAGAGCAGGAGGCGGGCCAATGGGCCGGGCATTGAAACTAATCTTCCGCTTGGGCGTCCTTGCTGCCCTTGTTCTGGTGGGGTACGCGATGGTTGCGGACCTGCCACCACCGACGCGCGAGGTGGTTGTGGACCTGACCGGACCGGCGCAGCCGGCACAGTGAATCGTCCTGACCTGTCCGGCTGGGTGCCCGCGTTTCTCGAAGCGCTTCAGGCCGAACGAGGCGCGTCAGAAAACACGTTGGCCGCCTATTTCCGGGATCTGTCGCATTTCAAGGACTGGCTGTGCCAGCTGGGCACGGGTCTGGATACAGCTGACCGCGCGAACATAGAAGACTATCTCGGCGATCTATCAAAAGCGGGTCTTGCCGATACAACGCGGGCGCGGCGGCTCTCCGCAATCCGACAGTTCTACAGGTTTGCGTTTTCGGAAGGCTGGCGAACAGATGATCCCGGTGCAGGGCTGACCGGACCAAAGCGCGCCCGTAAGCTACCGGGCACATTGTCCGAGGCAGATGTTGATGCGTTGCTGACCACTGCCGCAGCGCCGCATGGCAGTCCAGCGAAGACCGCCCGGCGGCAATGCCTGGTCGAGATGCTTTACGCCACAGGCATGCGGGTCAGCGAACTCGTCTCATTGCCGGTGAGCGTTGTCCGCGGCGACCCGCGCATGATCCTGATCCGGGGCAAAGGTGGACGTGAGCGTATGGTACCACTGTCTCCGCCAGCATCGGGGGCAGTGTCCCGTTGGCTGTCGATCCGAGACGCGGCTGAAACCGAGCTGATTGCAAAGGGTGGCAAACCCTCGCCGTTTCTCTTTCCCTCGCGCGGAAAATCAGGGCATCTGACCCGTGTCGCGTTCTATCTTGATCTCAAGGAGATGGCTGCGGGTGCAGGACTCGATCCAGCTCAGATCTCACCGCACACGGTACGTCATGCCTTTGCGACCCATTTGCTGCACAACGGCGCCGATCTTCGCGTAATCCAGACCTTGCTTGGCCATGCCGATGTTTCCACCACGGAGATCTATACGCATGTGTTGGACAGCCGTCTCAAGGAACTGGTCCTAGAAAAACATCCCCTCGCAGAAACCGACTAGCCTGAGATTTCGCGAACCCTTTGCACCAGCCAGGGATCGGGGTGGCCAAGCTCGAAGGCGCGCAGAAAGTCGCTGTTCGCCGCTTCGCGATCGCCCAGCGCATCACGGTACCGCCCGCGGGCAAACCACCCCGCGCCCCATTCCGGTTCCAACGAAAGGGCCTTGTCAAAGTCCTCAGCCGCGTCCGAGCGATCAAGAGCCGCCCGCGCCCGGCCACGATTCAAGTACGCGCCGGCGTCGTCAGGGCGACGCGAAAGAACTACGCCGAAATCACGCTCGGCTTCGGCAGGCTGTCCGACACGCATGAGCGCAACGCCGCGATTGAAGTAGGGCGATGTCCAGTTCGGCCGGATTGAGATAACGGCATCGAAGTCGAGAATGGCGCGTTCTGGATCGCCATGTGTGAGGAGCATCGTACCGCGCCCAAGATAAGCGTCCGCGGCCTTAGGATCGAGTGCAAGAGCGGCCGCATAGTCCGCAGCAGCGTCGTTCAATCTGCGTAGTTTTTCAAAGGCGCGCGCGCGATTGAGCATCGCCGCAATCATCTGTGGCTCGCGCCGCAATGCGTCGGTATACGCCGAAACAGCCTCGCCATAGCGCCCGAGATCGAAGAATGCAGCGCCCAGATTGGTCTGCACCTGCGCAGTGGCAGTATTGCCAAGTTTTCCAGTTTTGAGCGCTCTCTGGCAGAAGTTCATCACATCGCCGGGGCTGGCATCGGGATCGCCGCAGACTTCAACAAGGTTTCCAATCTGCGCAGACGCCGGGCTCCAGATCAGGGCGGCGGCCAGCAAGCTGGCGGCCACTGTCACTCTCGACATGCACCTACTCCCGTTGTGCGCCCCGCACCTGTTCATAGTTATAGAAATAACGTCTGTTGTGCTCAAAAGAAGGCCGACTGAGCAATTCGGGTACACAATCTCGAGACTGCACGCCCGCCTGGCCGGCCCGCATCGACAGTATTCAGGGTCGTTCGACCTCAGAAAGCCGGCGCACAATGACTTGGCGCAGATCCAGCAAGGCCATGAGCAGGGGATCGGAGCGGGTGCTGATCAGGTCAGATGGCGCTTCCTTTTCCACCCAGGTCGTGAATTTGTTTAGCTCTTCCATGAAAAGCTCGACATCATCCAGAGAGTTATCTTTGCGTTGTGCCCGACGTCTTTGCCACCACGCTTCTATATCTGCGAGCTCAGTTTCCGACGGGGGTCGGCGGCGATGCGGTTTGATCTCACCCTTGCCGGTGATGGTGGCAATCTGGTTGAGCTCGATTCGACGCTGCCGGTTCGCAACTTCCATGCGAAAGACCAACGCACCTTGCTTTCGAACTCGGTAGTAGAGCTGCATTCCTGCCCTATGCTCCCGTCTACACCCTATCGCATGGCGTCCAAACGCGCGCCTTGCTTACGTCTACGCATACTTCAGAGCGCAAAGAGCAGAAAGCACTTTCTCCCTCGGGCAGAGTCGGCCCAATTGTGGGTGCACGATCCCTTTAGGCCCCGGACAAAGTCCGGGACCACGCATTCCGCTTCCGTTCGGCTCAGCCGGTAAGGTTCCCGCAAAACCTCTGGATCCGCGTGCAGGCTTCTTCAAGGGCCTCATCAGAAGTGGCATAAGAGGCCCGAAAGTTCGGGCTCAATCCGAAGGCCGACCCATGCACAACCGCGACCCCTTCGGCTTCGAGCAACTCGGTCACAAAGTCTTCGTCGGTCTCGATCACCTGGCCCGAGGGCGCAGTCTTGCCAATACAGCCTGCAACCGAGGGGTAGACATAGAACGCCCCCTCCGGCACCGGACACGTGATGCCCTGTGCCTGATTGAGCATCGAGCACACCAGATCGCGCCGGCGCTGGAATGCCACCTTGCTCTCCCCGATATAGTCCTGAGGCCCTTCCAATGCCGCTACCGCTGCCCATTGACTGATCGAGGACGGGTTCGATGTTGTCTGGCTCTGAACCTTGCGCATCGCGCCGATCAACTGTTCCGGACCACCCGCATACCCCATCCGCCAGCCGGTCATCGCGTAAGCCTTGGAGAGCCCGTTGACCGTCAGCGTACGGTCCATCAAGCCGGGCTCGGCCTCGGCCGGTGTGGCAAATGTGAATGGCTCATAGGCTATGTGCTCATACATATCGTCTGTCATCACCCAGACATGAGGATGTTTCATCAGAACGTCGGTCAATCCCTTCAACTCGTGTGCGGAATACCCCGCACCTGATGGGTTCGACGGCGAGTTGAACAGGAACCATTTGGTCTTTGGCGTGATCGCTGCCTCGAGCTGCGCAGGCGTAATCTTGAAGTTGGTCTCCAGCGAGGCCTCAACCACAACCGGTGTGCCTCCGGTCAACAACACCATGTCCGGGTAAGAGACCCAGTAGGGCGCAGGGATGATGACTTCATCGCCGGGGTTCATCGTGGCAACCAGGGCGTTATAGAGCACCTGCTTGCCGCCGTTGGAGACATGGATCTGCTCAGGAGCGTAGGTCAGGCCATTGTCGCGCTTGAACTTGTCACAGATCGCCTGCTTCAGCTCGTTGATCCCATCGACGGCAGTGTATTTCGTCTTGCCCTCGGCCATGGCCTGCGTCGCCGCCGCCTTGATGTGCTCGGGCGTGTCGAAATCCGGCTCCCCTGCCCCAAGTCCAATGATATCCTTGCCCGTTGCCTTGAGCTCACGGGCCTTGTTCGTCACCGCAATGGTCGGTGAGGGCTTCACGCGGGCGAGGCTGTCGGCCAGGAACGCCATGGTCTTTCTCCTGTTCTCATGAATAAAGCCCCGGACATCGGGGCAATCCCGTCTCTACGCCTGAGGATCGTGTGCGGCAAGAGGCGTTGTCCCCTGCGGTTGGGAATTCAGCTTGGTTATTGCCGGGGGCGGTTAGAATTTTCCGCGAACCACACAGCAAATACTGCTAGTCCGGGGAGTACGAAACGGGGGAACAGGGCCACCCATGGCTGAACGCGGCGAACATCTGGCGATCGGGATTGTGCTGTTCTGCGCGCTGATGTGGGGTTTCTGGTGGTTCCCGATCTCGCTGATCGAGGAGACGGGGATCACAGGTCCGCTGGTCGGCGTGGTGATGAACGCTGCGGCCCTGCCGGTGGCGGTCGGCTGGGCCGTCACTCGACGCGGGCAGGTCTCGCCCCGTGCTCTACTTGGATCGGTTCTCGTTGGGCTGGCGGTCACGCTCTATGCGGTCTCGGTCACCTATACCGACTTTCTGCGCGCTGTATTGCTGTTCTATCTCGCGCCAGCCTGGAGCACGCTGATCGAGTGCATCTTCCTTGGGCGGCGCTGGACGTTGAAAAGCGTGGTGGCCATACTTTTTTCGCTCGCAGGCGTCCTCCTGATAAGCAGGGGAGACGTCTCCTTCGATAGCCTCGGCGCAATCGGCGACTGGATGGCGTTGGCCTCGGGCCTTTCCTGGTCCATCGGACTGGCTCTGGTCTTCACCAGTCGTCAGGCCGAGGTGTCACGGGTGCTGGTTGTCACGGCATTGGGCGGTATTGCAACGGCCCTTGTGATCGCGTGGGCCGAGGGCTCTCTCTCAGGCCCGCTCCCTGATCCGTTGGCATGGATTCCAGCCAATCCAGCGACCTTGGCGTTTCTCGCGCTTTATGTCGGTGTTCTGCTGGCCGGTACGATGTGGGGAGCCTTTCGTTTGCCGCCTGCGATTATGAGTTATCTACTCAGCGTCGAAGTGTTGGGCGGTGTGCTCTCAAGCAGTCTCATCCTTGGCGAGACCTTCGGGCTGATCGAAGCCGGAGGAGCCGCCTTCATTATGGGCGCCGTCCTGATCGAGGTGATCGCGACAAGACGGATCGTGAAACCCACAGGGTAGTTCCGCTCAGTCCACAAGGATCAATCGTTCGAACCCGTGGAAGTGGTAGGCATCGCGGTAACGCAGCGTTGACGGATCAAACTTTACTTTGCGGGATCGGAACAGCACCTCCAGCGCGGTTTGTAACTCGAGCCTTGCCAACGGTGCTCCGACGCAAAAATGTATGCCGCCGCCCAATGCAACGTGACGACTTTGTGCCCGTGACGGATCGAACCGGTCCGGGTTCGGTGTGATCCGTTCGTCGCGATTGGCGGAACCGATCAAGAGCCCGACTTGCTCGCCCATCCGTAGGTCCAGCCCGTTCCAGTTCAGATCCTCCAGAACATAGCGCGTGAACATGTGCAGCGGCGGGTCATAACGCATGACTTCCTCTGCGATCGGGCCCAGCGGCTGATTTCCAGACCCGGTTGCAGCAAGCGCAACGATGCCATTACCGATGGCATGTACCGTCGCTTCATGTCCGGCATTCAGGAGCAGGATCGCAGTCGCAACCAGTTCATCTGTCGACAGACGCTCGCCCGCTTCCTCCGCGGCGATCAATGCACTGAGGAGGTCGACGCCGGGCTGCCCTCGTCGCTGTTCGATCCAACCAATTATGTAATCGGTAAAGGCAATCGTAGCGGCCGATGCCTCGTCCTCAATCTGTCGATCCCGCCTGGCCTGATACATCGCGACCATGCGGTGGGACCAGTCCAACAGCTGCGGTCCTACATCTGCTGGCACGCCCAGCAATTCGGTGATGATGGTGACAGGAATAGGCTCGCAGTACTTAGCGATGAGATCATCGCCCGGGCGGAGATCGGCAGCCAGGCGCTCGGCCAGATCCCAGATCCGCGGACGAAGAGCCTCGATACGCCGGGAGACAAAGGCGCGATTGACCAAAGCGCGCAGACGCGTGTGTGCAGGCGGTTCCTTCTCCAGCAGCGAATTGGCCTCGAAAGCGTAGAAGGGCTCAAGATGCTGTGGCACAGGCTCCCAGCCCAACGCCTCGCGTGTGGACACATGCAGAATATCGCGTCCAAAGCGCCGATCCCGAAAGATCGCGTTGACGTCGTCAAAGCCAGGGAAGACCCACATGCCATAGTCTTCCCACCAGATCGCATCGTGCTCTCGAAAGCGGCGATAGGTAGCGTACGGGTTCTGGACAAAACCCGCATCAGTCGGAGATTGCGAAATACGCGCTGTCTTCATGGACCGAGACTAACGCCTCCCGGCGCTAACCTCACCGTCCAATCGTCACTTCGCCTTGCAGATCAGAAGCGAGCTGTTGCACCAGCCCTTGAGAAAGGGAATGCGGCCAAGGACACGCGTGATCGCTACCTCAAGCGGCTTCAGCGGTCCCCATTCGAACACCTTGCCGCGCAGAAAATGGAACAAGCGGCCATGCCCGTTGTCTTCTTTGTACCAAGGGCTGATCATCGGCGTGTACGGGAGGCATGAGAGGTAACCCACCCCGCGGACATCCTCGACGCCTATCGCGCCTTCGATGATGTTTCGCCACTCTCCGAGCGTAAAGCGCACTTCATGCTCGGGGTAGTGCAGGTGCGACAGCTTGAGCCGATCGAGGCGATAGAGTTGTGGGATGATGACAAAGACCTTCCCGTGATCTGGGATCAGGCTGTTGCACTGATCCATAACAGTCGCAATGTCCGCGGCTTTCCCCGGTAAATGCTCGAGCACATCCAGCAGAAGGATAACGTCAGGCACCCACGGCAACTCATCTCGCCGGTCATTGAGTTGACGGATGTCCATGACAATATCGGGCGAGAACTCGGCCTCATAGTCGACACCGCAGTACTCGAATTCGAGATTGTTCATTTCCAGGTATTGTTTGGAAATCGATGTCGAACAGCCCAGATCCAAGATCCGCGGCGGCCTGCCCAACTTCTCAGTCAGACGGCGGATTTCCTTCGAAACGATTCTGAACTTAACCACACCGTACAAGTTAGGCTTCTGATCCCTCAGCTTTTGGACCAGATAAGGCGAATGCGCGTCTTGACCAACGTCGATGGGTTCACCATCGAGCAGCTCTTTGGCTTGAAAGTTCATGTCTTCCCCCGGGAGAGTACTAGTCTAACGCGCCAACAGCGATGTCGTGACCAACGGCCTGCTGCAGCAGTGGCTGTTCGAACGAAAGCGGTTCGGGCCGGGATGCGTCACGCATCTCCAGCCACAACTCTGCGCAAATACTCTCTTGATCTGGCGTTATCCGATGAATGCCAGGCTCGAACTCGTCTTTCGCCAACGCGCCCATCAGAACCATCAGCTCCCCGAGAATGGTCTCGACAATCTCATCCGGAACACTTCCCGAACCCGGGATGAAATTGGCTGGGAACCCGTCATTCACCAGCAGGATATTCTTGGACCTTTGGCCAGTGGCATCCGTTGGGATATGGAATGCCTCCACACTGTCCGTCACCCGCGTACTCGGGTGGCTCTTGAGAAACTCTACATCAATTTCCAACTGCCGCGAACTGCCGCTGGCAACAATCGCATTGTGTGGCAGTCTTTCGATGACATCCGATGTAATCGAATTGCGACCTGTCGCTCCAATCACCAGATGACTCTTCTCCAGCCAATCCCCTGATGTCGAAGCCGCAAACCCGTCGAGACGCGCCTCCGTCACCTTGAGGGGATTACTGTCGATCATAGCCGGGATCACATCGAGCCGCCTTAACCCGTTGGCGACGCCCGATCCAATCCAACCCGCACCCAGAACGGTCGCGAAGCGCCCCGCGAGAGACAGTCCCATCTCTCGAGCCAGCCCGTCGACACAGCGGACGATCGTCTCACCACACCGCTTCGCTTCAAGACGTTTCAACTCACTGTCTGCGCAATGCAGGACCGGAAAGCCGAGGTTTTGCTCCTCCGCCCGCCAGACACCCTGCTTGGTGATTTCAACGACGCCCTTAACGAGGTGTAACTGATCCCGGAAATACGTCGTCAGCAATGGTGTGACAAACCCGCCAACTTCCTGAACAATCAACTTCTGGCGGTTCTTCTTGCAGAGAGACAGAGACCTCGCGATCTCTTCGACCACCAAACGTTCCATGTCTTCCAAAGATGATTTGATGTGGACCTTATCGCCGAACCGAGCGGCCCACTTTTCCGCCACACCGGGTCTGTCTGATGAGTATGGGATACCGACAATAGCATCGAACTCTACGACAGGATCCATTGCCTCAAGCATCCGCAAAGTATCATCGAACAGATGCGCCACAATAATATATCGATTTCGCTCGTCTTTCGGATACTCCATCTTCACGACCAGTCGCTGCAGAAAGTCGTGCATGCCTGTCTTTACACTTAGGCGAGGCAAACGCGTGACGGACTCCACCACATGTCCCGTTTTACTGGTCTTCATAGGATTCTCCCGATTTGGTAGTTCGCCTGACGTTCGGACCCAAGAACCGTCAGATAAACCTCCGTAACACCACCGCCAGTATAGAAATTAAAACTACTTCAGCAACTTGATTTTAATATAATTAAGGAATGATCACGCAGTGTTCAGAGCGAAATTGCTTTTACCAACCATCAAGCGATGAGCTTTTGCAAATTAGAAAACTAATAATAATTTAGAAATAATAATGGTTAAGATTCTGTTTACTTAGAAATATTTTACTACATTGGATATTCTGCCTCGAGCATTGTATCTTTCAATTGTTGATTTTGTTTATTGAATTGAGAGCGAGCGCCACCCCAAAATAAAAACCGACAAATTGGCTCATGAAAAGGGACTCAACCTAAGATCGCAGAGCGTGTTAAGACAGCGACCTAAGCGCTGGATTACATGGATCGTTTTTTAATTGATGGGCATTTTTGATGAAGACGGTCCGTTTTGCGCCTTATTGCCGCCAAATTCGTAGCTTTCTTTACCGGGTGGCATGAATAGACTTATCAAGCTATGGTTGCCACATTTAGGTGAGTGCACGCTGACTGATTCTCGCAGATTAACCTGGCGCTCAGCAAATTCGATGAGAGTGACGACCCAAAGATGCTACGTAGGTCGCGGATATGAGGGCACCAGCCAACACTAACGCAGAGCTTGGCGCTGGGGGCAATTTGCTCGATCGGCTGGAAACAGCCGTCTGGATCTACGATTTCGATGCCGGAAAAATCGTGTGGGCAAACGCTTCGGCTCTCTTTTTGTGGGATGCTGAGACACCAGAAGACCTTGCTGCGCGGGATCTCGCATCAGAAATGTCCGCTTCGGTCAGTACGCGACTGAAACAGCACTACGAGGATTTCCAGACAAAGCCGGAACGAGAGATCCACGAACTTTGGACCCTCTATCCGAACAATACGCCATTCAGAGTGCGAGCAATTCTCAGACGATGTGCGCTCGCTCATGGTCGCATCGGAATGATGGTCGAAGCCAGAGCTGAAGACCTTCAAGAACCGGAGACGATCCGCAGTGCGGATGCACTTTTGCATGCCCAGACCATTATCGCGCTCTTTGACGGGGACGGTCGCGAACTTTACGGCAACCCCTCGTTCCGGGCTGCCTATGGTCCCGGCGAACACTTTTTCGGTCAAATGTTTGCCTCTCCCGCCGACCTGCTGGATTTCGAAGAGAAGATCAAAGAGGCCGGAGAACACGAAATGACAGTGCGTGTTCGCACTGTAGACGGAGAGCGCTGGCACTACCTCCATGGCGTTCGCTGCCGAGATGCAGTTACAGGCGACGGCGCATTTCTGATCAACGCGACAGATGTCACGACATCGCGCGAGCAGCAAATCGAACTTGAGCGTGCCCGCGACGCCGCAGAATCCGCGGTGAAAACCAAATCACAGTTCCTTTCGACCATGAGCCACGAGATGCGCACGCCGCTCAACGGTATCATGGGCATGGGCAGCATGTTGGCCGAGTCCGACCTTTCCGACGATCAGAAAAAGATGCTCGGCATCGTTCTAGAATCCGGACAGGAAATGCTCGAGCTGGTCGAAAGCGTTCTCGAGCTGGTTGCGTTGGACGCGGACAATGTCGATCTCGTCAAGAACAACTTCGACCTCTCGCTCTTGGTCGACTCTGCAGTTGGCGCATACCGAGATCTGGCTGAGGAGAAAGGCATTCGTGTCATTGCCTCGGTCAGCGAACAACGCGGCTCGTCGGTTCATCACGACGCATCGCGTATTGGACAGGTTCTGCGCCAGCTTTTGTCCAATGCCATCAAGTTTACAAAACGCGGCTTCGTATCGGTCCGCGCAAATACAGAAGCCAACGGCACAATCCGGTTCGAGGTCGCAGACAGCGGGATCGGGATCGCTACAGGGCAACTCGAAGAAATCTTCTCGCGCTTCGTTCAGGTTGACTCCACGACAACCCGCGAATTCGGTGGATCCGGCATCGGCCTTTCGATTTGCAAGGAGTTGGTTGAACTTTGGGGCGGCAAGATTGGTGCCGAAAGCGAGGTCGGTCGGGGCTCGGTCTTCTGGTTTACGGTCCCCAAAGCCATTCCACTCAGCGCGAACAACCGCCCAAAAGAAGTTCGGTTCAAATCAGGCCATCTTCGTGTGATTCCGTCTTCAGACGAAGACTAAACAAACGCACCTCTTCTCGTCTTACAGTCCCTTTCAGGACATTTCCGCATGTTCCGGGTGGCGCACTTACGTGCGCCCTGAGAAAGTCTCCGCGAGTTTCTGCCGGAGTCACGCATGCCCTTTCAGCCAACGCCAGCAATGTCATCACGCGCATGGATCGAACTCGGTCTGCTGTCGACCCTGTGGGGAGGGTCGTTCTTCTCCATCGCAATCGCTTTGCAGGAGATCGGACCAGTCACCGCCGTGCTGCACCGCGTCGGTTGGGCTGCAATTGCGCTTTGGATCGTCGTGCTTTCGCTAAGGCTCCAAGTTCCCCGCACGCCAGGCGTGTGGGGCGCGTTTCTCGTCATGGGCTGCCTGAACAACGTGATCCCATTCACTCTGATGAGTTGGGGACAGACACATATCGAAAGCGGCCTCACCAGCATTTTCAACGCCATGACAGCGCCACTCGGCGTGCTCGTGGCCGCAGCAATCCTGCGTGACGAGCCGCTGTCGCTGCGCCGCATTTGTGGTGTTATGCTTGCCTTCACTGGCACCGTTGTGGTGATCGGCATCGACCGCTTGGGAGCGCTGGATCTCCGGGCACTCGGCCAGTGGGCAGTGCTGCTTGGCGCACTGAGTTACGCATTCGCCAGCGTTTGGGCAAAACTCCACCTGCGAAACTTGCACCCGCTCGTCGCTGCCGCCGGGATGCTCACCGGATCAACACTCGTTATGCTTCCGTCAGCAATTCTCATCGAAGGCGCACCTTCCCTCGCACTTGCCTGGTCAACTTGGGGCGCCATCGCTTACTACGCCATCTTCGCAACCGCGATGGCCTACTTGCTTTACTATCGCGTTCTCGGCATGGCCGGGGCCGGAAACCTGATGCTCTGCACGCTTTTAATCCCGCCAATTGCGATCTTTCTTGGCTGGGCGTTTCTGGCCGAGCGTCTTGCCCCGGCAGCCTTCCTCGGCTTTGCACTCATTGCACTCGGCCTTGTGGTCATTGACGGACGTATTCTAAGTCGACTGAAGTCAACTGCCTGACTTCAACGCCCCGATGGGCTCTCGGCTGGTGTCAGCTTGCGCCGGCCTGCAATCTTGAAGCGGTCGGCCGTCCCGTATTCCTTCACGGCCACACCCGCAGCAAAGTCCCCGAATGTCGGACCGTGCTTGAACAGATGTCCTGAGCAACCGCCAGCAAACAGCACGTTGCGGTGTTCCGGGTGCCAGTCCACCACGAAATGCGTGTCCGGCGTCAGGATGACCTGATTGAACTTGGAATCCACCACTCGCTGACCAACCAAACCGGGAAGACGCTTCTCAATGTAACTGCGGGTCTTGGCGAGACTTTCACGCCGGATCAGGCGCTCGTCATTGTTAATGTCGATCGGCTCGTGCGGGATCACCACTGCTGCCTTCACGCCAGACCCCTCTGCCGATGGCAAACCAAAGGATCCCATGCCGTGATCAATCCAGCATGGCATCCGTGTGTGATCGAACAGATCCGACCCATCGGGCGTCGAGGTATAGAGAACGTTGATACCCATGATCACACTGATCGGCGCGATGGTGCGAGGGAACATCTCATCCATCCAAGGACCGGTCGCGACGACAATGATGTCGGCCTCGAGCGGTTTGCCATCCAGCAACAATCGCTCGTCGGCATCCGTTTCGACCTTCCCGCGACGGACAACACCGCCCAGTTTCTCGAACAACTCCACCGTGGTGATCACCGCGCGGTGCGCCATGACCATGCCGGCCTCGGGTTCATACAATGCATAGGCGATGTCAGGTGTCTGGAACTGCGGGAAGTGGTGCTGAATGTCGTCTGCTCCGAACCGCAGATAGGGCACGCCAACCTTGTCGAAGGTCGCGGGCGTAGCGTCCTCCCAATGGCAGTGGCCCTCGGTCGCAAGGATCAGCGCGCCGTTTTCATAGTAAAGCTTCTGCCCCGTTTCGGCCTCCAGTTCCATCCATCGCATCCGGGCATCACGGAACCACGACGTGTAGAATTCATCATGCCCCGAGATCGCCCGCGCCACACGGTTGTAGTCCGTTGAGGACGCCCGAGCGTGCCCCGGCTCCCACCGATCAATCAGCGTTACCGAAGCCCCGCGGCGCCGCAACGACAACGCGGTAGAGGCCCCAGCAATCCCGGCACCTACGACAATGACCTCGGTTTTCGGCACGAAACTTCCTCTTGCATCGTCTCTGTATGCTGGATACTGTATACAGAATACAGCTAATGGCAAGCACCAAGAAGTGCGCGACAAAAGGGGAAAGGCCGTCCTAACCTTCGCAGTGACGCAACGAAGGACAGGAGGTATCAGCGATGACAAAAATGGACTTTTCGCTGCCCGAAGGAACGCACACCGTGGCCATGGGCCTTGGCGATGTGAACGGCATCATGCGTGGCAAACGCATCCCGGCCAGCCACTGGGACACGATCTGCAAATCAGGCAACGCGCTGTCGATCGCCCTCTTCGCCATCGATATGACCTGCGATGTCTGGGACACGCCTTATGTCAATTTCGACAACGGCTACCCGGATATGCACATGTTCCCACTGACCCAGCCGGTCTCGATTCCGTGGGAGCCCGGAGTCGCGATGTGCATGGGCCGCGCCGAGGGCATGGACCACAAGCCGGTGCCGATTGACCCGCGCAACGTGTTGGCCGCCCAGGTCGAACGCGCGGCGTCGATGGGCTATGAAGTCAATGTCGGTACAGAGGTCGAGTTCTATCTGCTTGACCCCGAAACCCTTCAGCCGCGGGACAAGGGCATTCAGGTCTATGGCCTCGACCGCGCAGCGGAACTTGAGCATGTGCTCGGGCCCATTCGCAGCCAGATCAACGACATGGGCATTCCAGTCGAGCAATCGAACCCCGAATACGCCCCCGGTCAGGTCGAAGTGAACCTGCGCTATGGCCCGGCGCTGGAAGCCGCTGACCGGTTGGTGATGTTTCGCTCTCTGGTCAAACAGCTAGCGGCGGCACATGGGTATCTCGCGACCTTCATGTCCAAGCCGTTCTTCGAGCAATCCGGGAACGGTTTTCACACGCACCACTCCCTTTGGAAGGACGGCAAGAACGCCTTCGCCAAAGCAGGCAAACTCTCGACAACCGGCAAGGCCTATCTTGCAGGCATGCAGTCAAAAATGGCGGAGATGGCGATCTGCGGCGCGACAACGCCCAACGCTTATCG
>CAYYZH010000019.1:0-36885 GCA_964475765.1 uncultured Limibaculum sp.
ACGGCTGCGATCACCGCTGCACCTTCTGCATCATCCCCTATGGCCGGGGCAATTCGCGGTCGGTGCCTGCGGGCGTCGTCGTTGAGCAGATCACTCGGCTGGTCGCCAACGGATATAACGAGGTCGTTCTGACCGGCGTGGATCTGACCTCATGGGGGGCTGATCTTCCGGGCGCGCCGCCGCTTGGCGATCTGGTCCAGCGGATCCTGCGTCTGGTGCCAGACCTGCCGCGGTTGCGGTTGTCGTCGATTGACAGCATTGAGGCGGACCCCGCCCTGATCGACGCCATCGCGGGGGACAGACGTTTGATGCCGCATCTGCATCTTTCTCTGCAGGCGGGCGATGACATGATCCTTAAGCGCATGAAGCGGCGGCACCTTCGAGCCGATAGCATCCGGTTTTGCTCGGAGATCCGCAGTGCCCGGTCTGACATTGTGTTCGGGGCTGATCTGATTGCTGGATTCCCGACCGAAGATGAGCTGATGTTCGAAAATACGCTGGCGCTGATCAAGGAGTGCGGGCTGACATGGCTGCATGTTTTTCCCTACTCGCCGCGCAAGGGCACACCCGCGGCTCGGATGCCTCAGGTGCCAAAAGCGGTACGCAAGGAGCGCGCCGCTCGTCTGCGCGCGGCGGGCGAAGCGGCCGTAGCGCGGCATCTGAAGGCGCAAGTAGGCGAGGACCATGCTGTGTTAATGGAGACCGCGCGCCGGGGCCGCACCGAGCAGTTCACAGAAGTCGACTTTGCTTGCGACCAGCCCGTCGGTCAGATTGTGCCCGCAAGAATCGCCGGCGTTTCAGGTTGTCGCTTGTCAGCGTGAGATGAGCCGCCGGTCAGTCCGGATTGCAGGTCTTGCCGAGCAGATGCGACATTTCGATATTGGCATAACGGTCGTGGCTGTCTTTCACTTCCGTGCGCTTGCCCAGAACAGCATCCGACTCGTCCAGCAGAAGCGTGACACTGCTCTTGGCCTTCAGCGGCTTGCCTTCGGCTTTGAACATGGTGAACCCGCCGCCGGAGACATCATCAAGCGCGTCATCCGTCAGCTTGGAGGGGGCCATTTTCTGCCTTGTCATGGGTTCACTCCACTTGTTTTGCCCTGGTGGCGGTCAGCGGTATCCATCACCGGATGCACCAGATTGAGCTTGCCGAAAATGTCCGGTGTTAGCGCGTCGATCAGCGCTCGCATGGCGCGCTCCTCGTTGCGGTCGATGCACACGTTGCCGACACGGCGCACGGGGGTCACGCGACTAAACTTACCAAAGACTTCACGCTCAACAGACAAGACCAGATACCCCATGCGCCATTGCAGTTAGCTGTAAGGGATGGCCCGATTCGCGGCTGTGACAGCTGTTACATCTGGCGAGATTGTTTTCTTCGTGCGCGCGAGCGGTTATGTGGGGGCCAAGTTCACTCAACCGAGGCGGTGCATGTCCTTCTTCAAGAAAATGAAAGAGCGGCTATTCAAGTCGTCTTCCAAGCTGGACGAGGGTCTTAACGCCCTTGTCGAGGACGGCGAGGAGGTCGTCGAGGAGGCCCCGGAAGACGCAGTTGAAGAGGCGATTGAAGAGATCGTCACAGAGCCGGCTGAACATGCAGTCGAGACCATTGCCCCGGCTGTCGAGGACACCTTGGACGCTGTGGAGGACAGGGTCGAGGAGGGGTCGACTATCCCCGATGCCGTGCCGGAGCCGATCGATCCGCCGATGCCAGAACCCGCACCTACACCAGCCGCTTCTGAGGAGAAGCGCCCTGGCGTGCTGGGCCGCGCACTGGGCGCGATCACCGGTGGGCGCACGGTCAAGAAACGGGTGCTGGATGACGACATGCTGGAAGAACTCGAGGAGCTTCTGATCACCGCTGATATGGGTGTAGACACCGCGCTGAAAGTATCTGCCCGCCTAGCCGATGGACGGTTCGGCCGGGCCGTCGGGGCAGAAGAGATAAAGCAGGCATTGGCGACCGAAGTCTCGCGGATCATCGAACCGGTGGCCCGTCCCCTACCGCTCTACCCGAAACGCCCCCAAGTGGTTTTGGTTGTGGGGGTTAACGGCTCTGGCAAGACGACGACCATCGGTAAGCTGGCAAGTCAGCTCAAAGGTGCGGGAAAGTCGGTGGTGATCGCGGCGGGCGATACCTTCCGGGCAGCAGCGGTCGAGCAGCTCCAGATCTGGGGCGAACGCGCAGGTGTGCCTGTGCTCACCGCGGCGCAGGGGTCTGACCCGGCCAGTCTGGCGTTCGACTCCATGACCCGAGCCGAAGCGGACGGTGCGGATATCCTGTTGATCGACACAGCAGGGCGCCTTCAGAACCGTGCCGATCTGATGGAGGAATTGGCCAAGATCGTCCGTGTCATCCGCAAGAAGGATGAAAGCGCGCCGCACAACACGGTGCTGGTGCTCGATGCCACCACGGGACAGAACGCGCTGAGCCAGGTCGAGATCTTCCGCCAGATCGCTGATGTCTCCGGTCTGGTGATGACCAAGCTCGACGGGACCGCCAAGGGCGGTGTCCTGGTCGCGCTGGCCGACAAGTTCAACCTGCCGATCCATGCCATCGGAGTTGGCGAAGCGATCGACGATCTCCAGCCCTTCGATCCGGAGGAGTTCGCTGCCGCCCTGACTGGCGCCGGCGCGTAGGTGCTGCGCTTCATCGCATCGCTATTCTTTTTGCTGGTTCTGGTCGGCGGGGCGACGTTGTTGATGCCCCGCGAGTGGCAGGCAGCGCCCATCAGTACCGAGCCGCGCTCGATGTTGGGGTCAGGCTTCGTCAACGACCACCTCGACGTTGCACCGTGGACCTATTGGTGGTCGGACCATCTCGATCTTGCGCTCGAGCATCCGGCCGAGACCAACATCGTCATCTGGAACCACCATACCGAGGCCATGTCGACCGCGCCCTCCTGCATGGGCAGTGGCTATTTCCCGCCGCCCTCGATCATGGCGCTGGAGGAGATTGGGCGCACGCGGGTCTACTATCTCTGCACCAAGTCGGCGCAGGACCCGGCCAAGCCATTCTACGCCATCCAGCGCCGCGAGGAGATCGTGGCGCTTGTCCAGCGGTTCCGCGCGCTGGGCGTGCCCGCAGGGAGGATCTTTCTGGCGGGGCAATCCGGCGGCAGTTGTTCGTCGCTGTTTGCGTTGGGCGCGGCGCCTGAGGAGATGAACGCGGGTATCCTCTTTGCTCCGGCCTGCTATGGTCGCAGCGGCGGCAAACTGCGCCGCATCGGGCGCATGAAGCAATTCGCAATCGATGCCGACGAAGTCCTGCTCGCCTCGGAAACTGTGACGGCGCTTTTGGTAGCGTTCACGCAAGATAGCTGGAACACACCCAAGGATCTGGCGCACCTGACGGCGCGATGGCCCGAGACGGTAGGTATTTTCACACCGGGGTGCGGGGCCAACCACGGCGGTGCCTATCATGGCTGTGGGTTGGAGGCGGTGAACAAGGCCGTGCGGACCTATTTTCTGGACCGGCTCGACGCGGCAGGGTTCGCGGCGCTCTAAGGCTAACCCAACGCAACATCGGCAACTTGACGGAAATTTCCGCGAAATCGGGAGTTTGTAGCGTTCGCTACAGGCGCTGGTGCCGAATCGTGGTCTCATTGGTCTATTGCAACAACGACAGACGGAGACTGTTATGACCAATCTCATCAATACCCCCGAGACCATTGCAGATGCAGATTTGGAGCAGGTCACGGGCGGCGCGAATCGGGGCCCTCGTAAGACGGCTAAGGGCCTGGTCGGTGACGATGTCGGCATCCGCTTCAAACCTATGGAAAGCGTCGACGACGATGAGTGAGCGCCATGATTGATCAAAGCAAACCGGAGGGAATCTCGGATGAGGCCCTCGATGATGTGCAGGGCGCTGGTACTGCAGTCGGTAATCCTGGCGAAAAGAAGGTGCTCGACGATGGCCAGCCGCTGGTCGAAGTCAACCGATCCAAGCCCTCGCCCCAAAACGCTCACAAAGGCGTAAGCGCGGGCATTGGCGGCAATGGCTGGTGAAGGCGTGAGCAACTTTTGAGACGGAGGACCCAATGTCAAAATCAAAGACGCCAGACGTGCTGGATGACGAAGCACTGCAGGATGTCATCGGTGGCGGATACCCGAACCTCGTGATGAAGCGTGGCGTTGTCGGGAGTGGAGAGTCTCAGTCACGTGTTCTGCTGTTTGACGAGGCGGATTCGTTGGTGGGCAAGCGCTCTGGCGTTGTGTTCGAACCCAACGACGAGCCATGAGGCCGCTGATGCGCAATCGCGGTAACAAACCTGAACAGCTTGCGGACACCGATCTCGATATCGCAGCAGGGGTCTATGTGCAGGAGATTCCCTCAGGCGTTCGGCGGACACAGAACGATCTCGACAATGGCAGGCTGGTCGCAGAGATTGGGGTTGCTCCCACCAAGCCCGCTGAGTTTGTGATTTTCCGCATTGGGCAGAAGACTGCGGATACAGACCCATAGCAGTCCGCACTGTCCAAAAGCCGAACGATGGAGACACAGATGACAAAGCCTGAAGTTCAAGCTGCAGATCTTTCAGATCGAGACCTTGATGAGACTGGGTGCACCGCTGCGGGTCATCGGACTTGGCAACCTGTGAGACTTAGGCTCCGCACCGGGAAAACCGCTAGCGATGCGTCGCTTGAGCAGTTTGGTACAACGGTTGGAGGCAGTCCCAATGTCTGAACAAGGGAATTCTGAGGCCGAAACGACGCCGCAGGCTATTGATGACAACGCATTGGACAAGATTGCGGGTGGCGGCGTGCTGGAAACTCCTACGGGAGGGTTGGGGGTGCAGATAGGGACCGCGGGGTCCCAGCGAACAGCGATAGACGTGCGGAGGCCTTGAGTCTCTCTGGTGGGCACATTGCTGAGTAATTTGATCTGGAAGGGCGACCATGGCTGAGCGAGAAAAGGCAACCCAACTTGACGATGATGAACTGGACACGGCGCAGGGTGGCGGGAGGGTACCTGCTTTCAGCCCGGAGTGGACAAATCCCACTCCGTCCGACCCCGGTACAGGTGCTGGCTATATCGGCGAGACCGAGAAGAACCTGAGCACCTCTAGAAAGATGGTGTCAGCCAAGCGCCGGGCCTTCAAGGCGGATTGACCGCCTCTCACCCAATCTGACCGGACGGGGTATCGTGAAGCGGCGCTTCCCTATCTGATATCGTCCGTTTGCTCCGACAATCCGCTCGCACGGGATCGATTTTTCCGGCACGCTCCAAAGCTGCTGGGCGTCGGCGCCCAATGTGATCGGATACTCGGACTTGGCCGACTGGATCCTCTCGATTGAAGGCACCGGAGTGGGCAACCGCGCTGCGATGATCCTCGCACTTGTCGCGGCCGTAGCACATGCCAGTCTCGGGGCGCTGCAAAAGGGGCGCTTTGATCCCTGGATCAGCCGCGGTGCTATTGACCTCTGCGCCGCTGCCATCGCCTTGCCTCTGGCGATCTTCGTCGTGCCGCTGCCGGGGCCGCAGCTGATCATTCTGTTCCCGACCATGATGCTCATCCACCTTGCCTACAAGTGGGTGCTCGCGATGGCCTACACGAGGGGAGACTTCACCGCCGTTTATCCCATCGTGCGTGGCACCGGCCCACTGGCAACGGTGGTGATCGCAGGTTTCGTCTTCGGGGAGTACTTCACACCGGGTCAATGGACTGGCGTCGTGCTGATCTCGGGCGCAATCTTTGCGCTCGCGCTCTACAATCTGCGTCATGCGCTCGACGACCTTGGTCGGCTTCGGGCCGCCATCGGCCTCGCGGTAACGACTGGGCTGATCACCGCGCTATACACGGTCTATGACGCCTACGCGATCCGGCAGGCGATCGATCCCTTCACCTTCATCGTCTGGTTTTTCCTGCTCGAAGGGCTGCTCTTCCCGCTCCTGCTTTGGCCGCGATGGCGGCAAGCGGAGGACTTGGGTCCCATCTTCCGACGCGGCTTCGTCGGTGCACTGATTGCCTATGTGAGCTTTGGAGGCGTGTTTCTCGCCACGCGTCTCGACAAGGTTGGGGAGGCCGCGGCCCTGCGCGAGACCTCTGTGATCTTCGCGGCTGTGTTTGGTTGGCTGTTTCTGGGTGAGAAAATCGGCCCGGTACGGGCTGGGCTGATGGTACTGATTGCCGCCGGCGCGGTGCTCGTTGAGTTCGGCTGAACGAGAGCTGGACGCTTTGGGCGACAGGACACCGTGTGGAACAATCTGTCGCAGCACTGGTGGCAAGCGGTGACCGTCCCGGGTTCAGGGCGTATGTCTGGGCGATGACTGAGACTTCCGAACGCCAGATTTCGCCTCTCCTGAAGTTAGTGCTCGAGATCGGGCCGCTTGCCGTATTCTTTCTGTCGTTCCAGTATGCCGAGAACATTCTTGCCAACCCGTCACTCTTTGCGCTCCTGGAGAGTGCGATTGGGGCGGACGCGCTGCGCAGCAATTCGGGCCCAATCTTTGTCGCCACTGCGGCGTTCATGGTCGCCATCGCAGCCTCGCTCACGGTGTCGTGGACACTGGCCCGAACTCTGCCGAAGATGGCGGTGGTCACCGGCATCGTGGTCGTTCTCTTCGGTGGATTGACGCTTTGGCTCCAGGACGAAGTCTTCATCAAGATGAAGCCCACCATCGTGAACTCGATTTTCGCAGTGATCCTTGGCTTCGGCCTGATACAGGGGCGCAGTTATCTCAAATACCTCATGGGCGAGGCAATGCCCCTGACGGACGAGGGCTGGATGATATTCACCCGGCGCTGGGTGTTCTTTTTCATGTTCCTAGCGATCGTGAATGAGGTGGTCTGGCGCACACAGACCACTGAGTTCTGGGTTAATTTCAAGACCTTCGGTAATCTGCCCCTGACCCTGGGGTTCATGGCACTGCAATGGCCGCTGCTGCAGCGCCACTCCATCGAGCCTCAGCAGGACTGAGCGGTCACATCGGCTTAATCGCGGCGATGTCCTCATTGGGAAGCTTGGCCAGCATCTGAACCGTGGTTTTGCCGAGGATGGGATGCATCCAGTCCGGAGCGATCTGCGCCAGTGGTACCAGCACGAATGCCCGTTCATGCAGCCTTGGATGAGGTAGGATAAGCTCGTCGGGTGCAGTTTGTTGCGCTGTCTCTTGTGAGAGACTCATCCAGTTCCGGACAGTTTCCCGGTTTGGAGCAACAAGGTCGCCCGATCCCAATAGGTCCAGATCGCAGATCCTCGGTGCCCAGCGTTCTGGCCTTACCCGGCCTAGTTGTTCCTCGACTTCGTGCAACCGCTTCAATACGGCTTCCGGATCAAGGTCAGAGGCGATCCGAGCGGCACCATTCACGAAATCGGGCCCAGATCCTGGCGGCCAAGCCGGGGTTTGATACCAGTCACTTAACGCATTAACCGCGACTTCACCATTGCCCGTCAATCGTTCCAACGCTACCGTCAAAGTTGACGCAACGTCGCCTATTTCGCCCAAAAGGTTTCCGCCCAAAGCTATCAGGTAAACTGTCATAAAAGCTTAAACTGAGTTGTAGACATAGGCGTTTTGTCCGATTACCTGTGCGCGAGAATCGTGCTTTAATCGGATTATAGTCAGTTTCAATCCGGCGACGGCTCGATCTGTCTACCGGAGCAAGATAGAGGTTACGATGTTTTATCGCGATGAGAGATTGGCGCTGTTTATAGACGGATCCAATCTCTATGCGGCCACCAAAGCGCTGGCCTTTGATATCGACTACAAACTCCTACGATCAGAATTTATGCGGCGCGGCAAGATGGTTCGCGCGTTCTACTACACGGCGTTGATCGAGAACGAAGAGTATTCGCCGATCCGTCCGCTGGTCGATTGGCTCGACTACAATGGCTTCACGCTGGTGACGAAGCCGGCGAAAGAGTTCACCGACTCGACCGGCCGGCGCAAGATCAAGGGCAACATGGACATCGAACTGGCGGTCGACGCCATGGAGATGGCCGACCATGTCGAGCATATCGTACTTTTCTCGGGCGATGGCGATTTCCGCCCGCTTGTCGGCGCGTTGCAGCGCAAGGGCGTTCGGGTCTCGGTCGTCTCGACCATCCGCTCGCAACCCCCGATGATCGCCGACGACCTGCGCCGTCAGGCCGACAACTTCATCGAACTCGAAGAACTCAAAGACGTCATCGGTCGGCCACCTCGCCCGATGCCTGAAGGTTCCTCCGAGCCTGAACTGGCCGAGGAAGAGGCAGACTAGCGCGCCTCATGCCAGACCAGCCGACTGAAGCGCCGCGGGAATGTCCGTTATGCCCGCGTCTGGTCGGATATCGTGAAAACCTACGGGCCGAGGAGCCGGACTGGTTCAACAGCCCGGTGCCGAGTTTCGGGCAATCGGACGCGCGCCTTCTCATCGTGGGTCTTGCGCCCGGCGTGCGCGGGGCCAACCGGACGGGGCGGCCCTTTACCGGCGACTATGCGGGCGATCTTCTTTACGCGACACTGGCGAAGTTCGGCTTCAGCAAGGGCACGTTCCAGAGCCGTGCTGATGACGGACTTGAGCTGGTTGACTGCATGATCACCAACGCGGTGCGCTGTGTCCCACCGGAGAACAAGCCGGTGGGGGCCGAGATCAACGCCTGCCGGCCGTTTCTTGAGGCACGCATCGCGGCACTACCAAACCTCCACACCATCGTGACGTTGGGTAAGATTGCGCACGACTCCACGGTGCGTGGGCTTGGCGGGAAGCTCAAAGACGCGCCCTTTGGCCATAATCGAACCCATCGGGTTGGCACCTATGATGTTACGTCCAGTTATCACTGCTCGCGTTACAACACGAATACAGGGCGCCTGACGCCCGAGATGTTCGAAGCCGTCTTTGCCGGTGTCCGCGAGGGGTTGCCCACGTAAGGCGGTGCTCAGACCCTGTGATAGGGTGTGCCGGAGAGGATCGAGACCGACCGGTAGAGCTGCTCGGCCAGCATCACCCGGGCCAGTGCATGCGGCCACACCATGCGCCCAAGCGACAGGCGATACCCGGTGGTGGCGCGCACCTCCTCAGTGTGACCGTCTGGCCCGCCGATCAGGAAGACCATCTCGGATGTCCCGCCATCGCGTTCACGCTCGATCAGCTTAGCAAAGTCAGTGGAGGAAAGCGTCTCGCCTCGTTCATCCAGCGCCACGGCGGTCGCGGCGGAGGGAATGCACTCAAGAAGCTTAGCGGATTGCGCTGCCCGGTCGCGGGCCTTGCGCTCATCGACCTCGACCACATTGACCCCGGTGAACCCGATGGCGCGCCCTGTTTTGGCCGCGCGCTCCACATAGTCCGCCACAAGGTCCTGTTCCGGACCGCTGCGCAGACGGCCAATCGCCGCAATTGTCAGACGCATGGAAGGCTCAGGTGGTCGCCGCCGGACGGGAGGACAGATCGGGCTTCACATCCCACATCTTCTCGAGCTGATAGAACTCGCGCACTTCGGGGCGGAAGATGTGCACCACAACGTCGCCCGCATCGATCAGCACCCAGTCCGCCGTCGACTTGCCCTCGACCCGTGGGATGACCCCAGCGTCCTGTTTCAGCCGATCGCACAGCTTCTCGCAGACCGCCGTCACATGGCGCGTGGACCGGCCAGATGCGACAACCATCACGTCGGTCTCGGAAGATTTCCCCTCGAGATCGATCGACACGATGTCAGATGCACCGTCCTCGTCCAGCGATTTGAGAATAAGGGCGTGGAGGTCCTCACCTCCGATACGTTTTGCTGCCTCCGCACTGTGCGGGACGTGCAGCGCGGTGTTCGAAACATCCGCAGCGACCTGTTCGCTCAGAACATCCACCTCCGTTGCTTGGCCGCCCGCTCCCCGATGGAGACGGTCTCCCGACCCTGTCAACCCGTACGAATTTAGAGAATAATTGTGAAATTCTCAAGACGGGAGCGACATCAGCGGCTCCGCCCGCTTGCAAGGGACCGGGATTGGTCCTATCCCGCGCCCGACACGCGAACGGAGACCAGCACAATGGCCAAGCCCAAGAAGGTCGTTCTCGCCTATTCCGGCGGGCTCGACACCTCGATCATCCTGAAATGGCTCAAGGTGGAGTACGGCGCTGAGGTGGTGACATTCACCGCCGATCTCGGCCAGGGTGAGGAGTTGGAGCCTGCGCGCGAGAAGGCTGAACTGGCGGGCGCGGCGGCGATCTATATCGAGGATCTGCGCGAAGAGTTCGTCCGGGATTTCTGCATGCCGATGTTCCGGGCCAATGCGGTCTATGAGGGGCAGTATCTATTGGGCACCTCAATCGCGCGACCCCTGATCTCCAAACGCCTGGTCGAGATCGCCCGTGCTGAAGGCGCCGATGCGATTGCCCATGGCGCGACCGGCAAGGGCAACGACCAGGTTCGCTTCGAATTGGCGGCCTATGCGTTGGAGCCGGACATTACGGTCATTGCCCCGTGGCGGACTTGGGATTTGACGTCCCGAACCAAGCTGATCGAATGGGCCGAAGCGCATCAGGTCAAGGTGCCGACCGACAAGCGCGGCGAGGCGCCGTTCTCAGTTGATGCGAACCTGTTACATACATCCTCGGAAGGCAAGGTGCTGGAAGACCCGGCGGAGGCCGCGCCGGACTATGTCTACCAGCGTACTGTGAACCCCGAGGACGCGCCGGCCACTCCAGAGATCATCGAGATCGGTTTCAAGGCGGGCGATCCTGTCAGCATCGACGGCGAAGCGCTCTCCCCTGCCGCAATGCTTACTCGGCTGAACGAGTTGGGCGGCAAGCACGGGATCGGGCGGCTCGATCTTGTTGAGGGACGCTATGTCGGCATGAAGTCTCGCGGGATCTATGAAACACCGGGTGGCACGATCTGGCTGGCGGCGCATCGAGGCATTGAAAGCATCTGCCTCGACCGTGGGGCGGCGCACCTCAAGGACGAGCTTATGCCGCGCTATGCCGAGCTGATTTACAACGGCTACTGGTTCAGCCCCGAGCGCGAAATGCTGCAGGCGCTGATCGACCACTCGCAACGCCATGTCGAAGGGACAGTGCGGGTAAAACTCTACAAGGGATCGGCCGATGTGATCGGGCGCTGGTCCGACAAGAGCCTTTACTCCGAAGCGCATGTGACGTTCGAGGATGACGCCGGCGCCTATGATCAGGCAGACGCCCAGGGCTTCATCAAGCTGAACGCACTTCGTTTGCGCCTGCTGGCCATGCGCGACCGGATGTGATCTGCTTGCCGTACCAGAGATTGTACCGGGGAGATTGCAATGAAAGTGCTTCGGGTGTTCTGCGCGGCGTTGGCTCTGGCATGCACGGCATGGTCTGCTCATGCTGACAGCACAGCCGCCATCAAAGCCGAGTGCGCGAAACAGTTGAAGCTGCCACCTGCCGGGTGCGCCTGTATCGCCACGAAGGCGGATGAGGAACTGAGCGAGGCGCAGCAGTTTCTTCTTATAGCCACGGTGACCGAGAACACGGCCGACCGTCCGGAAGGTTTGCGGGAGCTGACGCCGGAAGAGGTCGAGGAGGTGTTCGGCTTTCTCGGGTCCGCACCGAGTGCCTGTGCCGGGGCAACTCAGACCAAACCGACAGGATAGAACGATTTCGGATCGATCCGGATGGTCGCTTATCTGGAAACGACCTAGCAAAAGGGAGCATTTCGATGCCCTCGCATCCGAATTTGATCTGGTGCGGTTTGGTCGATCTGAGCCCGCCGTGATACGCTGGCACTGAGAAACGCGGCAGAGGCTTGCGGAACGAGCGGGGAAGATATGATGAACATCAGTTTGCTGCGGCAGGCGCTTGTCGTCGTCGGTTTTGTCCTGACGGGTGTCGTGGCGGCACAGGCGGGCAATCGCGAGACCATCATGGCCGAGTGTGCCAAGCAACTTCAGCTTTCCGACAGCGGATGTACGTGCATCGCCGACCGGGCCGAGAACGAGCTGAGCCCTGTCCAGCAAGAGTTGCTGATCGCAGGGGTGACGGACAATCAGGCTGGGCGCATGGCGGCCATCGGCAAGATGTCGCCGACCGAGATGCAGGAGGTCGCGGCCTTTATGCAAAGCGCTCCTCAGACCTGCTCAGCGCAGTAGACGCACCGCCTCTTTGACGTGCTTCACGGCGGTAAAAGCACATTCCGTCGACAGGGGAGGTCACATTCTGTGATCAACCTGAAGTAATTTTCAAATCCACAGAAAACAATCATAGATTGTATTGATGAGACTCCGATCCGCTCCCACGTGTCCACCAGAGCAGGGCAGCCTGCTCCCGGACCGGAGATCCGGCCGGACCTTAGTGAGAACGGAGAAACCCGATGAAAACCCTTGCACTCGCAATCGCGTCGACCGCTTTCGTCGCTGGTGCTGCACTGGCAGGCGATGCGAAGTTCACTGCCGCGGACACCAACGGTGATGGCGCGCTGACGTTGGACGAAGTTGCGATCGCTATGCCGGAAGCGACCCCGGATGCATTCGCCACCGCCGATCTAGATCAGAGCGGCACGCTGACCGAGGACGAGTTCGTCGCTGCCGTCAATGGCGGTGTCCTGCCGTCAAGCGGCTGATCCGATAACCGACCTGCCGGGCACAACCGGCAGGTCGGACAACCTATAGAAGATGCGTGGTGGTTTACGCTCCTTTCACGGTAGCCAGGTATAGGATAGACCTCCTGTCCAAGCCTGGAGACGAACGTGCCCCGCCAGTTTGCTGCAACAATTTTGCTGGACGATATCTGGTCCATGGATGTGGAGCAGATCGCAACCGCCGTACAGACGCGCTTTCCCCAGATAGGTACGATTGAAGCTGTTCCAGGACAGGCCGATGAGGCGCAGTCGGGGATTCTGTTGATCGATGGGGCGAATGTCGTACTGCAGGACGTGGCCCACCCGTTTCCCGCCAGTGAACTCTCGCCTGGGCTGAAGGTGCTGAAAACCTGGGATGCCGGGCAGGCTATTCGCACGCACAAGGCACATCTTACAGTGACTTGCGGTGGTGATGCGTTGAAAGGTGTCGAAGGCGCCAAGGCCTACGCAGCCGCCTGTCATTTCGTGACAGCGGCGGCGGTGACGGTCTCACCCGCGCGGGCAGTGTTCTGGAATTCAGGCTGGTCGTTGACCCAAAGCGAGCCGTTCGTCCTTGCGAGTGAGTTGTTGCTGAACAGCCGAATGCCTTTGGGCACTTGGGTCAGTTTCGCAACCATAGTGCCCAAAGGTTATGCGCCGGAAGAGGCGACCGGCATGGTGACCTATGGCATGAGGCCGTTCATTGGACGCGAGCTGGAGCTTGCACCGCGCCCCGGCAGTCCGCAGTCCGCATATCGGTGCATAAGTTGGGTCGCACGTCAGATCCTGAACAACGGTCTGGTGCTCGGCGAAGGACAGCGCCTCCTCGAGGAGGAAACCGGTGTGGCGATGACGGTTTGTCCGCGCACCTATTGGCTTCGCCGTGATATGTCGGCGTTCGTTCTGGTCTCGGACGACTCCGTCATAGATCGCAAGTCGCTGCGTCCGAGAACCGCGGAAGTCAGCTAACCAAGTCGCATATTGAGATAGCCAAGGGCGCGTCACGGACGCACCCTTCGAACTTACGCCAGCAGCGGACCTGGATCAGTGACCAAGGATCTGGCTGAGGAACAACTGGGTTCGTTCAGAGCGTGGATTGTTGAAGAACTCTTCCGGCTCGTTCTGTTCGACGATCTGCCCCGCATCCATGAAAATCACTCGGTTCGCGACCTGCCGGGCGAAGCCCATTTCGTGAGTGACGCAGATCATGGTCATTCCGTCCTCGGCAAGCTCGATCATTGTGTCGAGCACCTCCTTGATCATCTCGGGATCTAACGCCGACGTCGGCTCGTCAAACAGCATGATCCGGGGTTTCATGCAAAGCGAACGGGCAATCGCCACGCGCTGCTGCTGACCACCGGAAAGCTGACCGGGATATTTGTCGGCCTGTTCAGGGATCTTGACCTTTTCGAGGAAGTGCATCGCCGTTTCTTCGGCCTCCTTGCGCGGCGTCTGGCGTACCCAAATCGGCGCAAGTGTGCAGTTCTCGAGGATCGTGAGATGCGGGAAGAGGTTAAAGTGCTGGAAGCACATGCCCACTTCGGCGCGCACCTTGTCGAGGTTCTTCAGATCGGAGTTCAACTCGATCCCGTCGACGATAATGTCGCCGGCCTGATGCTCCTCGAGCCGGTTGATGCACCGGATCAGAGTCGACTTGCCCGACCCTGACGGGCCACAGACTACGATGCGTTCGCCCCGGTTCACCGTCAGATTGATGTCCCGCAGAACATGGAAGTCGCCGTACCACTTGTTCATATCGGTGATCTCAATAGCGACTTCATCTGAGATCTGCATGTGGCTCCGGTCGATCTCACGCTCGACCATCGTTTCGTGTGATTGCTCAGCCATGATGGCCTCCCTTACCGGTGGTCGGTCGCGAGCTTGCGCTCGAGATACATCGAATAACGTGACATGCCGAAGCAGAAGACGAAGAAGAAGAGGGCGACGAAGAGATAGAGTTCGGTGAAGACACCATTCCACGCTGCATCTGCCCGGATCGCAGTTGAGAGCCCAAGCGGATCCAGCAATCCGATGATGATCACAAGTGTTGTGTCCTTGAACAGCCCGATGAAGTTCGAGACGATGTTCGGGATCGAGATTTTCAATGCCTGAGGCAGGATGATCAGCCGCTGTGCCTGCCAATAGGTCAGGCCCATGGCATCCGCTGCTTCGTACTGGCCTTTGGGCAGGGCTGCGATACCTCCGCGGATGACTTCAGCCATGTATGCCGCGGCGAACAGCGTTACCATGATGCAAACGCGCAGGATGATGTCGAAGTTCGACCCCGGCGGCAGGAAGTAGTTCAGGAGCGTCGATGCCACGAACAGCAGAGTGATCAGCGGCACGCCGCGAATGAACTCGATGAAGCCGACCGAGATCGTCTTGACGATGAAGAGTTTCGATTGCCGCCCTAGGGCCAGCGCAATTCCGATGGGCAGCGACGCAGCAATCCCGGTCACACCGATGATCAATGACAGAAGAAAGCCGCCGAGCTGTCCGCTTTGGACCGGGACCAGCCCGATGTTCGCGATCGAACTGAGGATGCCGTCCAAAGGGACTACAGCGATCAACCACCAAAGAATGACAGCGAGTACGCTAACGATCAGGCTGACGATTGGTCCGAACGCGTCGCCGAAGACCTGTTCGAAGAGTGCACTTCCATAGGTGAAGACGGCCCAGCCGATCATGGGACCGGCCAGAACGAGCAGTGGGCCCCAGATGGTTCCTCCCCAGATGAGCCAGTAGGCCAGAGCCGGATAGACTGCCGTCAACCAAAGGACAGGACGCGGTGCGCTTTCAAAAAGCACAGGCCAGATAGCGACGATCAGCAGGACAAATGCGAGAGTTGGACGCCAGTATTCCTCGACAGGATAGAAGCCGAAGATGAACTGCCAGAACCGCTCGACAATCACGGCAAAGCAGGCACCGGAGGCCTCCGCCCGACAGCCCTTGAGCGACATGTCTTCAGGGGTCCACGAGCTATCCAAGAACCAAGGGAGCGCTGAGACAGCGAGCCAGACGATGACCCCAACCGACAGCACGGTCAGGATGATGTCCGTCACACTGGAGAACAGATTGTCCTTGATCCACTTGACTGGCCCGACCGCATTCGCAGGCGGAGGCGAGGGCGGGATCTGGCGATCCGCAACGAAGGCGACGGAATGCGAAGGGGTAGTGTCTGACATCTCAGCGCTCCTTCAGCTTGGTGCGTTCGTTGTAGATGTTCATGAAGAACGAGATCGTGAGCGAGACGACGAGGTAGAAGGCCATCAGCAGCAGGATCGTCTCCATCTCACGTCCGGTTTGGTTCAGTGTGATACCGCCCAGTGTACCCGTTGCATCCATGTACCCGACCGCAATCGCCAGCGACGAGTTCTTGGTCAGGTTCAGGTATTGCGAGATCAACGGAGGTACGATGACCCGCAGGGCCTGGGGCAGAACAACGAGGCTCATAGTGCGCCCGGGCTGGATGCCAAGCGCGTAGGCGGCCTCGGTCTGCCCCTTGGCCACCGATTGAATACCTGCCCGCACCGCTTCGGCGATGAACGCGCCGGTATAAAGCGACAGCGCGATCCAAAGACCGATGAAGCTGTCGCGGACATAGGTGCCGCCTTTGAAGTTGAAGCCCTTGAGTTCGGCAAAGCCGAGGTGGAAGCCAAGGACGATCAACAGGAGAATGACCGGAAGGAAGACCACCCCCAGCCGATACCAGAGGACGTTGGGACGATCACCGGTTGCCGCCTGTTTGGCGTTGGCCCAGCTATTGATCTTGCTGGACACAAACAAGCCGCCGATCAGGACTGCAAGGATTGCCATCAGATCCACGGAGATCTTGAATAGACCCAGATCCCAATCGCCAAGACCACGCGAGAACAGGGCCTCGGGGAAGTAGAACCCGCGGTTCGTAAAGATAATCGCGCCGGTCTCTTGGCCCCGGAACTCGCGGGGTGAGGGCAGGGTCTCGTTCACAAACGCGACCACAATGATGATCCAGAGGAGCACCGGCACGTTGCGAAACGCCTCGACATAGACCGTCATCAGGCGCGAGATGATCCAGTTCTTGGAGAGCCGCGCCACACCGGCGAGCACGCCGAGGAAGGTCGCAGTGATACATCCGACAAGGGCAAGAACCAGCGTGTTCATAATTCCCAGAACAGCGGCCCGACCGTGGGTTGACTGCGAGGTGTAGTCCAACAAGCGTTGGTTCACGTCATAGCCGGAAGTGCTCCAAAGGAACGAAAAGCTGAAAGTTTTGCCCAACGCCTCAAGGTTGGTGATGGCGTTGCTGATCAGCCATGCGAAGGCCAGCATCAGCGCGAAGAGGGCGACGATCTGGATCGTCATGCCGCGATAGCGCGTGTCATTGATGAGTTGGCTTAGGCGAAAGCCCTCAGGCGGTGGTGCCCCGGCTGTGACAGACATCGATGCCCCCTGTCAGTCGGAAATTTTGCCTATGAACGAAAGAGGGCGCGCTCTCAGTCAGGAAAGCGCGCCCTCAGGAGTCGGTCTCTGTCAGATCAACGGAAAGGCGGGCTGTAGAGGATGCCGCCCTGGGTCCACAGAGCATTCAGCCCGCGGCCGAGGCCGATTGCGGTGTCCGGGCCAATATTGGCGTCGAAGATCTCGCCATAGTTGCCACCGACGGCGAGCGCGCGCTTGGCCCACTCCTTGTCGAGGCCCAGCATGGCGCCGAGGTCACCTTCGGTGCCCAGCAGACGGTTGATCTCTGGGTTGTTGGTGCCACCAGCCATCTCGTCGAGATTGGCCGAGGTCACGCCCAGCTCTTCTGCAGTGATCAGCGCATTCAGGGTCCAGCGGACGATGTCGCCCCACTGGTTGTCACCGTGGCGGACCAGCGGGCCCAGCGGCTCTTTCGAGACGATTTCCGGCAGGACGACGTGGTCGGCCGGGCTCTCGAAGGTGGCGCGGGTCGCTGCGAGGCCAGACGCGTCCGTCGTGTAGACGTCGCAGGCATTCGCCAGGTACTTCTGCTGCGCTTCGGCGTTGGTCTCGATCGGAACCGGCTCGTAGCTCATATTGTTCGAGCGGAAGAAGTCAGCCAGGTTCAACTCGGTGGTGGTGCCGGTCTGGATGCAAACCGTGGCGCCATCGAGTTCGGTGGCCGAGGTTACGCCAAGCGATTTGGGGACCATGAAGCCCTGACCGTCGTAGTAGTTGACGCCCACAAACTCGAAGCCGAGGTCGACATCGCGCGAGAAGGTCCAGGTGGTGTTCCGGGCCAGCATGTCGACTTCGCCCGAAGCCAGCGCTGTGAAGCGCGTCTTGCCGGTGGTCGGCACGAATTTGACCTTTGATGCGTCGTTCAGAACAGCCGCTGCAACTGCACGGCAGACGGTGACATCAAAGCCCTCCCACTTGCCATCGGCATCCGGAGCGGCAAAGCCGACGAGACCGGTAGAGACGCCGCATTTCAGCTCGCCTGCCGCTTTCACGTCGTCCAGGGTCCCGGCGCTTGCCAGACCGGCAGCCAGGCCAGCAGCCGTCAGCGTGCCAAAGAATACGGAAGATTTCATTGCATACCTCTCACATTTCCCGTCATTGCGGGTCGGGTGACCTTCACCCGAGGTTTTATCAGAGCGAGGAGTGTCCTCGCACCGCAACATGCGCACTCAAAAATCCTGTCGTCAAGCGCCGGAGAGTCAAGCCGGATTGGCGCTATCGGTCGCTGGCGTTCAAGTAACTTGCGGAAACAAAAACACTTTTGGGATCGCGAAAGGTCTCCGCGCTTTGTCCCGGGCTCTTCTTTTTATCTGTCAAATCCCAATTTAGGGCCTGACGCTGGGGCAGTCTGTTCGCCAATTGGTTGTAATGGGCGCAATAATGTTTCGTGAGACCGGTCTTCACGAGAAATCACTTGGAAGATCTGGTGCAAAGCGAATCACCCCGGCGAGTTAGCCGCGGTTAAGATCTTGCAAATTTGTGGGCTTTTGGGGGTCGATTTTTTTTAGGTCGGTTTCCGACCTTTGGTCAAACGGACCCCCGCATACTCTAGCGGTCAAGAAACCGCGCGGCGATCGGTGCGCCGAGGATGACCACGACAATTCGGATCAGATGGTGGGTCACGACGAAGGCCATGTCCGTGCCAGCAATCACCGCCAGCAGAACCATCTCGGCCTGACCTCCCGGCGCGAAGGCAATAACTGCTTCGAGGGGCGGGGCGAGGCCGGATTGGATCACGATCTCGGCGAAGATCACGCTGAGGATGGCGAGGACGACGCAAAACCCCAGAGATGCGGTGAGGACCCGTTTGATCTCTGCAACTGTAATGCCAGTGTACTTCACGCCGATCCCTAAGCCGAGGAAGAACTGTGCGAACTGCATGACCTCGGCGGGAGGACGATGGTGCAGAAGGTCCGTCATCGACGCGGCCCCGGACACGATCAAGGGGCCAAGGATGGGCGCACCAAAGAGACCGACCACACCGCCAAGCCACCATCCGAGCACGCCGCAGGCGAGCATGATCAGCAACTCGTGAACGGGCACACTGGCGGCCGGAGCCCCCGGCGGGCCGAGAAGTGATAGCCCCCAGATCCATGTCATCAGGAACGGGACCAGCGACACGATCACTAGCACGCGAGTCGTGTGGATCAATGAAAGGGCGCGCGGATCGGCACCGGCCTGCTCGCCAAAGACAAGCATGTCCTGCAGGCCGCCGGGCATCGCCGCGTAGTAGCTGGTCGCGTGATCAAAGCCCCAAACCTTACGAAAATAGGGATAGCCCGCCAGACCAATGGTCAGCACAAAGACAGGGACCAATGCGACTGAGAGCGCCATTTCGCCAACCCGATCGAACAGTGCAGGCGTCAGCGATGCACCGACCGCTACGCCAAGGACAGGGCGCATGGCGTCCGAGACGGGCCGGATGCCCTGAAGCGGCAGCCCGGCCAACGCGCCGATCAGACAGGCAAACATCGGCCCGAGCAAAAGTGGAAGCGGCAAACCAACCGCAAAAAAGAATGCCACACCCAACGCTGCACAACCCAGTGTGAGGGCGCAGCGGAGCAGGGTGGTTCTGAATTGCATACAAATGTATACAAACTGATCAGGAGTTTGACCAGATGCGATCCGGTCGCATGAACGAGGGCTTCACCTCCCCATCGGACTTTGCACTTGAGTGGCAGACACGGCATACTTCGTATGAAAACTCTGGAAAGCGTGTGACTGAACGTTTTTGCCCCAATTGCGGTGCGCCGATCGAAGCGCGCCTGACCTCGACCAAAATGGTCGATTGCAGTCAATGCGAGACGACCGTCCTGTTGGCCGACGATGGTCTGACGGCGATGGGAAAGCGCGGTGTGATGACCGACCATCCTTCTCTGATCCGGTTGCATCAGCCGTTCCGGGTCGGCGTTGAGCCGTTTCATCCGATGGGGCACGCGCGGTTCTCTTATGGTCGCGGTTGGTGGGACGAATGGTGGTGCGATACCGCCAACGGGATGCGCTGGGTCAGCGTTGACGAAGGCGATTATGCGGTTGAGGAGCCGCTAGAGGCTGAACTCTCTCAGGATGTTTCCAGCTTTCAAGTGGGCCAGACAGTCAAGGTGAATACCGAAGTGTTCAGGATATCTGAACGCGGCATGGCAGTGTGCGAAGCGGTGCGCGGGGAGTTTCCCGAACTTATGCGCCCTGGTGCGACCTATGACTACTGGCATCTCTCCGGTGTTGACGGCCGGTTGATTACGGTCGAGGTCGAGGGAGATGAGATCGATCTGCATGAGGGTCGGTGGCTCGATCCGTTCGAGATTCAGGTGACCGCGGCGTGAGCACGCTCAAGACCATCAACTGCACGCAATGTGGGGCAGGCCTCTCAGTACTGGGGGGCGGACGGGTGCGCGCTCAGGTTTGCGGCTATTGCGGCACCGTGATGGACACCCAGGAGAACTATGCGCTTCTAGATCAGTACCGGAACATGGAGCGGCCCTCCTCGCCCTTCCACATCGGTATGACGGGCCGGATGAAGGGGGTCGAGTTCACCATCATCGGGATGCTCGGCAACGAGATGCAAGAGGACGGCGAGACCTATTCCTGGGTCGATCACCAGATCTATTCACCAACGCACGGATATTGCTGGCTGACCTGGACTGCGGACGAACGCAAGGTGACTTTCACGCGCCGGGTGCGCGGGATGGCAGACCGGTCCGACCACAATCGTGTCGGCCTCCTTGGACGGAGGTTCTGGATCACCGAAAAGTACATCTCGCGCCTCACCTTCTGCGAGGGCGAGTTCACCTGGCCGCCTGTCGTTGGCGAGGAAACTGCTGTGACAGAAGCCAGGGACGGAGGCGATCTGCTCACCGTCACTCGATCGGCCAATGGCGACGATCAGGCCGAGATCGAGTACACCCTGACCGAGGAGTTCGATGCGCTCGCCACCATCCATGCGTTTGGCGGAGAGGTGCCGGCATGGGCCTCGCACTACACGTTCGGGCGCGGCGCACGGGAGCGTGGATCACGGTTCGGCTGGGTAGGAATGCTGGTACCGGGCGCAGCCGTCGCGCTGGTGATGTCGATCTTGTCCATCGCTCTGATGTATGCCCTTGAGACCGATCTGGCGAAGCGGGAGTTCGCATCGGATCCCGGTCCGCACGAAATGACTTTTGAGGTCGCGAGCACCGAGCGGGTTCACGGGATCGAGCTTTACACCCCCGTCAGTAACAACTGGGCCTACTACGACATTAGCCTGACGCAGATTGACGAGGACGAGAGCGAGATCGATCTGGCGGAACTCGGACGAGAAATCGGCTACTATTTCGGCGGGTCGGGCGATGACAAATGGACCGAGGGCAGTCGCTATGCGACGATAGGTTTTCGCCCACCTGCCCCTGGAGAATATGCGCTCGAAATCGTCCGGTCCGAACAAGGCGGGGGTGATACTCCTCTTTCGGTGCGCGTGTTCGATGGACAGTTCACCATCATCTGGCTCCTGATGATAGCCATTGGTTCGGCGGGAATCCTTGGCCTCAGGATCTTCTTTCGATGACGCGCATCATCATCGCGCTGTTGTTTGCAGGCCTTACGGCTTACGCCGCCTACGAGACGTATTTCGGGGCAGGCGCAGTTTCGGGAGATGCCGAGAACTCAATCCGCCGGGCTTCAGCGGGCAATCCGCTGTTTGTCCGGCCGAAATAGGAAATGTGACTACAGGAGGAGAAAATGCTCGACGGAATTATCCTCAGCGAGGTGCTGGCCACGATCTTCTACACGGTTCTGGCGCTGTTCCTGTTCATCGTCTGCTTCAAGGTGATCGATTGGCTGACACCCTTTTCGCTGCATGAGGAACTGGCCAAACACCAGAATACGGCGGTGGCGATCATCCTTGGTTCGACCGCCATCGCAATGGCGATCCTGATCGCGGCTGTCATCCGGTCGTGACCGAGGTCGAGCGCGGCACAGAGGACAGCCGCGTCGTGCGCCCGATTCTTCTGGCCGCCACGTTCGCCATTGCGGCGGCGGGGCTTGGCTATGAACTGGTCGCTGGAGCGGCGTCCAGCTATCTTTTGGGTGACAGCGTCACGCAATTCTCCCTCGTCATCGGGCTCTTCATGACGGCCATGGGGATTGGCGCATGGGCGTCGCGCCATGTCGAGCGGCTCGAGCAGGGCTTCGTGGCAGCGCAGGTTGTGCTCGCGCTTGTCGGCGGGTTTTCCGCGCTGCTGCTCTTTTGGGCCTTCGCCGCGACTGAGGCCTACGAGGCCGTGCTCTTCGCGGTCTGCATGCTGGCAGGTGCGCTGGTCGGGCTCGAGATCCCGCTGGTCACGCGCATCCTCCAGCGCCGCGGGGTGCTCGCTCGGAACCTCTCGGACGTTCTTGCACTAGACTATATCGGGGCACTCGCGGCGGCTTTAGCTTTTCCGCTGCTCTTGGCACCCGAGCTTGGCCTCATCGGCGCAGGCCTTCTGATGGGTCTTCTGAACATTGCAGTCGCATGGGTCGCGATCCTTATGTTTCGCGACAGGGTCGATTTTTGGGTCCAGATCGCTGCCGTTGCCGTGACGATCGCACTGGTTCTCGGGTTCACCAAAACACAGGCGATGACCACCGCCATCGAGGCGCGGCTGCATCATGACGAAGTCGTGCTGGCCCGCGACACGCCCTATCAGCGGTTGGTCCTGACCCGGGCCGGAACGCGCTGGCGGCTGTTTCTGAACGGCGGGCTTCAATTCGACACGACCGACGAGCACCGTTATCACGAGGCCTTGGTCCATCCCGCCATGATCGCTGCGCCCCGGATTGGTCATGTTCTGGTCCTGGGCGGAGGCGACGGCATGGCGGTGCGTGAGGTGCTGCGCCATGAGAGCGTCGAACGGGTCACGCTCGTCGATCTGGATCCTGAGATGACCCGTCTCTTTCGCGAGCATGAGGTTTTGTCGACGTTGAACGGCAAGGTTCTCAGCGACCCGCGCGTCCAGATCGTCAACGGCGATGCCTGGAGCTATCTTCGCGGCAACGGGCCGCTCTTCGACGTGATCATTGCTGACCTGCCAGACCCACGAACTTTGGCGTTGTCCAAACTCTACAGCCGTGAATTCTACGCCGATCTATCGCGGCGGTTGTCGGCAACGGGGATCTTCGTCACACAGGCCACCTCACCGCTCTTTGCGCGCGAGGCGTTTTGGACAATCGAGGCGACGCTTGCAGCCACAACGGATCCCTACCTGCCAGAGAACCAGATGCGTACGCGGCCGTACCATGCCGAAGTGCCAAGCTTTGGCCCCTGGGGGTTCATCATCGCTGGCGGGCGATTTGCGCCAGAGCCGCAGCGCCCGCTGCCGGACGGGCTGAAGTTCCTGACCCAGGAGATTTTGGTCGCGCTCAATGATTTTCCTGGCGACATGTCGCGCGTACCGTCAGAGCCCAACACCATTCTCGATCACCCGCTTCAACGGCTCTATCATGAAGGGTGGGACGACTGGTTCCAGTAACTGGCGGGTTACTGCGACAGGCGCTCAGTTCGATGGCGGATTGTCGAGGATTTTGAAAGCTGTCCGCAGATAATCCGTCTTGAAGGAATGCCCGCCGGAATGGGTGCAGAATGCCAGAACGTCACCCGCCGGCGTTCGGCTTGTTTCGCAGGTCAGATCCGCTTCGGTGGAGCGCCTGGCGCCCGAGTATCCACCCGCCGCCCTCAGCCGCTCCAAGGCAGTGGGCACATCGCCCTGATGGGTCGTCCGGATCGGTCGACCGCCCAGCGGGACGATTTTGTCCGACGTGCCGTGGATATGGACCATGTCGACAGGGTAGGTCTCGCACGCATTTGCGTCAGGCACCGGCTCCCAGAACGTTCCGGCAATCGGGATAAAAGCACGAAAGCTATCGCCACGATGACAGGCGAGGTTCCAGATCATCATGCCCCCGGCGGAAAAGCCGCTCGCGATCAGATTTTCGCGCGGAATGCCGTGGCGGGCCTCCAGCGTGTCGATCAGCGCATCGAAATAGGCGAGTTCCACCTCCCCGCTGGCGGAGGGGTCCGCCGGCACGCCCGGGATCATCCAGTCCTCCTCGGACGACTTGGTCGAGACCAGCGCCAGTCCCCGGTCGTGCGCCAATGATCTCAATCCCTTGTTCTTCATCGCGCCCTTTTGCGAGCCCCGGTAGCCGTGCATGTAGACCAGCGCGCCCTTGGCCGCACCGCTTTCGGGCATCGCGATACGATAGACACGCTTGCCAATCTCGCAGTCTGTCTCAACCCCACAGGCCGCAGCTGGGCCCGAAATCAGGACCGCTAGCAGCATTGGCATCAAAGCGGTAAGGCGCATGTTGGCTCCTCCATTTCGCCAGGTTGCCGAGATAGTCGCGGCGATCAACGTGAGAGGCAACGCGCGTTATCTCACGAATCCGTTGATTGTATCCGGTCATGGTCAGCCTGGGCGCGTCCATCTATGGCAAGCGGCCCGGTAACGCGTTAAACCGGACAGCCACCAGAACCCGGACCGCCATGTCATCTACCACCACCCGTCGCGATGTGACCTATGCCCGCGTGATGGGCATCGCTCTGCCGGTCGTGTTTTCAAACGCGACGGTGCCTTTGCAGGGCGTGGTTGATACGGCGGTGATCGGCAATCTGGGCTCAGAGATTTATCTCGCGGCGATAACGCTCGGCGCGGCGGCGATGTCGTTGATGCTCCAGATCTTCAATTTTCTGCAGTTCGGTGCCGGGGCACTGGGCGCGCAGGCCTTGGGGGCCGGGGACAATCGCCGCGTCATCAACGTACTCGCCCGTGCGCTGATCCTTGCTGCTGGCATCGCGGTGCTGCTGATCGTCTTGCAGCGCCCGCTGGGTCGCGGCGCCATGGAGATATTCGAGGGCAGTACTGAGGCCGAGCGTCTCGCACTCGCTTACTTCTCCATCCGGATCTGGGCGGTTCCTGCGGAACTGGCGAATTTCGCTATCATGGGGTGGTTCTCAGGGCAGGAGCAGACCAGGCGTCTCTTCGAGATCCAACTCGTCGTGTCCGTCTCGAACATCGTCCTGAACCTCTTTTTCGTGCTGGGCCTTGGGATGGATGTCGACGGCGTGGCAATCGGCACGCTGATCGCCTCCTATCTTGGCCTTCTGTTCGGGCTCTGGCGGGTCCGGCAACGGATGGCGGCGCTGATGCCCGACTGGCGGCCCGAGAAATCGCGGCTTCTGAACCGTACAGAGCTGATCGCCCTGATGCGCCTAAACCGCGACATCTTCATCCGTACCATTCTGCTGGTAGGGTCTTTCACATGGATGACACGACTTGGCTCGCTGCAGGGAGATGTCATCCTTGCGGCCAACGGCATTCTCTTCCAGCTCTTTCATCTGGCGAGCTATGCGTTGGATGGGTTCGCCATCGCGGTCGAGTCGCTGGTCGGTCAGGCGGTTGGTGCAAAGGATCGCCAGTTCCTGCGCCGATCGGTGGTGGTCAGCACGGTTTCGGCTTTCGTCATTTCCGTCGTTCTTGCCCTGATCCTCTTGATCACGCAGGTGCCGGTGGTCTCCCTCTTCACGAATGTTGCGGAGGTCCGGGCCGAAACACTGACCTACTTTGTTTGGGCTGCAGCTTTCCCAGTCATCGGAGTGCTCGCTTTTCAGATGGACGGAATTTTTGTCGGTGCGACCGAAGGCCCAGCCATGCGCAACGCCATGATCGTCTCTGCTGGGCTGTATTTCGGTTTCAGCACCTGGGCCATGGAGAGCTGGGGCAATCACGGGGTCTGGGGTGGGATCTGGGCGTTTCTGATCCTGCGTGGCCTGACCCTTGCGGTTCAGTACCCCGCGCTCGAGCGCCGCGTTTCGGTTTAGCCCGGCCGGTTACTCCTGCCCGCCATCGAAGATCTTGCGCTCGTCAACTGGCGCGACACGCAGGATATTCGTGGTGCCCGGCATGTTGAACGGCACACCTGCGGTCACAAGGATCTTGTCCTCTACCTCGGCGAAACCGTCCTCGCGACAGGCGCGCGAAGCCTGCACGACAGCCAGTTTAAAGCGCTCCACTTCCGGCGTCAGAACGCAATGCAGCCCCCAACAGAGAGCAAGGCGCCGCGCAGTTCCGGCAATCGGGGTCAGGGCCACGATCGGCACTTTCGGGCGCTCGCGCGCGGCCAGCAAAGCGGTGGTGCCGGAGTGGGTGAAGCAGCAAATGGCCTTGATATCGGTCGCTTCGGCAACCTGACGCGCCGCGGCTGTGATCGCTTCGGAATCTGACGTACGCTTGAGCTTTGGCCCCGCCTCCAGCGCTTTCAGGAAGATGTCGTCGCTTTCAACATTCAGCGCGACATTGTCCATCATCGCGACCGCTTCGACGGGGTATTGACCGGCCGCACTTTCAGCCGACAGCATCACCGCATCGGCGCCGTCAAAGATCGCGGTTGCGACATCCGAGACTTCGGCGCGGGTCGGTTGCGGGCTTTCGATCATGCTCTCGAGCATTTGGGTCGCAACGATCACCGGCTTGCCGACCTGGCGGCAACGACGGATCATGCGTTTCTGGATAGCGGGAACTTCCCAGCTCATCATCTCCACGCCGAGATCGCCGCGGGCGACCATGATCCCATCGACCAGATCGAGGATTTCGTCAAAGCGCCGGACTGCTGCCGGCTTCTCTACCTTGACCATTACGCCGACATTGTGATCACCGAGGAGGGCGCGCGCCTCTTGGACGTCCTCGGGGCGCTGCACAAAACTAAGGGCGAGCCAATCGACCCCAAGGCCCAAGGCAAATTCCAGATCCGTCCGGTCCTTCTCGGTAAGGGCTGCTAGGGGAAGGACAACATCAGGCAGGTTAACGCCCTTGTTATTCGAGATCGTACCGCCCACCGTCACTTCGCAATCGGCACTTTCTGCATCGCAGCTCAGCACCTTCATCCGGATCTTGCCGTCATTCACAAGAAGGGACGCACCCGGCTCCAGCGCTGCGAAAATCTCGGGATGTGGCAGTGTTACCCGCGCCACGTCACCCGGTGCATCTGTCAGGTCGAAGCGGAACTTCTGTCCTTCCTCTAACTCAACAGCGTCTTCGGCGAACTTGCCGACCCGCAGCTTGGGGCCCTGAAGGTCAATAAGTATACCGATCGGGCGACGCAGCTCGACCTCGATCTCACGGATCATCCGGTGCCGCTCGCGAACATCTTCGTGCGATCCGTGGCTCATGTTGAGGCGGAAGACATCGACCCCCGTCAGGAAAAGCTGTTTGAGCATCGCCCTGGTGCCCGAGGCCGGACCCACTGTTGCAACGATTTTGGTATTCCGCTGGCGGCGCATCTTTTCCCCATTCTGGGCTATGTCGACGGTCAGCACATATTCGCGTCGGTTTATTACGGTTTCAACAAATCGCTTAAAAATAATGTTGCGTGCTTGCCGAACATGATGAGCGATTATAAGGCACCTGCGAAGGAGCCTTCCGCATGACGTCTCATTCCGACTTTGCCCCGGTCGAACAGATTGCCGCCTTGAAATGCGGTGATGCCATGGACGATCTGGTGTTGGTTTGTGACCATGCTTCGAACGCCGAGCCACCGGGAGTTGCTCTGGGACTGGGGGCGGACGATCTGGGGCGGCACATTGCTTGGGATGTTGGTGCCCGCGGCGTGACGCTGGGATTGGCTGAGCAACTGGGATGCGCAGCGGTTCTGTCGCGGTGGTCCCGTCTGGTGATCGATCCCAACCGGGGTGAGGACGACCCGACACTGGTCATGCGGCTTTATGACGGGTCGATCATTCCGGGAAACCGGCATGTGGATCAGGCCGAGATCGAACGCAGGCTCGAGACGCTTTATCGGCCTTATCACCGGGCTGTCGGTGTGCAACTCGATGAGGTCCTCGCGGCCCGGGGCAGTGCCGTGCTGGTCTCGATACATTCCTTTACACCGCAATTGCGTGGACGGCCCCGGAGGCCCTGGCATGTCGGGTTGCTCTGGGACGGCGATGACCGGTTGGTGGTTCCGCTGCTTGCGCGGCTGCGGGCGGAGGCAGATCTGGTGGTCGGTAACAACGAGCCATATTCCGGTCAGCTGCGTGGCGACTGCATGTATATGCACGGCACGGTGCGTGGCATCCCGCATGTGCTGATCGAGGTGCGCAATGATCTGATAGAAGATGCCCAAGGCCAGGCGCGCTGGGCAACACGGCTGGCATCGGCGCTGCGGGCGGCGATCGCAGACATGCGGCTTGCAGAGCAAGATGTCCCCGCAATATGACGGGGTGTCAACTCAGGAGGGCCGAATGAGCGAGACCGACACCACAGCCATCGAGGCAGCTGTCTTTCGCCGGTTGCGGGACCATCTTCGTAACCGAACAGATGTGCAGAACATTGACCTGATGAACCTCAGCGGGTTCTGCCGTAACTGCCTGAGCCGTTGGTATCAGGAAGAAGTAGAAGCCCAGGGTGGGGTGTTGGACAAAGCCGAAGCGCGCGAGATTGTTTACGGCATGCCGTTCGAGGAATGGCGTGACAAACATCAGACCGAAGCAACGCCTGAACAGCAAGCCGAATTTGCCAAATCTGATCCGCATCCCTGATTTCTTTTGGCCGTCTGATTGGCGTCGGCCCACCCGTCCATCCCTGCCGCCGTTCAGGCAGAATGGCAGTTGCCGATGGTGTCGCCCGCCCATATAAGGCGCGCCTGATTTCCTGCAGATGAGGCCTTCATGTCTGACGAGACCGTCTCGACCACCGCTGTTGCCGCGGGTCAGTTGAAATCCATTATCGAACGCGTTGAGCGTCTCGAGGAAGAGAAGAAGGAAGTCGCGGAGCAGATCAAGGAAGTTTATGCCGAGGCCAAGGCCAACGGGTTTGACGCCAAGACGCTGCGCCGTGTTGTGAGCCTGCGCAAAAAGCCCACCGAAGAACGCGAGGAGGAGGAGGCGCTGCTTGATCTCTACCTCTCCGCGCTTGGCATGCTGCGGTAGACTTCTGCCGGAATGGTTGCGGATCGTCATAGGCTAAGGCTCGCAACCTACAATGTTTGCTGGTTCGCTGGCCTGTTCGATGACCAGAACCGCCTACTGGCCGATGGCGAGCGTTCGGCGATGCACGATGTGCCGCGCCATCGTCAGGCTTCTGCTATTGCGGAGGTTCTGGGAGCAGTCGATGCTGATCTCTTTGCAATCATCGAAGCGCCGAACACCGGTCGGATGCATGATTGCGTTGCGGCTTTGGAGGGTTTTGCCGAGACGTTTGGTTTGCGGCAACGAAAGGTCCTCACTGGCTTCATCAGTGAGACAGATCAGGAAATCGCGCTGCTCTACGATCCCGACCGGGTGTCAGCCCGGCATGATCCGCGCGGCGAACTTTTGACTGAAGATGCGGCCCGGCATGCGGATGACCCCGCAGGCTTGCCCGCGCCCCGTTTTGATGGCGTCTATGCGCTCGATCTGGATGGTGATGGTGAGATCGACGTCCATCGGTTTTCTAAGCCGCCGCTTGAGGCATCGGTCAAGGTTCTTGGATCCGGCGCCGAGTTGCGCCTGGTCGCGGTCCATGCGAAATCAAAGGCGCCATATGGGGCCGACTCCCCCGAAGATGCCGCCAGAATCGCGTTGCTAAATCGGCAAAAGCAACTTGCGCAATGTGCGTGGTTGCGAGCGCGGATTGATGAACATCTTGGTAACGGCGAGGATTTGGTTGCGCTTGGCGACTTCAACGATGGTCCGGGTTTGGACAAGTACGAGAGGGTTTTTGGTCGGTCCGGTGTCGAGGTCGTTTTGGGAAATCCTGCCGACCCTGACCGCCTATTGCACACACCTTTCACAAAGCAGCCTCTCAAAGCCTATGGAAGCCGTCCGTCGACCGCGCGTTTCTATAGTCGTGAGAAGGAGGGTTTCATGAATGCACTGATCGATTTCGTGATGCTCAGCCCCTGCCTGGCTGAGCGCACCGCGCCCGCCTGGCGAATTTGGCACCCATTTGATGATGCAGCTTGCTTTGAGAACAAAAGCTTGCGTCAGGCATTGTTGGATGCTTCGGATCACTTCCCGGTATCGGTCGATCTGACTTTGGCATAGGCGCCGGTTTCAACCCGGGTGTTTATCCAGTTGTAGCTCATCGATCTTTCGGTAAAGCGTCGAGCGCCCGATCCCCAGCCTGCGTGCTGTCTCGCTCATTCGTCCGCGGTAGAGGTTGAGCGCTTTGGCAATAACGGCGCCCTCAATCTCGATCAGGCGCTTTATGTGGCCGTCCTCGCGGATGAAGCTGTCACCTGTGGTGTCACATCCGTTCATGATCTCGGTGCCTTGGTCGCTTGCGTTGGCCTGCAGTTTGGCAGGAGCGATGTCGAGTAAGTCCTCGGGCTTGATCTGTGAACTGTCAGACATCACTACCGCCCGGTGAATAGTGTTTTCGAGTTGGCGGACATTGCCGGGCCACTCCGCATGCGCCATCATCTCCATTGCAGCTTGAGAGAACCCATCGACCGGGACCCCCTCGGCTATGGCGAACCGCTTGAGAAACATGCGCGCCAATCCGGGAATGTCTTCGCGCCGTTCCCGCAGAGGGGGCAAAGTCATTGGAAACGCAGCGAGGCGATAGTAGAGATCCTCGCGAAATGCTCCCGTTCCGGTCATCTCACTGATCCCGCGGTTTGTCGCCGAGATCAGCCGGATGTCGACGTTGACTGGCGCTGAGCCGCCAACCGGATCAACCTCGCCGGTCTGAAGCGCGCGCAGAAGCTTGACCTGCGAGTCCAGTGGCAACTCTCCAACTTCATCGAGGAACAGCGTCCCGCCATCGGCTTCTTGAAACTTGCCGGCGCGCTGCGTGGTAGCACCTGTGAACGCGCCTTTCTCGTGACCGAAAAGGATCGACTCGACCAGTTGCGCGGGCAGCGCCCCACAGTTGACTGCGACAAACGGCTGGCCCGCACGTTCGCTTGATCCATGAATGGCACGTGCGAAAATTTCCTTGCCGGTCCCTGATTCTCCCTCGATCAGAATGGGGATGTCGGATCGTGCCGCGCGCCGCGCCATCGCGATGGCGTCCCGTGTTGGACGGGAAACAGCGATCAAATGCTCGAAAACGAGCCGGTTTTCACCGTTCTTGGCCAATCGCTGCACATCTGAGCTGAGATCGGCCATAGTCAGCGCGTTGCGAATGGAAACTTCGAGCCGCTCCGGCCCCGCAGGTTTGATCAGAAAGTCGTTTGCCCCCGCGCGCATCGCCTCGACCGCGCGAGATACCGATCCGTCGGCGGTGAGGATCAACAGCGGAATGGCGCAGTCTTTGCTCCGGGCTTCCTTTACGACTGAAATTCCGTCCATGCCCGGCATCTGGACATCGATCAGAGCCAGATCAAAAGCAGGACCACCGGTCCTGGTAAGTGCCTCGAGGGCCGGTTTACCGTCGTTGACTGCTGTCACCTCGAATCCAGATGCGCCTAGCACAGCCGTCAGATACCGCCGCTGCTGTGCGTCATCGTCTGCAATCAGAAGTTTCAAGCTCATCAACTGTGCCGGGTTGAGTTCGGGTCAGCTAACTTGGTGCGGTTTTGGTTGATATTCAGTGACCAAACCGCGTCTTGAACCGGATTCTCCCGTTCCTTTGCCTGCAATTTGACGCAATTGCCGCAGGTCTGGGCCAAACTGTTGTTTATGTGCACTAGCGGCGATAAAGTACGACACCGCAGCAAAAATCCCGTTTTGGTGGATTGTGCTTTTTGCACATTCATGTCAGAGGAATATCTGCGGATCGGCATTCGCCGGTAAAAGCAATTCCCGGGCAAGGCAAAATGCGGCCCGATACGGAACGGAGAGAGGGATGAAGACTGTAACTCATTTGCTGCTGGGCACTGCGGCGCTTGCTCTCGCCGGCTGCAGCAACCTGCCCGGATCGTCGCTTGGCGCGACTTTCGGAGCCGAGCGTTACCTGAAGGCCGACCATGGGGGAGCGGGTTTCACAGGTGCGCTGGCCAAGGAATATACTGAAGTCGGCCGTCGGGCTGCTTTCAGGGATGTGCGCTGGCGGAATTCAACGGCTTACATCGCTAAGGCCAAGCAGGCTGAGGCTGGTGTTGAGCCTGCGCCTTGGTCGCCGGATCAGCTCGGCGTTGGTGGCGACGCGGCTGGCATGTACCAGAGCGTCGTTGATACCATCACGGCGAACAAAGGGGCTCGTCCCGAAGCATGTGCACGTGCGCAGGCGATGTGGGATCAGTATCTGGAAGCCCTGCGTGGCGGTGATACCTACTGCATTACGCCGGCTGATGCGCGGGCCCTTCTTGATGAAGCCCTTGCAGCATGCCGTGGCGGCGCCACCGGTGACTTCGTGGTGTACTTCGGCTTCAACCGTACGAACCTAACCGATCGCGCGCGTCAGACGCTCGACGAAGTGGTCGCAGCTGTTCAGCAGATCGGTGCAACCGCACTGTCGCTGGTCGGCCACGCAGATACGGTTGGCTCGCAGCAGTACAACCAGGGCCTGTCCGAGCGGCGTGCCCGCCGTGTGGCGGACGCTCTGGTCGAGCGCGGCGTGCCGTCGAACGCGATGACCCTGGCTGGCCGTTCGGAGAACGACCTGGCCGTTCAGACGGGCGACAATGTGCGCGAGCCTTTGAACCGTCGTGTGACGATCAACCTGTCAAACTAAAAAGACGGGTTCTCGATTAGACCGCCTCGCGCTCCGGCGCGGGGCGGTTTTCTTTTGGGACGGGCTAAATGGTTGCGCAGACCGGTACGTGTCACCATGTATAAATGAGGGGCCGATTGACGGAGAGCGTCTATGGGTAAACTGCAGTTCCTTTTCCCGACGCTTTTAACGGCGACGCTTCTGGCGTTCCCTGCCCACGCACAATCCTCCCCGGAGCAGGACTTGGGCGAGACGCTGGACAAGGCGTTGCGCAACCTTATGGAAAAGATGGCACCAGCGCTGGACGATGCATTGAAGACGGTGGAGCCGCTGATGAACCAGGCGCTTGAGACCATGCGCGAGTTCGATGTGGTCGACGACCCGCGTCACTATCAGATGCCAGAGGTCTTGCCGAACGGAGATATCATTATTCGGCGACGGCCGGACGCACCGGAGCTTCCCAGCCGCGACGAAACTCAAACGGATCTCGGCGACGGCGTCAGGATCTGACGCCAAGCCATCTCACTCCTCTGCGATCTGCGGCAATGGCGGGGTTTCCCGGCGCTGCCGGCTAGCCTATGTGTAGGCCGAGACGGTCACACAGGAATCCTGCCCATGTCCCCTTTCCGCTTTGCAATCCTCCCCGATCTGCCCTTCGACGCTGTTGGCGATGGCGCGGGGGGCGGCGAATTCGGTGATCTGCCGGAGTGGGATCTAAGCGACCTCTACGCGAGCATGGACGCACCTGAGTTGGTCCACGATATGGAGGCGGCGAAGGCCGCCTGCGCCAAGTTTGGGGCCGACTACGAAGGCAAGCTGGGCGGTCTGGATGGCGATGGTTTGGCCAGGGCCGTCAGGGACTATGAGGACATCGACCGGGTTCTTGGACGTATCATGTCGTTCGCCGGGCTCCTTTATCAACAGAACACGCAAGACCCGGCGCGAGCTAAATTCATGGGTGATTGTCAGTCAAACATCACCGACCTGACCCAGCCACTGGTGTTCTTCACGCTCGAACTCAATAGGCTGGACGAAGAACATCTGGCCACCGCAATTGCCGCTAGCCCGGAGCTTGCGCGCTACAAGCCCTGGCTCGACCGGTTGCGCGCGCTCAAACCCTACCAGCTTTCGGACGAGTTGGAGAAGTTCCTGCACGACCAGTCCGTCGTCGGGTCCTCCGCCTGGAACCGCCTCTTTGATGAGACGATGGCGGGGCTCACCTTTGATGTCGAGGGTGAGGACGAACCGCTCGGGCTGGAAGCAACGCTGAACCTCCTCTCCGACACAGATCGGTCACGACGCGAGGCCGGTGGGCGTGCTGTGGCAAAGGGCATGGGCGAGAACATCCGGCTCTTCACGCGCATCACCAACACGCTCGCCAAGGAGAAGGAGGTCGAGGACCGTTGGCGCAAGCTGCCGACCGCCGATCATGGCCGACACCTCGCCAATCAGGTCGAGCCCGAAGTTGTCGATGCGCTGCGCGAAGCGGTGCAATCGGCCTATCCCAATCTTTCGCACCGCTATTATGCGATGAAGGCGAAGTGGCTGGGCTTGGAGCGGTTGGAGTATTGGGACCGTAACGCGCCGCTGCCCGAGACCGATGACCGCACGGTGCCGTGGACCGAGGCCCGCCAGACCGTGATGGACGCGTATTCTGGCTTCAGCCCAAAGATGGCCGAACTGGCCGAGCCGTTCTTCGACAAGGGCTGGATTGATGCAGGCGTCAAACCGGGTAAGGCGCCGGGCGCGTTCGCCCACCCGACAGTGACTGATGTGCATCCTTATGTGATGCTGAATTATCTGGGCAAACCACGCGATGTGATGACCCTTGCGCACGAGCTTGGCCATGGGGTTCATCAACGCCTCGCCGCCGGACAGGGCGAACTCCTCTCCTCAACCCCACTCACCCTGGCTGAAACCGCGTCGGTGTTCGGCGAGATGCTGACCTTCCGCAAGATGCTGGATGCCGCGCCGGATCAGACCGTGCGTAAGACCATGCTTGCGGGCAAAGTCGAAGACATGATCAACACGGTGGTCCGCCAGATCGCGTTCTACGAGTTCGAGCGGCGCATCCATGCCGCGCGGCGTGAGGGCGAACTGACCTCCGAGCAAATCGGTGAGATCTGGATGGCGGTACAGGGCGAGAGCCTCGGCCCCGCGATCAATCTCGAGCCCGAATACCACACGTTCTGGGCCTACGTGCCCCACTTCATACACTCGCCGTTCTACGTCTACGCCTATGCGTTCGGCGATGGTTTGGTGAATGCACTCTATGCGGTCTATGAGCAGGGCGATCCGGGTTTTCAGGACAAGTATTTCGCGATGCTGGCCGCGGGTGGATCGCTTCACCACAAGGAATTGCTCGCGCCCTTCGGTCTCGATGCCTCTGACCCGGCGTTTTGGGACAAGGGTCTCAGCCTGATCGGCTCGATGATCGACGAGTTGGAAGGCATGGACTGATGCTGACCCGGCGCGCCCTTATCGGTGGCGCGCTGGCGATGTCGGCTGTCCCGGCTCAGGCGCGGTTCCCCCATGATCTGCCCGAGGGGTTGATCTTCTTCGTAGGGAATTCCTTCACGCGGCAACATGCGATCCCGTCCCTTGTTTGCCGGATCGCCGCGGCATCTGGGATGACGGCGACATGTCATCCGCACACGTCCAATGGCGCACATCTTTGGGACCAGATCGGGTTTGCTCGGCATTTGGCGGAAGAGCACCCCACTCGTTTGCAGGCGACGGTCGTGCTGCAGGATCACTCGACTGCGCCGCTGACGGCGACAGCGCGGCAACGATCGCGAGAGGCCATGACGGCGTTTAGCGACCGGTTCGCAAGAACTGTATTGTTCGAGACCTGGCCGCGTCAGGCCGAACATCGGCTGTATGGCAGATCGGGTACGCCCTCCAGCCCAGCTGAGATGGCAGAGCAAGTTCACCAGCATTACGCCGCCGAGGCCAAACGCCTTGGGGCTGCGCATGCACCGGTCGGCCGGATCTGGCAAATCGCGACCGATGCCGGGCTAAACCTTTATGCGCGCGACCGGTATCATGCGAATGCCGCTGGGGCGTGGTTGGCAGCGATGCTTCTTGCCCGAGCGCTTGGCATTGCCGAGCCGTTTCAGACTGCGCCGCCTGATCAGGTGCCTGGCGAAGTTGCGCAGCGTTTGGCCGCCCTTGCCGCGCAGTCGACTTGAATTCCCCGTCCCGCGTGGTATCCCCGCGCCGTTGATAGAGGGTTAAGTGATGCAGGATCTCGCACCAATCCGGACTAAGTACCTGGACTCAATTGGAAACGCCGCAGACGAGGCTGCCATCGAGGCGGTGCGCGTGGCGGCGTTGGGCAAAAAAGGTGAGATCGCGCTGATGATGCGCGAACTTGGCAAGATGACGCCAGAAGAGCGCCAGACCGCCGGGCCCGCTTTCAACGCGTTGAAAGAAGAGATCAACTCCGCAATCGCGGCGCGCAAGTCATCGCTGGCGGATGCGGCTCTCGAAGAGCGTCTGAAAACGGAGTGGCTGGATGTGACGCTCTCGTCGCGGCCTGCGAATACTGGGACAATTCATCCGATTTCTCAGGTTACCGATGAGTTAACCGCAATATTCGCCGACCTCGGTTTCACCGTGGCCGAGGGGCCGCATATCGACAGCGACTGGTATAACTTCGATGCGCTGAATATCCCGGCCGAGCACCCCGCGCGGACCGAGATGGACACGTTCTATATGGCCCGCGCCGAGGGTGATAACCGCCCGCGCAACGTGCTGCGCACGCATACCAGCCCCGTCCAGATCCGGCACATGGAGGCGCACGGAGCGCCCTGCCGGATCATTGCGCCCGGCCGCGTTTACCGGTCCGACTATGACCAGACCCACACGCCGATGTTCCACCAGGTCGAAGGGCTGGTGATCGACAAAGACATCTCGATGGCCATGCTGAAATGGACGCTTGAGGAGTTCTGCAAGGCATTCTTCGAGGTCGACGGCGTCGAATTACGCTTTCGTGCCAGCCACTTCCCGTTCACCGAGCCGTCGGCGGAGGTCGATATCCGATGCTCGTGGGAGGGCGGTCAGCTCAAACTGGGCGAGGGGGATGACTGGCTCGAGATCCTTGGTTCCGGAATGGTGCACCCCAAGGTGCTGACCAATGGCGGCATCGACCCGGAAGTCTACCAGGGCTTTGCGTTTGGCATGGGCATCGACCGCATGGCCATGCTGAAATACGGCATCCCCGACCTGCGTGCGTTCTTCGACAGCGATCTGCGTTGGCTGCGCCACTACGGCTTCCGCGCTCTCGACCTGCCGACCGTGCATGGTGGGTTGAGCGCCTAACGCGGTCCGATTT
>CAYYZH010000020.1:0-1201 GCA_964475765.1 uncultured Limibaculum sp.
ATGGGCTTCGAGATGCTGAGCAGTCGCTATCTCAACCCGTTCTTCGGCTCGGGCATCTATACCTGGGCGGCGATCATCTCGGTTACCCTGTTCGCGCTGATGGTCGGCTATTTCCTCGGTGGCCGGCTGGTTGACCGTGCGCCCCGCGCCGGTGTTCTCGGCGTCCTCGTCATGCTGGCCGCTGTGGCCATGGCCGCGATACCGATCCTAAAGGATCCGATGATCGAGTGGGTCATCGCCAATGTCGGGGACGGGCGCATCGGGGTAACGGTTGCCACGGCGGGCCTGATCTTCGTGCCGCTTGTGCTGATCGCCTGTTTCTCACCGTTTGCGGTACGGCTTTTGCTGATCTCGACCGAGGCGAGCGGGCGCCAGACCGGTATGGTTTACGGGATCTCGACCTGCGGGAACATTTTGGGCGTCTGGGCGACAACTTTCTGGCTGATCCCGGCCATAGGCTCGCAGGCCATCACGCTGATCTTTGCCGCGATCACCGCTGCAATTGCGCTGGCGCTCATAGCCATCGGGCGGCGCGCGCCGGGATGAGAGGACTGGCGGCAGTGCTGGTCCTTTGGGCTGGGCTGGTGCGCGCCGAAAGCTGGGACGCGCTCTATCCGGAAGGCCCGCTCTGGCAGGGCGACACCCTCTATTGGGCCGAGATGACAGCGCACAAGGTGATGCGCCGGGATGGCGCCGGAGATCCCGAAGCGTTCTTTCATCGGGACGGCTGCGGCCCAACAGCGATTGCGCCCTACGGAGAAGGCTTTTTGGTTCTCTGCCATCTCGAGGGCGCGCTTGCTTTAGTTGACGCCCAGGGACGGCTGGGGCGAATGATCGAAAGAGACCGTGAGGGGAACCGCCTGCGTGATCCGAACGATGCTTTTGCAGATGCCAAAGGCGGCGTCTGGTTCACAGATCCCGGTGCATTCTCGATCCTGGCGCCCGCCGAAGGGGCGATCTACTATCTCGACGCGGATGGCTCGCTGAGCAGGCATGCCACAGGGCTACGCTATGGCAATGGTGTTTTCCTCGACCACACAAGGAACCGCCTGCTGGTTTCTGAACATCTTGCCCGAAGGGTCCTCAGTTATCCGATCACCGAGGAAGGCTTGGGCGCGCCACAGGTGCTGATCGATCTCAACGCGCTTGGTCTCAAGGCGGTCCCCTATGCCGAAGCCGGACCCGATGGCCTCGAGATCGC